>CAZBDA010000035.1:16813-40627 GCA_964490445.1 uncultured Rickettsiales bacterium | reverse complement strand
TCCGCTCCGCCGAGAGCGACGCGGACGGAATCCTCGATAGTGACGAGGGAGACGGCGACATCGACGGCGACGGAATCCCCAACTATCTCGACGACGACAGCGATGGCGACGGCGTCCTCGACGAGTTGGATGCCGATTACGATGGCGACGGAATCCCCGATAGCGAGGAGGGCACGGGCGACAGCGATGGCGACGGAATCCCGGACTTCGCAGACACCGACTCTGATGGCGACGGTGTAGACGACGCAACAGACAACTGTCCGGGGCTTGCCAACCCAGGTCAGGAGAACAGCGACGGCGACGCACAGGGAGATGCATGCGACGCCTGCCCCAACTCCGCCACCGGCGACAGTGATGGCGATGGCGTCTGCGACGACAGCGACCTGTGCACCGGCGCAGATGCCAGCGGCGATAGCGACAATGACGGCGTCTGCGACGACAGCGACCTGTGCTCCGGCGCGTATGCCAGTGGTGACAGCGATGGCGATGGCGTCTGCGACGACAGCGATGCCTGTACCGGCAACGACAGCACCGGCGACAGCGACAATGACGGCGTCTGTGATGACAGCGACGCATGCACCGGCGCCGACAGCAGCGGTGACACGGACACTGACGGCGTCTGTGACGACAGCGACAACTGCCCGAGCGATGCCAACCCAAGCCAGCTGGATAGCGACGGCGACGGCACCGGAGACGCCTGCGAGTCAGGCGGAGGCGGGTCGAACTGTTCGCCACCCTGCGGCGGCGCCTGCTCTTCGGGCTACTCAGTCCCCAGCGGCACCCTGGTCTGTTGCCTAAGCTCGGCCGGGACCGCCTACTCCTGCCTGTGCTCCTCGGACGGCACCTGCCAGGGCGGCGGAAGCTATTTCTAGAGCGCGGTGCGCCGGCCGCGGCGCCCGGAGTTCCTCTCAACAAGCCGGGCAAAGAGAACCGTTGCGTAGATGACGACTCTTGAGCGCCCCCAGAGTTCCAGTCTGCCCGGATCTCCAGGATCCCGGCGGCTGTGGTTCACCGTCGGCGGCTTCGCGATCAGCGTACTGTTCATGATCCTCGCGCTGCGGGGCCTGGACCTTGACGAGTTGGGCCGCGCGCTGGCAAGTGCCCAGTTGCTTCCCTGGCTGCCGCTCGGAATCCTCTGCTATCTCGCTGGTCACGTGGTCCGGGGCTTCCGAACGGCACGCCTGGTCAGGCACGAGGCAGAGCTTTCCCTATCGACAGCGACGAGCGCGGTCGTCCTGGGCTACGCCGTCAACAACATCGCTCCTGCACGAGCGGGCGAGTTCGCGCGCGCCGGAATGTTGGCTGAACGGGCCCAGGTTCCCTACGCAACGGGCCTGTCTCTGACCTTCCTCGAGCGGGTCATCGACGGCCTGACGATCCTGCTCTTCTTGTTGATTTCGGCGCTGTTGACCGCCACAACGAGCGCTGTCACGGGCATGGCGGTCGTCGCCGCCGTCATCTTCGGGATCGCCCTTGCCGCAATCTTCGCATTGCTCTGGGCTCCCGTGAGCACCGCGACGATGGTCGCCCGGATCGCCGGAATCTTCGGCCCCGACTCACACACCGCGGCGATGAGCTTCGCCCTCTCTTCGGCGCGCGGAATCGAGCAACTCGGTCGCAGCCGAGAAGCCGCCATCGTACTCCTCGCCAGCGTCGTGGTCTGGCTGCTGGAGGCGGGCTTGTTCTTCTTTCTACTGCCGGCATTCGGCTTTGGCCTCGACCCCTTCGTTGCGGTGCTCGTCATGGCGGCGACCAACCTGGGCATCCTCGTCCCTTCCAGCCCCGGCTACATCGGGACCTTCCATTTCTTCTGCATCCAGGCGCTGGCCATCCTCGGAATCACCGGGGCTTCCGCACTGGGCTTCGCACTGGTCGTCCACCTCGCCTTCTACATCCCGATCACACTGTGGGGCTTCGGCATCATCCTCAGCTACGGCATGACCCTGGGCTCGACTTCTCGAGCAGGCCATCCCCTTCCGGGCAGCATCCTCGAGGCCGGCCCCCACGAGATCACCATCGTCTCCGCCGCTTCGTCCGGCACCCCAGCCGAGATCAGGCCGGAGGCCTTTCTCACGGCTCTGGTCGAGGCCTTGATCCCCACGGAACTGGCCTCCACAGAAGGGCACGAGCAACTCGTCGCCGAGACCTCGACCTTCGTCGCGGAGCAGGTCGGACACCTGCCCAGTCCATTCCGCGAGGCGTTCCGCTGCGGCCTGCTATTCCTCGCAACCACCTGCCTTGTCAGTGCCCTGCACCCCTTTGCCGGGCTCCCCCGAGAACAACGGCGCGCGCGAGTCGAGAAGTGGAGCCATAGCAACTTCGCCGTTCGCGGAATCATTCGCCTGCTGCGGTTCAACACCCTGTTCTTCGTCTACGAGCACAACCGTGTACACGGCGAGAGTCGAGCCCGATGAGCTCTTCCGTCGAGGCCCTGATCATCGGTTCGGGGGCGGGAGGCAGCGTGACTGCACGCAGACTCGCCGAAGCAGGCGTGCAGGTCCTGGTCATCGAAGAGGGACAGCGGCCACAGCCTTCTGACTACGGCACGAGCCCTCCCAAGGGACTGCGCACCTTCTATCGCCGCAATGGCATGAACCCCATCCTGGGCAAGGTGCCGATCGGCTTCGCAGAAGGGCGCTGTCTGGGGGGAGGAACCGAGGTCAACAGCGGCTTCTGGCATCGCACTCCTGGCGAAGTGCTGGAACGGTGGGCACAGCGCGACGGACTGCGCGAGACATCCCTCGATGAGCTCACTCCGCACCTGCAGTGGTGTGAAGCAGAGCTCGATGTCGGCCCCTATCCACGCAAATGGCCCCGAAGCACTCAGATCCTCTCCGACGGGGCCGAAGCTCTGGGTTGGAAACACGCCGAGGTGCACCGGGTAGCCTCGTCGTGCCGCAGCAACAACACCTGCGCCAGCGGCTGCCCGACCGGCGCGAAACGCTCCATGAGCACGACCTTTCTGCCAAAGGCGGAGCAGGCCGGGGCGCAGATTATGACCAACTGCCGGGTGCTGACCCTGCTCAAGCAGGGCCAGAGGGTGCGCGGCATCACCGCAATACACCGCAAAGAAGACGGCACGGAACAGCTGGTCACAATGCAGGCCGAGAACATCTTCGTCTGCGCCGGCCCTGCAGAAAGTGCTGCCTTGCTACGGCGAAGTGGGATTGGTCGCTACGCCGGAGAGACCTTCCGCATCCACCCGATGCTCAAGGTCGCCGCGCGATTTGCCGAGCCCGTCAATGCCCAGGACAGCGTGCTGCCGCTGATCCAGGTCAGCGAGTTCAAACCTGAAATCACGCTAGGGGGCGCCTTCTACTCGCCGGGGCACCTTGCGACAACGCTCGCTGAGAACTGGCAGGACAATTGCTCGCTGATGGAAAGTTCGCACCGAATGGCAACCTACTATGTCGCCGTTCGAGGCAACGGCCGGGGACGGATCCGTTCCTCCCTGCTCGGCAACCGGTCGACCAGCATTCGCTACGACGTCTCAGCACAGGACCTGCAGCACCTGAGCCAGGGTCTCGCCCACCTCTCGAAGCTGCTGCTGGCGGCGGGAGCCGAGGCTGTGTATCCAGCCGTCCAGGGCCTCGACCCCATCAAGGGAGACGACCAGGCCAGTCGCTGGCTGAATGAGCCCCTGCCCGGCTCGCGCCTCACCCTGACCACGGTTCACGCGTTCTGCTCCTGCCCGGCGGGAGAGACCGAACGAAGCACGACGGACTCATTCGGCAAGGTGCACGGTTGGCACAACCTGTGGGTGAACGACGGCAGCATCCTGCCCGACTCTCCAGGTGTGAATCCACAAGGCACAATCATGGCACTCGCCAAGAGGAACGCCGACCGGTTCGCGGCGACGAGGTGAGCCACATGGCAACAGCCCTGGTAACGGGAGCAGCCGGCTGGCTTGGGCATCGGCTCGTGCGCGCACTGGCCGACCACAACAGCGACCGACTGATCCGCGCCCTGGTCCTGCCAGGCCAACCTTGTGATGCCCTGCAAGAGGCCGGCGCCGAAGTGGTCGAGGGCGACCTGGCTGAGCCGACAAGCCTGGCGGCGCTGTTCGACGGCGACGACGCCCGAGGTGCGACGCTGTTTCATTGTGGCGGCCTCATCCACCCTCGCCTACGGACCAACGACCTGTACCGGGTCAATGTCGAGGGGACACGCAACGTCATTGCGGCGGCAGTCGCAGCACAGGCCCGGCGCATGGTGCACATCTCATCGAACTCGCCACTCGGCAACAACCCCTCTCACGACCACCTGTTCGACGAACAGAGCCCCTACCGGCCCTACCGCCACTACGGCCGCTCGAAAAGACTCGGCGAAGAGTTGGTGCTTGAAGCCAGTGCTCGCGGAGACCTCGAAACTGTGATCTTGAGGCCCCCCTGGTTCTATGGGCCCGGACAGCCGCCCCGCCAGACCCAGTTCTTCAAGATGATTCAGAAGGGCTCGTTTCCCATTCTCGGGGATGGCCGCAACCGGCGCTCAATGGTCTTCGTCGACAATCTCTGCGAAGGGATCCTGTGTGCAGAAGCAACCGAGGAAGCCACGGGACAGATCTATTGGATCGCCGATTCACGCCCCTACGAGATGCTCGAGATCATCGAGACGGTAGAAGATGTCCTCGCCGAGCTCGGCTTCGAAGTCACCAGGAAGCGAATGCGGCTGCCAGGCTTCGTCGGCGAGTTGGCCGGCGCTGTGGACTGGGGGCTCCAGGCAGTAGGCCTGTATCACCAGAAGGTGCACGTCCTGTCGGAGATGAACAAGACCATTGCCTGCTCTGTCGAGCGTGCTCGCCGTGAGCTGGGCTACCAGCCTTCCGTGGCGCTCGAGGAAGGGATGCGTCGCAGCGTCCTGTGGCTGATCGAAAAAGGTGAGATGTCCCCATGACGGAAGCCGCGGTCGCCGCAGGTGGAACGGCCGAACTGTTCCAATTGATCCCCGCAGTGTTCATGGCTGCCGCCTTCCTGTGTGGGCTGTTGCTGCACCGGCGTTCTGCGGGTCTGGCGGCATGGGACCGATTGCTGCTGGTCGCCAGCCCGGGCTTCGCGGGCCTCGCCCTGGTGATCCTCGCTGCTGCCGTCATGCACGGCGCGACCTTCTACTGGAACCCACCACGCATCACGCCCATCGCCTCGATGTTGGCAGGCTACGCGCACTACTACGGACCTGCTTCTGGCCCGGTGCTCAACACCATCTACCCGCCCATGTCGTCGCTGGCCTACTTCCCGGTCGGCTTTGCCGGCACCACCCTGCAGGCAACGATCATCACGGCCCTGATCGGCGGCACTGCCTTCTACCTGCCCGTGGGACTGCTGCTGTTCTCATTCCGCTCGAAGGAACCAGGGGGCTGGCTGCCCTCGTTCTACACGGCACTGTTTTTCCTGATGGTCACTGCGACCTCCCTCGCGCTACGTGGCTCGGCCTTCTTTCAACCTGTCGACCCCATCGCCCTGGGCTTCGCAACCACGGCCGGCCTGTGCCTGTACCTGCACATCAAACGTCAGCCACAAGGCAAAGGGCTGCTGAGCGCCTCGGCAGCCTTCGCGGTGTTGGCGGTGTGGAGCAAGCAGACGATGGTGCCTCTGGGCCTTGCGCTGCCGACCTTTCTGCTCGCTGCATGCGGCTGGCAGCAATGCCGCGCCTACCTGGTTCGGCTGACGATCTTTGCACTCTCCATCAGCGGCGTCTTTCTGCTCGCTTTCCCCGCTACAGAGATGTTCTTCAACATCTGGACCCTGCCCAGCGAGCACCCCTTCCGCAGTGATCGCTACCCGTTCATGTACGGGATCGAATTGCTGCGATCGCTGCGAGAGACCGCATTCATTGTCCCGCTCGGCCTCGCCGCCCTGGCCGCGGTTGTGTTCCTGCACCGCAGCGAAGAGAAACGATCCTGGAGGAACTCCATCGCCGAGCATCCCTGGCTGTTGTTTGCCTGGATCGCATTGCTCCAGGTGCCCACGTCGTACCTGGGTTTCCTCAAGGAAGGAGGCCGAGCCAACTCCTTCAGCCCGGTGCTCTATTTCGCAACGGTGGTGGCCGCGATCGGCCTGCTGGGAAGCAGGGCCTTCCCCGGCCTGGCACGCCTCGCTCGGGACGAGCAGCGGGTCCGCCATCGACTGCATGGGGTCCTGGTCGCATCGGCACCCCTGCTGCTGGCTGTCGTGGTGTGCAGCTTCGCCTTCCTGGACCCCAACGAAGACAGCCGACTGCGCTCGTCAATCGTCATTATGACCGTGAGCTTCGCAGCGGTATTGCTGGCCTTCCTGTTCGGATCGACCCGCTCCCTGGCCACCCTGTTCGACTTCTCGGGCCGAGTGCTTTCCGTGCTGATCGCGCTGTACCTGTGCTTCCACCTGATGCACTTCTCACTACTGCAGTTCTCCATGCCCGAAGCGAAGGTCTACGGGCCTGTCATCGGCGCCTACAACTTCGCCAAGGAGCGCCCAGAGCAGGTTTACTTGCCCTACGATCCGCTCACGACCCTGCTGACCGACGGCAAGCTCTACCACTTCGACTACGGCCTTTTCGACCGCCGACTGGCAGGCCGCGAGATCAGCCGCGAGCACTTCGAGGCACACATCCCGGCCCGAATCCGCTACATCCTGTATCCACGTTGGACCACGGCCCGGGACTCCCCCCGAGAGGCGCTGCGCTACCTCGAGGGCTTCGAGAAGACCGAGGCCATGGGCAAGATGAACCTGTGGTGGGACGTGTACGAGCGCTGGTAGGGGCTCGAACCACGGTCCCCGGCTGGAGTCGAAGTCCCCTGCTGCCTACTGCCAGCGAATGGGGCGCCCGTTGCTGCTGTTGTTGTAGATCCGCTGGATCTCCACCTCGGACAGGGCCGTGTCCCAGACCCCCAGATCGTCCATGTAGCCGCCGAGCCCATTGGTGCCGAAGCCAGGGCGATTCATGAAGCGGTTGATCGCCTGGCCGGCACTGTTTGCATAGTTGTAGCTCGTTGGCGAGAACTCCGAACCATCCACCCAGACCCGCAGTTGGCTCCCCGTGTCCACGTAGGCGAAGTGACGCCAGACATTCTGGAACTGGCAGTTTCCGCCTCCCCCGAGCACGGTGCCATGGTTGGACCGGACGTAGGACGCCCCGTACAGGAGATCGCCGAGGTAGGTGCCGTTGTCGTCATAAAGAATGGCGATCTGATTGTTCGAGCAGTTGTCGTTCTGGCCCCAGAACACGATGCTCCAGGAGTTGCCGATGGGCACACTGGAGTTCAGCTCCAGGTAGCCCGAGTCGGTGTTGTCCGACTGGAGCGAGTTGCCAAAACCCGTGGCCGGTATCACCCCCGAAGCGTTGGTATTGCCATGCAGGTTGCCGCTGTAGCCGCCGACGTCCGAGACCGTCACATCACTACCATCGAAGCTCCAGTAGGCGATGGCTTCGGTGGAGCTATGCCAGCTCCAGGGACCTCCGGCACCAGTGAAGTCACAGAACGCGTTGTAGCCGCCGCTGCCGTCGGGATCGATAAAGTAGCTTCCGTTCTGCGCGCCGGGGTTGCCGGCCAGCACTGCAGGGCAATCGCCGAACGCGCAGGCCGGAGCAGAGCCGATGGCAGCCCCGTCGTCGATCGTGCCGTTGCAGTCGTTGTCGATGGAGTCGCAGATCTCGGCGGCCCCCGGGTTGGCTGCAGCCCCACCGCCGCCCGTAGAGTCATCACAATCTCCAGCGACCGCCACGTAGCCCACGGGCTGATCGCAGGCGGTCTGCGACGAGTTGTCGTCGCCATAGCTGTCCCCATCGGCATCTGCATACCAGGTGCTCGCATCAGTAGCGGTGGCGCCATCCACCACTCCATCGCAATCGTTGTCGATGAGATCGCAGGTCTCGGCGGCCCCAGGATTCACCTGCTGGTTGGTGTCGTCGCAATCCAGGCTGGTGGTACTGGCGCCAGGAGGCAGAGCACAGGCCTGAACCGGGGAAGCCGCGTTGCCGTAGCCATCGCTGTCGGCGTCCGTGAAGAAAGTGCTGGAGACCCCCTCATCGACGGCACCATCGCAGTTGTTGTCGTCGCCATCGCAGATCTCCGTCGCAGCGGGATACGAGAGCGGATTGAGATCGTTGCAGTCGCTGGAGTCGGCTACATAGCCCAGTGGCTGCGCGCACAACGTCGTGCTGACACCGGGATTTCCAAAACCATCAGAGTCGGCGTCGACATACCAGGTGTCCGGTGCCGCGACCCCCTCGTCGACCGCACCGTCGCAGTTGTTGTCGACGCCGTCGCAGACCTCACTGGCGCCAGGAAACGCGGTCGCATCCAGGTCGTCACAGTCACTGGAATCAGCTACGGCACCAAAGGGCGCGGCGCAGGCCACGGTGCTCGTCGATGAGTTTCCGAAGCCGTCGCCATCCGCATCGAGGTACCAGTTGCTCGGTGCAGCGAGCCCCTCGTCGACCACGCCGTCGCAGTTGTTGTCGATCTCGTCACACACTTCGGGTGCACCGGGATAGGTACTGGCAGCCAGGTCATCGCAGTCATTCGCGTCCGCCACGTAACTGGGTGGAGCCGTGCAGGCCAGCACGGTGGGGAGAGGACGACCGTAGCCATCGCCATCGGCGTCGAAGTACCAGCTGCTCTCGCCGGCAGCGCCCGCCTCGTCAATCAGTCCGTCACAGTCATTGTCCTGGCCGTCGCAGGCCTCGGTCGCGCTGCTGTTTATTGCTGGATCACTGTCGTTACAGTCCTCACAGGCCGCCTCACCATCCGCGTCGACGTCGCTGTAGCCGGTAGAGCCGTCGCAGTTGTAGTCCGCAGGATCGCTGCAGTCGTCTTCCACCGCGCCCGGGTGAAAGCGAGCATCAGAGTCATCGCAGTCTCCCCCGAACAGGCTGTGACCTACTTGTGGGGTGCAGGAGCGAAGCGGAGACGCGGAGTCACCAAAGCCGTCTCCGTCGGAGTCGGGGTACCAGGTCGTCGCGTCGTCTGCGTCGTCCTCGTCCACTTCGCTGTCGCAGTCATTGTCGACACCATCACAGACTTCCGTCGCGAACGAGTGGACAGCGGGGTCCGAGTCATCGCAGTCGCCACTACCCGGCGAGTAGCCGTCACCGTCGGCATCCACGGACCCGGGGGGATCGGAGTCGTCATCGTCGCCGGCTGAGTCGTCATCGTCAACCGAGTCATCATCGCCCGCGGAATCGTCGTCGCCAGCTGAGTCGTCGTCGCCAGCTGTGTCGTCGTCACCCACTGTGTCGTCGTCGCCCACTGTGTCGTCGTCGCCGGCAATGGCTACACAGACGCCATCGTTGGCCCGCGCCTGGCCTTCGGGACAGAGCTCCTGGCCACAGGCGGAAAGCAACAGCGAGGACAGGACAGAGCCCAGAGCGAGTGCTCTCAAGACAGTCATCTGCGGCATCGGCTTCCTCCTTGTTTCGCGAGCTCTACCGCACCCAGAACAACCACACCCCGTAGCCGGACTCGTGGTAGTCGCAGTTGCCGTTGTTGGTGCAATCGCTCCAACCGTAGGGGAGATTTGCAATCCCGCCCCAGAAAGAGTGCCCACTGTCGTTGAGAATGGTCGTCTGTCCATAGGGGAGGGCCCTATAGAAGCCGCTACCGTTGGTGCAGCCGATGCAACAGGAGCTGCCGGCTGTGCAGGGGGTCCCCCAGGGCGTGGACGAGTGCGTGTAGGGCGCAGGAGGGGCGTTGGTGGGAGACGGCCCTCCCTGCTGGTTAGTCCAGCGGACGCTCGGAGTGGTGTAGGCCCCTCCGTAGCTATTGGCATTGCTGTCGACCTGCAAGGTGTCGCCGCCGCTCTGGTTGAAGCTACGCGAGGCGTTGCTGTCGGTGAACCAATTCAGGAACAGGTTCCCGGAGAAGGTCGCATTGTAGATGGCGTCATAGTTTGCGCCCCTCATGCTCGACCCGTCATTGCGGTAGTTGTACATCTTGGCTTGCAGGGAGGTCTCACTGACTCCAGCACCCATCAGGCGGCAGAATTGGCCATAGTTGAGGCTCTCGGAGTTGTCCCAGTTGGTGTTGGTCCTCGCAGGCGCTTCCGTGTCGTAGCTGAAGTCCTGGTCGCTATTGAGACGGTCCTGGAAGGCGTAGGACGGGAAGGTGTACAGGGTGTCAACGGGCACATACCCCTTGGTCAGGCTGGCGCACAGGGTGTAGCCGCCGCCGCTCATGTCGCAACGAGCCTGCAAGGCAGCACCCGAGTTGTCGGGATCGATCCAGTACACGCCGTCGGTCGAAGTGGGCGTGCCCTGCAGGATCTCCAGGCAAGTGCTCCCTGGACACAGGGGGCCCTGGCCCAAGGAAATGCCGTCGTCGACCTGAGCGTTGCAGTTGTTGTCCAGCCCGTCGCAGATCTCGACCTCGACCGGGCTGATGGCAGCGCTGAGATCATTGCAGTCGAGATCGTTGCTTGCGGTTCCAGCGGGCTGATCACAGGCCAGTTGGCTCGCACTTCCAGCTGCGCCATAGCCGTCGCCGTCGGTGTCCGGGTACCAGGAACCCGCGTCCACCGCTGCTTCGTCAATGGCACCGTCGCAGTCGTTGTCAGTCGAATCACAGGTCTCGGTCGCTGCGGGGTTCGTGCCGCTGCCTGTACCGGGAGTGTCGTCACAGTCATTGCCGTTAGCAACGCTACCGACCCCAGGGTTACACGAGGTCTGTGCGGTGTTCGGATCGCCGTAGCCGTCGCCGTCGGCGTCTACAAAGAAGGTGCTGGCATCCAGGGCACCGTTGTCGACGCTGCCGTCGCAGTCGTTGTCTGCCCCATCGCAGACCTCGATGCCGCCGGGATGCGCCGCAGGAGATCCGTCGTCACAGTCCAGGCTGTTGCTGCTGGCTCCGCCGGGTTGGAAGCATGCCTGCACCGAAGTGCCCGGATCGCCGTAGCCGTCGCCATCGGCGTCGGCGAAGAAGGTGCTGGTCACGCCCTCGTCGACGACTCCGTCGCAGTTGTTATCGGCACCGTCGCAAACCTCGGTGCCGCCGGGAAAGCTCAACGCGTCCAGGTCGTCGCAGTCTCCCGAAGTGGCAACCGTGCCGAAGGGAGCCAGGCAGGAGACCACCGAGACTGATGCATTGCCAAAGGAGTCACCGTCGGCATCGGCGAACCAGGTGGGGGGGGCGGCTGCGCCCTCGTCGACGACTCCGTCGCAGTTGTTGTCGGCCTCATCGCACACTTCGGTGGCGCCTGGATAGCTCCCCGGATCGAGATCATCACAGTCGTTGCTGTCGGCTACGTAGCCAACCGGTTGCTGACAGCTGAGGACGCTCATGCTGTCGCGCCCGTAGCCGTCACCGTCGGCATCCAGGTACCAGGCACTCTCGCCGGTAGCTCCACCCTCATCGACCTGCCCGTCGCAGTCGTCGTCGATGCTGTTGCAGACTTCGACCGCTGAACTGTTCACTGCTGCATCGTTGTCGTCGCAGTCCTCGCAGGCGGGGAAGCTGTCGGCGTCGCCATCGGCATAGCCCACCTGTCCGTCGCAGTTGTAGTCAGCAGGGTCGGTACAGTCGATCTCCGTAGCGCCGGGATGAAAGGCCGGGTCGGCGTCGTTGCAGTCGCCGCCGTAGACGCTGTAATTCGCAGGAGCGGTGCAGGCGACCAGCGACTCGGCGTCATCGCCGAAGCCGTCGCCATCAAGGTCGCGGTACCAGGTGCTGGTATCGATGGCTCCCGCTTCGGGATCACCGTCACAGTTGTGATCGATGTCGTCGCAAAGTTCATCGGCCACGGCGTTGACGGTGGGGTCACTGTCATCGCAGTCGCCACTGCCTTCGACGAAGCCGTCGCCGTCATCATCGACGCCATTGCTGGCGGTGTCGTCATCGTCGCCAGCAGTGTCGTCGTCGCCAGCAGTGTCGTCGTCGCCGGCCGAGTCGTCATCGTCAGCGGTGTCGTCATCGTCACCAGCATCGTCATCGCCTGCGCAGTCGGAGTCGTTCTCGCAGTCCTGGTCATCGCAGTCGATGTGCCCGTCGCCATCGTTGTCGGTGGCATCTCCGCACACCTCGCCCTGAGTGGTCACATCGTCGTCGTCATCCTGGACACAAGCCGACAGACTGCCAAGTAGCAAGCTCGCAACGAATAGCACTGCAAGATGTAGGGATTTCATGGCCACCTCCAAGCAGGCAGCCTAGCAGCCTCCCTGCCGGGGGGGGGCGCCTTGCCTAGCGCTGAGCCGAGAGCGACGGGCGCTCAACGAGCCTCAGTCCGCGCGCATTCCAACCGCCCTTGGCGTTACTCATATGCATCAGGTGACCGAGCTCATCGATGTGCTTGTACCCCACCGCGTGGCCGATCTCGTGCTCGACGACGCGCGGCAGCAACTCTTCGTCAGCGCGGAAATAGATCTTGGCGTACTGGATCAGCCGCACTCCCGATGAAACGAACATATGGGTCTCGGCGAGACTGTCCTCTTCGACAAACTGCTCATCCCTGCCCAGCCGCAGCACGATGTGACCGCCCGGTCGATCGGCTCGACACATGCGCTCCACCCACTGGGCACGCCTTGACTGCGGATAGTAGACCTCGCCGAGGGGGTGTCCCAGCGCTTCCCACCAGGCGACGGCCATCTCGACATCGTGCCGAGACACCGGCGCGCCTTCACAAACAACCAGGTCGGGCACATTGCGCCAGGTGCCGAACAACGAAGGTTCCGCTGGCGCCGCTGCCGCATCCAGCTGGGCCGCTACAGAGGGGGAGACATCACTGGCGGTGTCTTCAACGACGACTCCGGCGGCGCGGGCGGTGCCCTGCCCAGAGCCAGTGCCGTGAACGAGGACCAGGGTTAGAAAGCCAGGTCCCATCGCCACGAGCCCGGCGATGAGTAGCAATTGCAGGATGGGGCGGTACATGGGCTCCCATCAACGATAGGTCCGCCCATAAGGCCAACAAGGGCACGAGATGGCCCGAGGGAATCGACTGCTACGTTGCCTGGCCGTAGCCTGCTAATGCCCCTGCGTGCGAGGTGGCAAGCCTAGTCCGAGCCAAGCGAGAGCTGCACGCTACTTCTCGGTGTTGCGCGCAGCCGCCTGCAATGTCCCTGCGTGCGTGGTCATAGGACCCATAACGTTCCAACTGCGGACGTAGGGAAGTCGCAGGAACCAGGTCGCGCCGCGCTGCCAGGAGTTGCGGTTGCGACCCGAGGCAGCCGGCAGTGGTTCGGAGGACCAGTTGCGCCGAATGCGCGGCAGGCGGCACTGGTCCGATGCAAGAGCCTGCTCGGCTGTACGATCGAGGACCGAGTAGTCTTTCTCCTGCGGCCAGGGAGAGACAAGCAGCGAGCGGCGCATTCGCCGGTAGAAGAAGCTGTCTCTGATCGCATTGCATACTCCGAACAGGGCTCCATCCGGGGTATCCAACCGCTGCCAGGCATCATCGGGAGCGAAGCCGCCCATCAGTCGGCTCATGTTGAAAAGAACCCGTCTCATCACCCGGCGGCTGACCTCCTCGGGCAGAGGCGTCCAATCCCCGGGGTCCATGAGCTTGTTCTGCACGGCAACCTCGTAGCCCTCGCGCTCGAGACTCAGCAATTCCAGCGCCACCATCGCCTCGACCAGGCGCTCCGTGCTGTACATCAGTTGGCTCAACTTGCGGACCTCTTGCAACGCCGGCAGCGGCTTTTTCTCACGCAGGCCCTGGGCAATCCGCAGCTTGACCAGCGTGTGAAACACACCGCTGCCGGGAAAGCCCTCGACCTCAATGGCATCCGCCGAATCCTCGAGAACGCGTGCAAAAGCTCCCGAAGACGTCAGTTCCCAGTGGTCATAAGGCGCCAGGGAAGCAAGTAAGCTCATGTCGCCGCGGGGCGCCTTCCTGGGTTCCTCGAGCCAGCCCCTGCCCTTGATCGCTCGAGCAAGCTCCCCGCTAGCCCACCATGGAGCCTCGTCAGCATCCACCGCGGTGGGATGGTAGCCACATACTGCGTTCGACTCGGCACAGTAGGCACAGTAGGGCGTCAGGGACAGGTAACGATTGAGCAATTCCCCGGCGTCGCGTTCGGAGCCGGACGGGGCGAATATCTCGAACGAAGCAATCAGCTTCTGGTCCTCGACCAGTTGGTCCACCTCCTGCTCGGTGAGGAAAGTGGCATGCCAGCCTTCCTCGGTGGCAAGCCAGGCCTCGCGGGCAGCCAGCGCAACCACCGCGACCACCGCCAGCAACAACACAAAGAGGGCGACGCACCCCAGGCGAGCGATCCGTCCGCCGGCTTGCTTGTGGTCTGAAATAGCTGCCTCCATTAAAGACCCTACGAGAGGTCTTCGTCGCGTCCCTGGTTCAAGACTAGCCTGTTTCGTGCCCAGCCAGCACCGCGCGGCTCCGAAGCGCTGAAAGAGGAGCCCTGTTTCCAGCTTCACCGCACACTGAACGAGCCCTCCAGCATCGCTTCGCTGCGGGAGCTGTTGCCCACGAACAGGCTGTGCCGCACCGCCTCGACAGTCCAGCCTCGGGCCTCAGGGTCGTACCAGGCCAACTCGGCTGCCGGCACCTCGAAGGCGACACGTCGCGCTTCCCCGGGAGCCAGGAAGACCTTCGCGAAGCCGCGCAGTAGCCGCACGGGACGCTCCACCTGCGAACAGGGGAAGCCGACGTACAACTGCAGCACTTCGGCCGCACCCCTGCTTCCCTCGTTGCGCAGCAGCACCGACAGGCGCAGCGTCTCCTCGATTCCAATCTCGGGCGTTTCGACCACCAGATCGCTGCAGGCAAACCGGCTGTAGCTGAGACCGTGGCCGAAGGGGTAGGCCACCGCCAACTCGCCCCTATCGAATCGGATGTAGCCGTGGTCATCGCTGTAGTCAGCGCTTGCTGCAAACGGGTCGAACGGCGGCAGGTCCTCTGGGTCCGACGGCACGGTGAAGGGCAGCTTGCCACTGGGCGAGACCTCGCCAAAGAGCAACCGGGCCAACGCCGTGCCGCCCTCCATGCCGTTGTAAAAGGGCAACAGGATGGCCGGTACGGTCTCGCCCCAGCCAGCGACTGAGACCGCGCTGCCCACCATGAGCACAACCACAGTCCGCGGGTTCACGCTGCCAACTGCTGCAAGCAACTCCCGGTCCTGCGCTCGCAAGCGCAGGTCGCTTCGGTCGCCCTCACCGCCAAAGAAGCGGGGCCGCCAGGCCCGCTCGCGACGGTTGGGATTCAGGACGAAGTACTCGCCCTCCTGGTCCGGGGTGTAACCCACTACGACCACCACGGCATCCGCCGAGGCCGCCAGCTTCTTCGCGGCTTCAACATCGCTGCCGTCGTCGAGCAGCAGCTCGCCGCCGCGCTCACCGAGGAAGCCAGCCAGCCCCTGCGCAGGGGTCACCACGTAGGGGGCGCGAACATTACTGCTGCCGCGGTCGCCGGTGTTGTCCGCCGTAGCCAGGGCGCCAATCACGGCCAGCTTGTTGGTACGGTCCGGGTCCAGGGGCAGGACCCCCTCATTCTTGAGGAGCACCGCGCTCTGCTCTGCTACCTCGAGCGCCAGGGCCACGTGCTCGGGCCCGGCGAGAAGAGAGGCTGGATAGTCCTGGTCGTCAGGAGCCAGGGCAAAACGCATTCGGGTAGCCAGCACCCGCTGTACCGAGCGATCAATGACTGCCTCGTCCACGCTGCCCATAGCCACGGCCTTCTCCAGGGGACGGCCATAGCGATCACGCGCCGGCATCTCGACATCCATGCCCGCTCCGACTCCGGCCACCGCCTCGCGCACACCGTGCAGCCAGTCCGAGGTGACAAAGCCGGAAAAGCCCCACTCCTCGCGCAGGATCTCGGTGAGCAGGTAGCGACTGTGGCCGCAGAACTCGCCGCGAAACCGGTTGTAGGCACTCATCACGCTGGCGACACCGCCGAGTTGGATGATGCGCTTGAAATGGGGCAGGTAGACCTCACGAAGCCGGCGTTCATCGACCGATACGTCCACGTAGAAGCGTGAGCACTCGATGCTATTGAGGGCAAAGTGCTTCACGCAGGCCATCACGTTGTGGGCCTGGATCCCCTGGGTCAGCGCGGTGCCCATAATGCCCAGGTGATGGCTGTCCTCGCCGTAGGTCTCCTGGGCGCGGCCCCAACCAGGATGGCGCAGCAGGTTGACGCACACCGCGGCGGAGTAGTTGGCACCGACAGCGCGCATCTCGCGGCCCATGGCCTCACCCACCCGGCGTTCCAGCAACGGATCCCAACTGGCTCCACGAGCCATGGTCACCGGGAAGGCGGTGCGGCCGCTACCGACGTTCACCCCACGCGGCCCGTCAGAGAACGCCAGCGGTGGGATCCCCAGTCGGTCGTTGCGACCGCTGTAGATGAGAGGCACGCCGAAGCGACTGAGCAAACCGACCGCGTAACGCAGACCGAAGCGACGCAGCGGAACGTCTCCGGACAGCTGGTCGAGCTTTTCGCGCAACGACATCTGCGCCAGCAACTGCGCGGCCAGTGCCTCGGCATCAGCGGCACAACTGACGGCAGGAAAGCGGCCGGCATCGGCCCGCGGAGCGAAGCGTGGGTAGCAGATAGCAGCGACCAGCAAGGCCACCACCACCAGCACCAGGAACAGCACGACGCCGACAAGGGCCACGGTCATCGTCACCAGATCACCGGCCCTCTCCCACCGTGGCGCGGGCCCGCAGCCAGGCTTTCTTCGAGACACCGTGGCAACTGTCTTCGCTCGCCAACCTTCCGGGAGGCGGCGCAGGCACGGTTCCGTCTCGCAGGAAGTCGGCGATCCAACCGTTAACGACCGAAGAGCACAGCACCCGGTGGTGGCTGGCCCGGCGACGTCCCCTCCAGGTCACAAAAGGGGCGCCAGCCAGGTACGAAGCCTCAGCCATCACGGCGTTGTCATGACCAGCACTGCGTCCATCGCCGTCCCCGTCATAAGGCGGAGCAGGAAACAACACGGCAGCCGCCTCGGCGCCAATGGACAGGTACGGGATCTCGACATCCTCCGGCCGAGCACTACCGAGAGTCTCTAGGAAGGTAGAACCCTCGACCATGTCGCAGGCCAGGGGCCGCCAACGGGGCTCGTGGTACAGGTGGCAGGCTGCCCTCGCCAGGCCGGTACGGGCACCCTGGTTGGGTGTGCTGATCATGACGAGAGATCGGACACGGGGTGCCAGGGTCACGGCTGAGCCCGGCCATTCGATCAGGACGCGGGCAAGCAGGCCGCCCAGGGAATGTCCGACCAGGTGAAAGCTGTCCCCAGGCACATAGCCTGCGGACTGAAGGACCCCCTCGACGGCAGGTGCGAGCACGGTGTTCGCCACCTCAGCCGCCCCCGTGGCCGAACCCGGCCCCCAGTCCAGCAGCAGAGGATCGAAGCCCTGTGCTTCCAGCACCTCGGCAGTACCCCGCCAGTCCTCAGGCCCACCGTCGAAACCATGGACGAGTACGACCGGAATGCGAGGCGTAGAAACCTGGGCGGATCGGCTGTCACTCCCGACGGGTGATCCGCCGAGGGATACCGAGGGCGACGTGACCAGCGCCAGGGCGAGCAGCAGTAGTGGGTAACGACGAGGCAAGGGCTCCTCCGGAACGGAAGCCTAGCGCGTTGTACGCACCGGGGGCAGCCAGTGCCCAGGCGGTCAAACGCACCTAGCGACGAAGTCCAGCATCTCCCGCCAGCACTGCCGCGCCGGCTTGCGGAACACAAACGCATGGAAGGCATGAATCTGCCGGGGATAGGTGCGTTCGACGACCTCCCCTCCCCTGGCCGAGAGGGCCTGGGCCATGCGCCGGTTGTCCTCTCGCAGGGGGTCCCAGCCACCAACCGCCAGGAAAGCCGGCGGCAAGGCTCGCTCGGGAGCTTCCTGCTCGATGATGCAAACCGGATCAGCCAGCGCCGGATTGGCGCGCTGTGCGGCCTCTGGTAGGTAGCAATCCACACAATCGTCGAGCACCGCCTGGCTGAAAGGACCCGTGAGGCCTGCCCGTCGGTAGCGACCAGGGTCGGACACCTGGAACACTCCGCACACCGGAGCTATCGCCCTCGGTACCACGCCGGCATCAAAGACCGCCTGCGCCCAGGGCTCGGCACGCGGGTAGCAACAGGCGATGGTCAGAGCCATTGCGAGGTTGGCGCCGGCGGACTCTCCGGCGATGACCATTCGGCCCGGATCGCCGCCGTGCTCGGCGACCTTGTCGAGGGCCCACAGCCAAGCGGCACAGGCATCCTCGATTGCCGCCGGATAGGGGTGCACTGGCCCCAGGCGGTAGTTGATGTTGAGCACGAGATAGCCACGCCTGGCAAACACCAGGCCCATGAGCCAATGGGACTCCTTGCTCAGTGCCCGGAAGCCACCGCCATGGATGTAGAGCACCACCGGAAGTTGCGCGGAAGACTGCACGGGCCGGTAGATGTCGAGAAGATTGTCTTCGCCGTGGGGCCCGTACGAGATGTCGGCAACGCACTCGACGTCGTGGCGGGACAGGCCCGCGCCTGGCAGGGCCCGGCCCAGAGAAGAGACGGAACCAAAAAAGCCATCCAGGACCCTGGCCGCGGCTCGGTTCGCTGGTTTGCGAGTCATTCCTAGCGACACTCCGCGGGCACTCCGCCTGCCCCCTCGAGGAACCGCCCTCGAAGGACCAGGCTTCGACCCGGAAGAATCGTACAGGACTCGGGAATGCGACGACGGCAACGGGGGGTTTACAGGTTCGATAACATCTCTCACGAACCGCACGATCTGAGCGAGACCACCATGCCAAGAGCACCGGCTGCCTTCACCCTCTTCGCGACCCTACTGACTGCCGTGCCCGCAAGCCACGCAGCGACAGCAGCAGATTCGTGGAACGAGGTTCTCGAGCGAGTCATCCCGAGCGTCGTCAGCCTGCAGGTGAACGAGACCCGCTACTTCGAGATGGACTACCCGGGCAACAGCGTCGGCACCGGCTTTGTCGTCGACGTAGAGCAGGGCCTGATCCTGACCAACCGCCACCTGGTCTCCGCCGGACCAGTCGTCACCGAAGCGGTCTTCGTCAACGACGAAGAGGTGCCGCTGGAGGCCGTCTACCGAGATCCGGTCCACGACTTCGGGTTTTACCGATTCGACCCGGCGGCTCTGAAGTACCTACAGCCCCCGGCGCTGCCGCTGGTGCCAGAGGCGGCAAAGGTGGGCGCCGACATCCGCATTATCGGCAACGACGACGGTGAGAAGATCATGATCCTCGATGGCACCCTGGCCCGACTCGACCGGGAGGCTCCGTCCTATAGCGGCTACACCGACTTCAACACCTTCTACATCCAGGCAGCAGCGGGCACGTCGGGTGGCTCCTCGGGTTCACCGGTGATCAACGTGAAGGGACAGGTGCTGGCTCTCAACGCCGGGACCGCAAGCGACCGGGCAAGTTCATCGTTCTTCCTCCCCCTTGACCGGGTGGTGCGGGCCCTACGGCTCATCCAGGAGGGCCAGGTGGTCACCCGCGGCACCCTGCAGGCGGTGTTTCAGCACACGCCGTACGACGAGCTCGTCCGCCTGGGCCTGAGCGAAGGGGCGCAACAGCAGGCGCGACAGCGCTTTCCTGCAGGTCGTGGGCTGCTGGTGGTCGAGCAGGTCGTTCCGGGCGGACCCGCCGATGGCACCGTACTACCCGGCGACATCCTAATCGAGGTCAACAAGACTCCGATTGCATCCTTCGCACCCCTGGAGGGCATCCTCGATGCTCACGTAGGCAAGAAGGTCTCGATACTGTTGGAACGCGGTGGAACCCGGCACGAAATCGAGCTCACCGTCGATGACCTGCACAGCCTCATGCCAACCAGCTTCGTCGAGTTTGGCGCTGGACTGCTGCACGAGGTGAACTACCAGATGGCCCGCAAGTACAACCTGCCAGCCGAGGGCGTCGCGCTGGTGTACAAGGGCTACGCCTGGGGCAACGCGGGGATCCCATCAGACGTCGTCATTCGCTCCGTCGGCAACACTCCCATCCTTAGCCTGGACGACCTGTACACCGAACTCGCGAGGCGCGCTCACCTCGAGCGTGTGCCAATCCGTTATTTCCCCCTCAATGACCGACATGCAGCCGAGCTACGCACCCTGCAGGTCGATCGGTTCTGGTTTCCATTCAAGCGCTGCCGACTGGACGAGCGCGGCAACTGGCCCTGCGAAGAGGCGGGTGAACCACCCGCGGCAGCCACCGCCGAGGTGCAAAAAACCGACACCTCCGTAGGCGGGCCCCCTCCTCTCCAGGCCTTGGGGCCCTCGATCGTCAAGGTCAAGACGACCCTCCCTGCCAACTACATCGAGGGTACCGGAGGGGTCCGTTTCACCGGTCATGGCCTGGTAGTCGACGCCGAACGGGGGTGGGTGATCACCGACCGTGACGCCGTCCCCCTGCCAGTCGGCGACATCTCGATCACGGTGGCGCGCTCTGTACGGGTCGCAGCCGAGGTCGTGCTGGTTCACCCCATCCACAACCTCGCTCTGATCCGCTACGACCCGGCATTGCTCGGCGATACGGTGCTGAAGTCAGCACGCCTCGACCCAAAGCAACTGGCATCCAGTGACAAGGTCTGGCAGGTCGGATTCAACAGCAACGGCGACTACGTAGCACTGGAGACGCTGGTATCGAGAATCGCCCCGGTCAACATCGGCACCCCCGACTGGGCGTCTTTCCAGGCGGTCAACGTGGATGTGGTCCACACCCGCGACAACGATGCAAGCTCGGGCGGCGTCCTGTGTGACCGGCGCGGACGCGTGCATGCGCTGTGGGCGACGTTCTTTCGCGACACGTCCGAAGACGGCCGTCTCAGCGAGAACTGGGGCATCCCGATCCGGGTAGTGCAAGCACTGCTCGAGCAGATGCGTGCCGGCGAAGAGCCGAGAAGCCTGGCCGCACAGTTCTCCTCGTTGTCGCTGACGGCAGCCCGGGACCGCGGATTGTCGCAGACCCGAGTCGACGCTATCGAGCGCAAAGAGCCGGTGCGACGGCGGGTGCTGACCGTGGACCGCACCGTAGCGGGCACCCAGGCCGCAACGCTGCTCAGCCCGGGCGACCTCGTGCTCGCCGCCAACGGAAGTACGGTGACCCGTTTCGAACACCTCGATGCGGTATCCCAGGCAGCCCAGGTGGAGTTGACCCTGCTCCGCGACGGAGCGGAGATCCAGGTCGTGGTTCCCACCTTGTCCCTGGTCGGGCAGTCCCTGGACAGGCTCGCGTTCTGGGCCGGCCTGGTGCTCCACGACCCGCACTGGGAGGTCGCCACACAGCAAGGTCAACCACGCACTGGTGTCTACGTCGCCTGGTACTTCAACGGCTCGCCGGGCAAGGGCTCCGGCGTACGCCCCGTATCTCGCATCATCGCCGTCGATGGCGAGAAGGTCACTGACCTGCAGACCTTCCTGTCGCTGGTGGCTGCGAAGAAAGACCGTGAGCCAGTCCGGCTCACGCTTGTCGACGAACTCGGAAAGACCTACGTGCGCACCCTCAAGGTCGATCAACGCTACTGGTCGACCCGGGTCTTCGTACAATCCGAAACAGGCTGGTCTCTGGCTGCCAGCAGCGGGTCCGACTAGAAACCAGCACCCGGGACCTCCTTCAGCCGATTGCCACCGGGGGCAGGCCGAACTACTTCGCCGCCTTGGCCCGGGCGAGTCCCTCGCGGACCTGGGTGACAAGGGCGAAGTGCGAGGCGTCGAGTCGCCGAGCCAGGTCGTTGGCCAGGAAGTAGTCCATCCAGGAAGACGCTGGATCGGCGGCTGCGAAGAGACTTCCCTCCCAGGCCAACAGGCGCACCAGGTCAACGTCCGTCAGTCCTGCGGTGATGCTGCCCTCGTCGTCACGAACCTGGACCCGGAGACTATTGAACTCGGGGATGATTGCGTCGAACGGCTCCCCTGTCTCCTTGAGGATCGCCTTCGATTTTGCGATCGCCTGGTCCAACTTCTCGGACGGCCAGACGCCCATCTCCAGCTCCCCTTTGGCTGCCTTCCCGGACTGCAGGTAATCGTAGAATTTCTCGAGGACACTGACCTCGCTGCGCAGCAGCTGGATCATCCCCATCACGCGGCTTCCATGCTCGGCGGCAAACACGTTGAAGTCGGGATCCTGCGAGGACCGTAGGCTGACAAGGTCCGCCCCGTGGGCCGCTTCGAATATGTTCAACATGTGCAACAGGTGGGATGGGATCCCGTGGGGAAGCGAAGCGTCCAGCCGGCAGCGGCCATCGATGGCGCGGTAGCCCAGCAGGGCCCCCTCGGCTCGGTGCTTGGGGCAGTTGCTGGCAAAGTCCGCTGACCCGTGGCCCTGCGCGTAGCTCTTCAAGATCGCACATTCAGACGAGGAATCCGCTGTCATCGAGATCTTGATGGATTGTGTGAGCCCCGACTCGGGATCGGCCGGACCCGAAAATACCAGCTCCCCATCTTCGCCCAGGGTCGGCTCGACCCCGAAGCGCTTCTTCACCAGGGCGCTGAATTCGTCCTTGTAGGCCAACAGGCTCTCGGAGAACTCGAGGACTTCCCCGAAGGACCCTCTCAGCCCTTCGGTCATGTGCGGCTCGAAGGCCCGAAAGTCACACTGAGCGGCCGAAGCCTGGAGCTCGGATGCCTTGGGAAGCTGCGCCGTGTCCTGCTTTGCCGCCGGTACAGAGGCGCAGCCAACCTGCAAGAGAAACGCGAAGATGAGAATAAGACGTGTAGGCACAAGGCCTCCTGGTGAGTGTGGAGCCAGTCGTTTAGTTGACGATTACGAACTTGCCATTGAAGGGCGCGGCGCCCGGGTTGTCTGCGTAGCCGATAATGGCCTCACCGGTACTGAGCTCTGCGCAAGAGGTTTGTCGAGTGATGCCATTGGGTGACTGGAACGTGGCACCCATGGTCGGCCCGTTGTCGGGAGTAATGACGAGCAACTTGCCTGTGTCGGTGGACTCCTTGTAGACCACCATCACCTGGCCATCGTGAGTCCTGGTTGCCGAAAGTTCGCTGGGCCATGTGCCCGCTGCAAACTCTTCCCACCAGATGGGATTGGCAAAAGTCCAGCCCTCATCATGCTGAATGACGTAGTAGACGGCCGGACCGATACCAAAGCTGCCCGGCAATGCGCTGCTACCGAAGGTGACCAGGAACCGGTTGTCGTCGAAGGCAGCTATCGCCACCGACTCACCGGAGCCTTCGCTTACAAAGCCACCAGCGAGCGGAGAGGAGCTGCCATCGGTGTCGTAGATGGCGTACCAGGCTTGGTTGTTTGAGGGTCCGTGCTGCTCGACCCAGACCACGGCAGCGTGGCTCCCGCCGTGCAGGGTGGTGACACTCATATCGAGCACGACTGCTGTTGAGTTGATCAGGAAGTCGGCAACAGGGGGCCCGCTCCCACCCGGAGTGATCCGGGCAAGCCGAGGACCAGAGGCAGCGTAATAGGCCACCATCAGGTCGCCGTTGGCCGCGCCAGCAACAGCGAAAGGCAGGGCCTGGATGGTGATCATCTGCCCTTCAGGAGCACCCAGGCGGGTGCCATCCCGATCGAACACCACGAACCGAGCGTCTAAGCTCCCATGCTCCTGAAAGGCTACGGCCACGTTGCCATTGGTCAGCGTAGCCGCGGCCGAGGAGGCGATCGCTACGGCGGCTCCGGACGACTCAGCGAGCGCTTGAGGCGACCACGCCAGGGCGCCGTCATGGTCATACGCCACGACCTTGCCGATCATGGAGTCATGCTGATCCTGGTAAATCACGGCCGCACGGCCGGCGGGGTCTGTTAAGCCGAAGGAAGCCACCGAGACATAGTCGACGCTGCTTGTAGAGAACACCTGGGGTCCGGTGGCTACAGCACCAGTGAAGGGGCCTGCTGTGGTGTCGTCGTCCCCTGTGGTGTCGTCGTCCCCTGTGGTGTCGTCGTCCCCTGTGGTGTCGTCGTCCCC
>CAZBDA010000035.1:0-16713 GCA_964490445.1 uncultured Rickettsiales bacterium | reverse complement strand
TGTGGTGTCGTCGTCATCACCGGAGGCGCAGGCGTCCTCGTCGACCACGCCATCGCAGTTGTTGTCGAGGCCATCGCAGATCTCATCGGCACCGGGATGGACCTCGGCGTTGTCCGGCGCGCAGTCCCGGTCGTCGGAGGTTCCATCGCCGTCAAAGTCGAAGTTGCTGGCTCCCGAGGCACATCCCATTGCCAGGGCCAGCATCCAGGCCAGAACCGATCCACGCTTTGCCAACTTCATCACAATCTCCAGTGGAGAGCCTACCTCGTTTCAGGCGGATAGGTCTGCGGTTACGCAGCAGCCGTTCCAGGCCGGGGCCAGGCCGCCACCAAGCCTCGCGGAGTCTCGTTTTCTGTGCTCACTCGATCGTGATCACGTAGTCCCCCTCGGAGGTGTCGAATCCACCGAGCCCGACAATAAACTCTTCGCCGGCGAGGGCGGCGAAGCTCAGCTCGGATTGCAGCCCACCCGAATCGTCGTTGCAGCCCAGTTCGGCGCCGCCACATTCGTCCAGCAGGTAGATCACGGTATCAAAATCTGATCCCGCCGTAGAGTAGGTGTAGGTGCCGTCGGCCGGCGCAGTCCAGGTAAATTGCAGGTTGCCCACCGCGGGTGGGCAGGCCTCCTGGTGGGCCTGGTCGAAGCTGCTGAAGCTGCCACTCCAGGTACCAGTGCCCGGGCCCAGATCCACCGTTGGGCAGCCACTGACATAAGGGTGGACAGAAAGGACACTCGGACCGACCGAGCTGGAGTGGGAGTCGACCACGATCACCAGGACATCTCCCACTACCACGTCCAACGAAAAGCCCGAGCGGCCGCCGCCGAGTCCTGGGATATCGTCGCTGCACGCCAACTCTTCGCCATCGCAAGCGCCGGCCAGGGCGTACAGCACGGTGTCCTGGTGTGCGCCCACCGTATCGAAGCTGTAGCGACCACTCGCCGGAGCGGTCCACGAATAGCTGCTCTCGGCTCCACTGCCCCCACAGGTGCCGGTCAGCGCGTGCTCGTTGAACGGCACCGGGTCCACGACATGGCTGCCGGTGGCATCACCCAAATCCGATACGGGGCACTCCATGCAGGCAGCGTCGATGTCACAGTCCGGATCGTCGCAATCGATCAGGCCATCGCCGTCGTCATCCAGACCATCGTCACACTCACGCTCCCACTCACGCTCCCACCACGAGATGCCATCGAGCCCATAACCAGCCGGATCGAGGCCCAGAAAGTCGACCACCGTCGGGTGGATGTCCATGTGAGTTCCTTCCCCCGGATCAAGCTGCGTGGCACCGAGGCCAGGGCCGGCGATGATCAGGGGAATGGTCTGGTAGTCGCTGCTCATGGCGCCGTGCGATCCCGCAGCATTGCCGCCGTGGTCGCTTGTGACCAGCAGCAACCAGTGCTCGTTCTCAATGTCGGGACGCTCGAGGATGGCGTCGATCATCTCCCCTATCATCCCGTCGACCTCCTGCACCGCGTCGGAGTAGCCCTCTTCAGTGGCCAGGTAGCCATTGCTGTGACCGGCGCCATCCACGTCGTCGAGGTGGACGAAATGGACCTGGTACAGCCCACTGCGCAGCAGACCGTTCATCGTCTCGGACACCTCGTCCATGGTGCCGCTTCCGGTGGCGTCGGCTGCGTCCTCTTCCAGGATGTCCCAGATGTCGCCCCACTGGATGGATGCGGCGGTCGCCAGCCCGAGTTCGGTCTTCGCCCGGTACAGGAAGGAGGGGTAGTCCGTGTTGCGTCCGTCGTAGCCGCCGTTGTGCGTAACACCGTGCTTTGAGGTCTCGACACCGGACTGGATCGAGGTCCAGCCGGGACCCGAACTGGACGCCCCGGTGACCTGGGTGCTGGCCGCATAGGACCAGAATCCCCGCAGCATGAGTCGTTCCATCACCGGCACACTGATGTCTCTGAGTTCCTCGCCATCGAGGCCGTCCACTCCGACGACCAGGACGTTTCGGCTGGCCTCGAGTGCCGGCCGAACCAGCGATGCCAGGTCGACCGCCAGTTCGGCAGCGATGGCATCTGTATCAGAATCCCACAGCACCACCGCTGCGCTATGCCTGCCACTCACCACCTGCCCTGCATTCAGGGTCACCTGGAGGCTGTTTTCAGACAGCGATGCGCTGAGCCAATCGGCCGAGACCTGCGCCACCAGGTGAGCGCACTGCGGCACTTCGACGGACAGTTGGACCTGCCGGGAAGGCGGCTTCTCCCCCTGCCACCAGTCAAGGGATAGTTGCGACTCGGACAGCATCACCGCCCCCGCGCTGCTACCAGCGCACGGGTCGACGCTGTCGTCATCGTCGCTGAGGGGATTGTCAGGCTCATTGGAACTGTCGTCGTCGGAAGGGTCCGGCTCCTCGCAGGCGGACAGGAGCATGGCGAAAACAGCCAACAAGCCGAACAGACAGTGGTGCTTCATGACGCTCCCTCGGGGTGCTGCTCGAGACCAGCCCGATTTCTCAATCCCGCTGCCTAGTCCGGCCCGTCACAGGCCAACCATTCCCTGATCATCTGTTGGTCCTGCTCGCCGAGGGCTCCTGCTGGAGGCATGTGGCCCAAGAGGATCTCGGCCCAGGTCCAGTTCGGGTGGGCACGGGCATTCTCCAAGGAGTCATAGTCGTATCCGACCGGCGCCTCCAAGCGGTCAGCCCCTGTCAACTGTGAGGAATGGCAGGAAGTGCAGTGCTCGCTGAACAGCGGCTCCACGTCCGCCCAGGTGACCGCCGAGTCCTCCGGGCAGGAGCCAGGATCACATCCCAAAGCGAGCGACACCAGCAGCAAAAGCAGCCATCTGCGGAGTTCGAACATCGGTCTTCTGTCTCGTTCCTGCATGCTCTCGACTCCAGTTACTTGTTGGGGCTGCTTGTAGTGCCTGAAGCTTGCGTGGCTGTCTCGGGATCACGAAGTTGGTAGCCCACACCGGCCTGGTCCAGGAAGGCAAGCACAAGTTCCTCTTGCAAGGCTACACGCTGATCCAGGCCGAAGCCTCGATAAGTCTCGGCACAAAAACCCTGGACGCCGAAATTTTCGACGAACTGCTCGGTCGAGCTGGTCGGAATCGGCGCGTAGTTGGGATAAAAACGGTGCCGCGGATCCAACAACTCCTCGTTGAGTTGATCGAGTACCTGCTGAACCAGTGCTGGCATTGGCTTCACGCCGTACACAATCGTCTGACCGTAGGTCTTGGGGTTGCTGCCATCGTGCAGGTAGATGGACTCGTGGAGCGTGAGGACGACGTCCACCTCGAGGCTGCCGACCCAGGCGAAAATCTCGGCAGCCAGCCGTTCCTCGTAACGAACAGAATCAGCCTTGCCGGGAAAGACCTTGTTGAGATCGACCTCGAGAAAGCGCTTCACCGCGTCCACTGCCGGCTTGTTCATCCTGGGAAAAATCACCACTCTTCCGCTGTGGACATCGAGCCTGGGAAGCAAGCGGTCCAGGGCGATCACACCAGCGATCTCGGAGCCGTGGATCCCCGCCTCCAGGAGCACCGCCGGGCCCGGTTGTGAGCCGGACATTTCGACCCAGGGACTGGCATAGTCGGTCCCCTCGCCGATCACACCCTCGCGGCGGCTGCTGGCAGGCTGAACCGGGGCCGACTCGGGTTCCTCCATCGCCTCGGGAGCGACGGTGCCCAGCTCCACGGCAACGGGGCCGGGCTTCTCGGCGCAGCCAGCAGCGAGCATCACCATCAATAGCAGGGACCTGGTCAATTGCATCCTCTCTCCGATCGGCGACGAAGCCGACCTGCCGGTTGGATCCAATCGCTTCCCACCAGTTAAGCTGACCAACTCTGGGAGGAACACGATGACATCGATCGCCGAGGAACTGAAGCAACTGGCCGAGCTCCTGGAGAGCGGTCACATCTCTGCCGAGGAGTTCGAGGGGCAGAAGGCCCAACTGCTGAGCCGCGGCGCCGCGGCAACGCCCACAGCGGCAGCACCACCACCGTCGCCGGTGCAGTCGAACCCGGGTGCCGGTGCTGCACCCAGCCCAGACAAGCCAGCACCTCAATCCGGAGCTGGCATCGGGCTCGTGATGCTGGGGCTCCTCGGCGTAGCCGTGGGTGCGGCGTTGCTGGCTCCTGACAAGGACCCGGCAGAACCCAGTCCCCCCGCGCAGGTCGAGCAGGCAGCACCAGAACCGGTGCAGCTCTCTGCCTCTGCCTGTCCGGCCAGCGGGGACAGCCCGGTCCTGGTCGTCGCAACGGGCAAGAAGTTCGAGCCCATGTACAACATGACCGGCTCGAGTCCGTGGGGTTTCGACATCGACCTCGCCCGGGAGATTGCGCGCCGCATCGGCAAAGACGACGTCTCGTTCCGCTCCGTCAAGAGTTCGCGCAGGCTCGCCGCGAGGGGCGAAGCCGACATGGGGATCCAGGCGATCTCGCTGAAGCCCTCGCGTGAAAAAGAGAACCTCTTCTCGCTGCCCTACATCGAGTCTTCCTTCGTCGTTGTCGCCAACAAGTCCCTGGGCACGGTAGACCGGGGTGACTTGAAGCACCTGTCCTGCGCAGTCGGCAAAAACCACCTCTATCAACTCGAGTTGAAGAAGATCGGCTGCGCCGTTCAGAACTACAAGAACAAGGCTGCGGCCGAGAACGCCGTACGCAGTGGCGAATCAGACTTCACCGTGACCGACGAGGCCAATGCACGGGTGTTGTCCGGGGAGTACTCCCTGTTTCAGCCGGGCATCTCCCTCGGCTCTGACCGCTACGCTATCGCCATGCAGCTGGGCAACCACGAGCTCAAGACGGCGGTAGACAGCGCCCTTCGCGAAATGCGCCAGGACGGAACCCTGCAGGGACTGCGCGACAAGTACGGACTGTAGGGGGCTGTCGTTCCGGCCAGGTTCGGTGCCAGCCGCATCCACCCCTGGCCCTCATTTGCACCCCCAGGCCTACAGGCTCGCGCGACGCCGAAGGCAAGGGATAGAATCAGTGCCGGTGAAAGTCCCCAAGCGCTATGAGTGACTCCCACAACACCTCGTTCGACACACTCGGGCCCGGACAGTCTCTTGGAGGACCGAAAGGCGACCGATTTCTGTTGGAGAAGCAGGCCGGACGTGGCGGCCAGGCCGTCGTGTTCCTCGCCCTGGACACCAAGCTCGAGCGAAAGGTAGCCGTAAAGGTCTGTACGGCACCACCCGGGCTACGGCGACAGATGTTCGTCGAGCGGTTCGAGCGAGAGATGCGGCTCACCTCACGGGTCGACCACCCCCACGTCCTGCAGATCTACGACTGCGGCGAGTTGCAGGATGGCACCCCCTATGTCCTGCTCGAGTGGATGCCCTTTGGCTCCCTGGACGGACTGATCCATCGCAGCCGAATCGAGAAGGTGCACATTCCGCTGGACTGGGTTCATTACTACGCCAGCGCCATCACTGCCGGAGTCAGGGCAAGCCATGCCGTCGAGATCGTGCACCGGGACATCAAGCCCGACAACGTCCTCATCGGCCGCGGCGGTGTCGCCAAGCTGATGGACTTCGGCATCGCTCGGGACAACAGCCCCAACGCACCGACCCTCACCGAATTTGGACAGACCATCGGAACCGCCGGCTTCATGGCACCGGAGCACTTATCCGGCCGCCCTGTGCCACAGTCCGACCTGTTCAGCCTGGGTGTCACCGTCTACACCCTCCTGGCCGGAGTCCTACCCGCCCAGGGCAAGATCGAGGGCATAGCCAACGGACACATCCAGGACGAAGCATGGGAGCAGATACCGGCCTCCTTTACGCCCCTGTTGCAGAGGCTGACAGCCCCCCACGTGGAAGACCGCTTCGCCAACTGCGAACAGGTCCTCGACGGCCTGGAAGGCATGGAACTGGGCGAAGACTCCCGCAGCCACTTCCCGGTAGGGGCACTGCCTCCCCTGCCCTCTCGCGCCTTCGTCAGCGGCATGACGACTGCCTTCGACACCCACTCCGACGAACCGTCGCTCGTAGAAGGCTTCGGTGACCCACCCGTCGTGGGCGCAAACCGGCCATTCGGGTCTGGCCCGTCCAGCGACCCGGGATCATCCCTCTCCAGCGCCGAGATGGAACAATTGGTGGTCGCAGCCACTCGAGCTCAGGTTTCCAACGCCGGGTCCCAGCCGTCGGCAGCGCCAGGCACGCAACGGGTTGGCCGCGTGGCCATTGTCCGGGTCGCGGCAGCAGTGCTGGTTGCAGCCCTGGGTTTTGGCGGCTACCAGTTCATCGCGGCGAGCTGTGGCAACGGACTGCTGGGACTGTCCGAGGCCTGCGATGACGGGAACTCTGACGACAACGATGCCTGCTTGAACACCTGCCAACCCGCCCGTTGCGGTGATGGCTTTGTTCGCACGGACCTGGCAGAGGGCGAGGACGGCTTCGAGGGCTGCGACGACGGCAACCTCATTGAACACGACACCTGCACCAACCAGTGCAGCCGAAACGTCGTCTTCATGCACGGCTCCGGGCCCGATGGGCCGGTCTGGTGGCAGGGCAGCAAGGAGCCCGTCGGCAAGAGCAAGCTACACCGCAGCTTCTCCGAGGAGTTGGAGATGCCGGCGACTCCGGTTCTGATTGAACCGTTCTGGATCCTGCGCAACGAAGTCACGCAGGCCGCCTACGCCGCGTACGTGGAGGCCACCGACGCAGAAGCGCCCAAGACCAACTTTGACCCCGAGACCCAGGGAAACTACCCAGCCGTGTCCATGGGGCTCAAGAATGCGGCCGCCTACTGCGCCTGGCTGGGCGGAAACCTCCCGCTGGAAGTCCAGTGGGAATATGCAGCCAGGAGTGGTGGCGAGGACATCGAGTACCCCTGGGGCAACGACGAACCCACCAGTGACCTGGCGATTCTGGGTGACCATCGCTACTCCGAAGGACATAGCTGGCCCGTCTGCAGCAAGCCGGCAGGAAACACGGCACAGGGACTCTGCGACATGGCCGGCAACGTCTGGGAGTATGTCCGCGACGGGTTCGGCTCCTACCAGGGCCCACCGCCAAAAGACCCAAAGGGGAAGCCCTATCGGGACAACCCTGAGCTGCCCAGTGAAGACGGCAAGATCACGATTCGAGGCGGCGGCTTCTGGCACACAACCAGTTTCTGGCTGCGGACCCGAGCTCGGTACCCCTACGACAGTCCAGAGGCCAATCCTGCTCATGGCTTCCGCTGCATCTGGGGTCGAGGCAGCCCCCCCTACTGAACCGCCCGACACATCGGCCCGAACACAGTCAGCCCAGTAGGTAGGCGTTGGTTCGAATGACGCCGCCGTAGCCGAAGAACTCCAGCAGGCGGATGTCCTGCCGCACAGACAGGTTGAAGGGTGGCTCGGTCAGCACGACCCCACTGGCCCCGTCGGGATGACCCACCCGGATCGTCGAGCCTGTCGGCTTGTCGAGGTTGGCAGTGAAGTCGTGCCAGGGCAGGTGTTCGCTGACGACCACCGCCCGGTACCTGCCAGGTAGACGCTGGACGATATTCTCGATCTGGGCATTGGACAGGTGCTGCAGGACCTGGCGGATGAAGATCACATCGCCTTCCGGCAGCTCGTCTTGGACGGCATCGACGACCCGGAAGTCCACATCAAGATCCTGGTAGGTCCGCCTGTTTCGCTCAATCAACTCTGCCACGACGTCGCAAGCGACGTACTTCTGGCATAGCGGTCTCAGCTTCGAGCCCACGTGGAAGTCGCCGCAACCCAGATCCACCGCATCCAGCTTCGAGCCGAACAGGCCCAGGAAGGTGGCAACAACCTGGACGTAGGCATTGAGAAGCGCCGGATCGTGCGAGCCCTCGCCTGAGAAGAAGGCCTCCCCAGCGTCGTCCGACTTGCCCCACAGACCCTGGGCATAGACCTCGGTGAAGATGTCCTTGTTGGACTTCGGAGAGTTGTGCATGGATCCCATCCGCTGAAAGCTCCTACCTGTTCATGTCTCGAAGACGAAGTGACCTGGTTTACTCGGACTGATTGGTTGGGCGTGCCAGGTACAGCGCCTCGACCAACAGGTTGGCTGACAGTACGTATCCCTTGGTCTTGAGATGGATCGTATCCTTGCCGGCCAACCGCGGACTGTTGAAACGCCAGGCGACAATTGAGCCCGGGCCGCCCTTGGCCTGCTGCCAGTCCCAGAAGGCACAGCCCATCTCCGTTGAGAGTTCCCGTTGGACAGCGGCCACAGGCTCGGTCAATGCCCAGACCTTGTAGTCGCCATTGACCTGTTTTTCGGCGCGGTCTGTAGGACCGACCAGCAAGCAGGCCGCATCCGGCACAGCTTGTTGAAAGCGACTGATCACAGCCCGCAGGTTGGTGCGGTATTTCTCGAAGTCCAGGTTCGTGTCGGCGGCTTCGTTGGTGCCATATTGGAGCACCAGAAGATCGGGAGACAGTTGGGCGATGCCCTGCTTCATCATTTCGTCGGTCCACTTCAGCCCATGGTGAGCCTGCTGGCCGCGAATGCCGATGGTGTCGACGATGACGCCCTTGTCCTGGTCACGCTCGGCAGACACGCCCAGGATTCGAACTTCTCCATCGCCGGCAGGCGACAGGGTCAAGCGGTGGGGGCCATCGGCAACCTCAATTCTCGACAACATCAGACCGGTCTTGCCACTTGTCGAGATCTTGACCGGCGTTGCACTGTCCACCTGCGCCAGGAGCGTGCCTCCTCCAGGTCGGCGCAGTGTGTAGATGTCGTAGAAAGAGACTGCACTCCCCAGTGGACCGGACGTGGTGGTCTGCAACCAACCAAAGTCTGCCGGGTTGTTGCTGGAGACGGACATGCCGCCGAAACCGAGCAGACCGTCCCTCCTGCTGCCGCGCTTGCCGACGTAATCGGCCCGCCATCCCTTGCTTCGACACAGGTTGATGTCTGTGCCCCGGTACCACTTGTAGAGTGCCGCCGGCATGATGAATCCGTGTCCCTGGTCGCCATAGCGCCCCTGCAGCACCCTTCGGATCTGGCCGCTGAACGAGGCCCCTGAGGTGTGGGAATCACCGAAAATGGAGATGCGGACGGGCTCGCCCCGAATGGCCTTTTCGAGCACCTGCCCCACCCGGGCGATGGCAGCCGGATTGCCTTCGAGAGGGCGGGCCTCGAGCGCCAGCGGAGGGACGGATTTCCAGGGACCGGCGACACCAATGACCCTGGGCATCGGGTTGTCCTTCTCGGACCCGGTGTCCTCGGATGCCGGCTCCCTGGCCATCAGTTCCTGGAAGCGAGTCCTCTTTTTCTGGAACGCCTTGAACGACGAGGACCTGCGAGCCGCCACCGACTCGGCAGCGTCCGCAGTGCACGGGTCGGATGGGACCTCACCGGTATCTTGGACCTTGTACACCTTGAACAAAGCCACTTTGGCTTGCTTCTCCGCTACAGCCTGACTGGCCTCCTGGCTGGCATTGGGCTCCGCGGTTGCGTTGCTGGCATGCAGCAGTGCGAGCCCGAGCGCAGCGGCGCACAGGGTTCCCCGCAACAGGGGGCCTCGAGTCATCGTGGATAGGAGTGGCATGTTCACTGGTCCTGTTTCTCCATCAGTGGTGCGCCCCCCGCAGGCGCTGGGGGCTGGGTCTCGGCGAGCCACTGGTAGTGAAGCTCGTCCAGGCGACTCAACAAGGCCTCGAGGAAGACGACTTTGCCTTCGTGAGACAGGTGGGTGCGGTCTTTCCTGAAATACTCGGGTTTGTTCTCGCTGATGCTGTGCCAGTCGAGCAACTCGGCGGTCGGATGTCGACTGACTCCCTCGCGGAGCTGCTCGTTGACGATGGACTCGTGTCGATGTCGCACACGAAGATTGATGAACAGCACCAGGCGTTGCTTCCTGAGGGTTCTCATGAAGTTGTCGAACTGGCCCTCTCTCATCACGCCGTTGTTGCCCAGGTGGATCACCACCACCGGGGCCTCGAGCGTTCGATCACGGCGCAGGGCTCTGAGCACAGAGAGGCCCGCTGAGAACGAGCGGCTCTCGGCAAGATCCACCTGGGCTTCCAGTTGATCGTGGTCCGCGAGTCTGCGCTGTATTCCCATCATGACCGAATCACCCAAGACCATGACCTCGTGGACCACAGGGGGCTCTGCTGCGTCTCGCTTCACCGCGGCGACACGGTCCGCCAATTCGGTCGATCCAGTCGATTCGGCCGATTCGGTCGGGGCCGGGGGCGCATCCAAGGGTTCTTCGACGGGCACTGGTTCGGCAAGCACAGGGGCGGAGTCTTGAGCCTCGGCCTTGGGGGCTGCGGCCGGGGTGGTGACCAGGACGACGGTGGCCCCGGTGACCAACAAGGCGAGCACCAGCGAGGGCGCGGCACGCCAACACGCGGCTCGGTCCCTTGTTTTCACCAGTTCGGAGACAGCCCGCCAGGCCCCATAGCGACGAATGGGCACCTCAAACAGCCGATACGAGACCTCGGTGACGACACACAGGACCAGCAGCTTGGGCAACAGTCCCCAGGACTCGGTTCCACCGAGCACACCGTGGGAGCCGGTGTACAGGAAGATCGGCCAGTGCCAGAGATACAGGCCATAGCTTCGTTGCCCCACCCAGCGTATGGGAGCGATTCCAAGCAGGCCGGCAATACGGGTCCGGTTGTCGGCCATGACCACCACCACCGCCAGGGTGCTCAGGTCGACCAGCAGAAAGCCTCCCTGGTACAGGAATGGCTTGAACTCCGAGATGCCGAGACCGATGCCGGTCAGCGCCAGCATCCCCACAACGCCCAGCACTTCCATTCCCAGCGGCCTGCCCTTCTTCTGGTCTTCCCAGGGCCGCCAATACAGCGCACCCAGCACGCCGATCAACAATCCCGAAGCGCGCGTGTCCGTACCGTAGTAGACCCGTGATGGGTCGGTGTAGGGCTCAAACAGCAGCGCCATCAGCACCAGGGAGGCCACCGCGCCGACCAGCACGGCGACCGAGAACGACCGCTGCCCCAGGGCTCGCATGCCACCCCAAAAGGCCAGGGGCCAGACCAGGTAGAACTGCTCCTCGATTGCCAGAGACCAGAGGTGCAGCAGCGGCGAAGGCCGCGCGAAGGACTCGAAATACGAGACGTCACGGACGACCAGGTACCAGTTGGTGACGTAACCACACGCAGCGACTACTTCCTCGCGGACACGAACCAGTTGCTCCGGCACGAACAGGGCGACGAAGACGCTGACCGACAGCAGCAACACCGCCAGGGCCGGCAGGAGTCGACGAGCGCGCCGGAGCCAGAAGCTCACCATGTCGACGCGCCCGCTGCGGGCGCGCTCTCCTATCATCAGCGCCGTGATCAGGTATCCGCTGATCACAAAGAAGGCCTCGACACCGAGGAAGCCGCCGGGGAACCACTCCAACTCGAGGTGATAGAGAATCACCATGACCACAGCCATTGCGCGCAGGCCATCGAGCCCGGGCAGGTAGGGCATCTTGGTGCCGTTGCTCACTGGGTCCACCATCTCACGCTTCGCCGCAATCAAGACACGTCAACAACTGCTCCAGGTTTCAAGCGGGAAGCCTATCATCTACGCCGGCTGTGCTTGAATGGGAATGGGCCCCGGGGCATCGCCCGCCCGCTGCTCTGACTACTGCGTGCCCGCGATCAGGCTGACCGCAGTCAGAAGCACGACCGAGGCCACAAGGGCGGTGATGCCCGCTTTGCCCCGTTTCGCTACCAACCACCTGCTGGTTTTCCTGCTCATGACGGCCTCCCTCTCCTTTGTGTGGAGGCCCGAGCATACCCATATCTTCGCTTCCGAACTTGCGGACTAGAGTTGTCCGGGGCTGAGTTACTGCCCCGGGATGGAGCATGAGCAGCGGGGTTCAGCGGCTACTAGGAACCCCGCCCAGAACGCTTCTTCCTTGCCTCGGACAACCACTTTTTGAGCCCGTCGCGGTTCGGGTCCAACTTCGCCACTCTTTCCCAGCATTGGACCACGTTGTTCCAGTCCTCACGCAGCCAGTAGGCCCAGCCCAGTTCCCACCAGCAGGGCGAAGACCTGTCATTGACCTCAGTGCACTCACGCAGCACAGAGATCGCCTTGGTCGATTCCTTGTTGACGATGGCCTGCTTGCCTGTCTGCAACAACCTTTCTTCGCGCGCAGACCGCGGGGCGGCGGTAGAAGCGACCCGCGGGCTGGGCTCGTCAGAAAGAGCGACGGGGGTTGCATAACCACCGCGCACTGCATCGTCGAGCCGCCCTGTTGCGAGGGTATTTCCGGCCAGGGTGAGGCTGGCAGCGCTACTCCACGGCGTACCGGTACCCGCCCTGCGGGTAAGCCACTCGCCCTTGTCGGTCTTGGCGTACTCATTATTCACGTCACCTTTGAGGGCGTATTGGGTCATTCCTGGAGTCGACATTGGCCCTGCGGAGACATTCTGCCCAGGCAGCGACGTGGAGGACGCCTCATCGCCTGTCCTCATCCACAAGAACGTTGCGACGACACCGAAGAGCAGCGCCAGCCCAATCAACACAGCGCTCTGGCTGGAAAGCCCGTGGCGTGCCAGGAGGGCAGCGCCCGCCCCGGTGTCGACACGCACAACCGGCTGCTCCGGGCCGGGCTGCGACGGTTCGGCATTCTTGGACGCCTCGTTCGTCGCGCCCCGCGGCCGAACTTCTCCGAGATCCGCGGCCCCGCGCAGCACCACACGCATGGCTTCGGCGCTCGCGGTGCGGTCCGCTGGCGTCCTACCGAGCGACGCCATCACGGCAGCAACAACCAATGCTGGAATGTCTGGGTAGAAGTCCGTCGGAGGAGGAAGCTCCCCCTTCAACTTGTGCTGCAGTACCAACACGGGATCGACCTCGCCGACCCAGGGCAGTCGCCCCGCCAGCATCTCGTACAGGGTCATGCCCAGACCGTAGACGTCCGCTCGCTCATCCACCTTGCTCGCGTCCGTGTGCTGCTCCGGCGCCATGTAGTCCACCGTGCCCATGCCCACGCCGGCCTTGGTCTTGCCTGAGCCCGTGTGCTTGGCGATGCCCAGGTCCAGCAGCTTGAGCCTGCCATCGCCGGTGAGCAGCACGTTCTCGGGCTTGATGTCCCGGTGCAGCACCTCCTGGCCGTGCATGTACACGACCGAGTCCAGCAGTTGCTCAAAAATCGGCCACGCTCGCTGCCAGGGGATGGGGCCGATCCTGCCGCCGATGGTCTCGCTGAGTGGCTCGCCCTCGACCAACTCCATGACCAACGCCAGCACGCCGCCATCCATGACGAGATCGTGCACCTTGCAGATGCCGGGGTGGTCGAGCTTCATCCCCAGGCCCGCCTCCCGCTCAAAGCGCTCGGCGAAGTCCTGGTTGCGGGCGATGTGAGGGTGCATGACCTTGATGGCGACCTCGCCACCCTGGCGGGCTGACATCTCCGGCGAGCGGTGCTGGCCCCGGTACACCGTGCCCATACCGCCATCGCCAATGTGGCCGAGGATCCGGTAGGCACCCACCTGGTTGGGAACGCCAGGCAAGCTGCCGGAAATAGAAGGCTGGGAGTCGCCTCGAACCTGGGCCAGGAGCCCTGCCTTCTGCTCGTCGAACTCCTCGCGAGTAATCGCCCCCCTCTCGAAGAGCGTGAAGAGTCTCTCCAGTTCTTCGCTAACCGAGGCCATCCAAGTCCTTCTCCCGAAAGGAAAGACTAGCAGCCCGAACCAGAACCCCTACAACCAAGGTCGCTGCGCGTGTTCAAACACTGGCAAAAGCGAGGCCTCCTGGGTGGTGCGACCGTGGCCTCTGCCCGGAGGATCAGTGTGCGGCGTTCGATAGGTGCCTCAGAGAGGCCGGCATACCGAAGTCGATGCGCGGTCCTAGCGCCAGCTCACAGGTTGGAGCAGGATGCTCAGGTTGATGTTGGGTGAAACCCAGAAGAGTCCATAGTACGCACCCTCCTCTGTATCGATGTAATTTGGACTGAATCCCCACTCGAGGCCGAGACGGAGAGAGACCGGGGAGCCCTCATCGCGGAGCTCGAAGCCGAAGGTACCGCCGGTGATGAACATCCCGACCGAGGCGCCCTCGTAGCCATGAAGCAAGCGGCCGGCGCCGCCGAGCAGGAAGCCGACGTACACTTCTGGCGGACCGAATGGAGAGCGCACGCCCGCTCCCACGGCGAGCCACAGCCAGTCGTAGCCATCTACCGACCGGTTGTACTTGAACGTGCCGATGAAACGACCGGGCCCCTGGGTCGGGGCAAGAGAGCCCTGCAGGCTGAAACCGATCTGGGGAAGGATGGTGAAATTCGTGAAGATGTTCGACAGACCCGGGGACAGGACCAGCAACGGAAAGTCCGAGACATTGGAATCGGGCCCGGCCCGGCGAATGGCCTCTCTGCGGCGATCCTTGTCCGCCTGGACGGCCCGCTGTCGGTCTTGTTCCTGGCGCCGCGACGCACGTTTTTTCGCTGCATCCCGCTCCCTCTGTTCCCGCGCAAGCCGCTGCTTTTGCTGTGCTGCTTCGTCCGCCAGGGATAGGACCCGAATCGCGAGTTCGGCCTGGAGCGTGCGGCCATCCGCGAGCGGCTGCTCATCAGAGGAGTTGACGGCAGCCACCACAAGAGGCGGGATCTGCACGTGGGCAGAGGCCTCGACGGTCACCGATCTGCTCAGCTTTCCCAGGCTGAGGACGGTCCGGAAGCGACCCTTCTCTCGAACAGGACTGCTGAGACTTCCCAGGGATGCAGACCCTGCAGCCAAGGAGAGGCTGACCCAGGCGATGTCCTCGACGATGCGTCCAGCCCGGTCACGAATGGTAGCTTCCAGGACGATCGGGCCGTCCGACTCGAGGGCGGGTTCGCTGACGTTGATCGACCCTGACCCCACGCGGCGCAACTCAATCCGGTCGGCGAGCCGATCGGAGCGAGACAGCCCAAGCGCAAAATTCTCGACCTCCTCGAGCAGGGAAGTCATCGTGGCTCCATTCAATATCCGCCCGTCCTTTGCCTGGCGGATGCTCTCTCTGAGGGGCTCGACCTCAGGGAGGAGCGCGTGCACCTCGCCCCCAACAAAACGGAGGTGGAGGGTGAGCAGGTGCGCGCGAAAGCCAAGGGCTCCGCTGCAGCTGCGAAGGCGTGCGAGTCGAAGTTCCGCGATGTCCTGCTGCAACCAACCGCTAAGAACTGAAGGTGCCCGTTCCCCGTTGGGGTTGCTTGAGTCGAGCACAGGGGCGATCTCCTCAAAGACCGCCTGCTCCTTCTTTCCGCACTCCCGTGCTTGTGCCGGACTCAGACACAGCAAGGACCATATGACGATACCGCCGAGCAGGGCGGACTTCTTGTGCACTGCAACTCCTCCTTGCTGTCCCGTTCCGACGAGTCCGATTATCTCAACGCAAGCGCTGCAAGTTCAAGCCCACCGCCGGCAAAACAAGGGAGGTTGCTCAGGCCTCGTCGCGAACAGGTATTCTCGGCGTTGGAGGTCGGCATGAGGCACCTTGTCTGGTTTGCGGTTGTGGTCTTGTTGGCGTTGACCTTCGTTCCCGTTTCGGACCTACAGGCGGCGGGCGACCGCCGAACCGGTGCGCGCAAGGGACTGGCAGCCGGCACCACGCACTCAGCGGTGCGGTTGAAGGCAACCACCCCGGGCAAGGACGCGGTCGTCTTCGAGCTGTTGGTTCGCGACCTCTGCGTAATCATGGTGAAGCGTACCGAGTTGGTCGTGCCGTGTTCCGAGTGGCGGCCCCTGGACAAAACCGGACCAGAACGAGCGCTGCTGGTGAAAGGAAAGGTTGACCTTCCCGACGGCAGCACTGCCACGGTGTTCCCCCCCAAGAAAGGCATCTTGCCGGGCGGAGAACGCTACGTCGTGCAGGCTTCGCTGGCGAGTCACCTACCCGGGGACAAGTTCCCCGGTGGAGACTTCACCCTGGAGCGCACCAAGTCGGGGACCTGGTCTCTGCCAGCGGCAGGCCTGGGCCAGGCGCTGATGATGCACGGCAACAACGAGGCTCTTGCCTCGTGGAAGTTTCGCTTGCATGGGACCGTACGCGTGCCGCAGGGCCCCACAAAGGGCACCCATACCTGGAAGGACCATCCCCTTCGCTGGTGGGGGGGCTCGAGTAGAGACCACTCAAAGACCTCGCGGACGAAGTCCCTCTCGGACAAGGCCCGCGCCAGGTTCGCTGATGGCTGGCAATGCCTGGGCTTAGACGACTGGGAGGGCGGCGGCGCGCTGAGCACCCTGCACACCGAGTCCGCCCGCGGCGAGGCGGCCTGGCGGCCTGTCTTCGAGGGCCTTGATGGGGCCGCGGCGGCCTGCCCGGAGATCCGGGAACGTGCCCAGCAGGCCGCCTGCCAGGCGGCGCAGGCTGTGGTGCCTACCGCGGAAGCCTGGACCCAGAGGATGGGCGCCACCCAGCAGCTGGTGGACCTGTTCGCCGACCGCTGCGCAGGTGGGCTCGGGCACCTCGAAGAGCGCGAAGACGGGCTCGTCTATGTCCCGAACCAGGACACACCCTTCACGGGCCCGGCCTTCACAATGTACTCAGCACTCGAGCACTTGCGGTCGGAAGTGCCGCTCGGGCAGAGCCCGGCCGCTGGCCAGGAAGGCCCCACCCAGGTCAACTGGACTCGTTGGTACCAGAACGCCAACAAGAAGGACGAGGCACAACTCAAGGATGGTCTTCGTCACGGCTACTACATCGAGTGGCACGGCAACGGCCAGATGAAGCTGACGGGCGAATACCAGGCCGCCGAGTTGCACGGAACGTGGACCTTCTGGAACCAGGCCGGCAAGAAACAGGCTGAGGTCGAGTTGCTAGACAGCAGGCTGCATGGGACTG
>CAZBDA010000034.1:13989-40919 GCA_964490445.1 uncultured Rickettsiales bacterium | reverse complement strand
GTCCCGGGCGCTCTCGTCGTAGCGCTGGGGGTTCCAGAAGCGGTCTTTGTCCATGTCCAGGTAGTCGTCGCAGAAGGTCGCCCAGAAGAAGCGGTCTACGGCCTCCCGAGCGACCGCGTAATTGTAGCTCTCCATGCCTTGCTCGACGGTCGGCAGGATGCGGTTGAGTTCGGTGATTAGCCAGCGGTCCTCGGGGGTGCGCTCGCTGAAGTCCGGCCGGCTGGCCTGCGGGTCGAAGCCGTCGAGTTGCATGAGCGCAAAACGTGCTGCATTCCAGAGCTTGACCACCAGCTTGCGGCCGGCGCGTACGTCTTTTTCGTTGTAGCGGGTGTCGTGGCCGAGGTGGCTGCCAGCCGCCCAGTAGCGCAGTGCGTCAGCACCATACTTACGAACCACCCCATACGGTTCGTAGCGATTGTAGCCATCCTTGTCGGTGTGCTTCTCGAGGTCGCGTTTGCTGATCTTCTTGCCTTGCTCGTTGAGCCCCCAGCCAGAGATCATGACGTCGTGCCAGGGGATGTTGTCCTCGTGCAGGTGCGACTTCACGACGGTGTAGAACAGCCAGGTGCGGATGATCTCGAAGGCCTGTACTCGCACGGTCATCGGGTGCAGGTCGGGGCCGCCGCCGCGACCGGCAGACTCTGCCCAGTTGGCGTTGATGAGGGGAGTCAGGGACGAGGTCATCCAGGTGTCCATGACGTCGGGCTCACCGCGGAAGTCGCTGCCACCACAGGATGGGCAACTGGACAGCGGACAAGGGGTCTCGAGCGGGTCTACCGGAAGGGAATCCTGGTCGGCCAGTACGACCTCGCCGCATCCCTCACAGAACCACAGCGGGAACGGAACCCCATAGAAACGCTGACGGCTGATGTTCCAGTCGTACTTGAGTCCCTCAATCCAATGGTCGAGTCGCACCTTCATGTGCGCCGGGTGCCAACGGAGCTGCCCGCTTCGTTCCAACAGCTCGTCCTTCATGTCGAGAACCTTGATGAACCACTGCGGGGCCATGTTGAACTCGACGGGCACTTCGGAACGATCGGAGATGCTGACGTTCTGTTCGACTACCTGGGCACCGCGATACAGGTCAGCTTCCTTGATGTCCTTGACGATTTGCTTGCGTACGGCGGTGGCAGGCTTGCCGGCATAGTCGGCGCCAGCGAGCTCGGTCATCAAGCCGTCTTTGCCGATGCACAGGCGCGTGTCGAGTCCGTCTCGCTTCCACTTCTTGACGTCTTCGCCGTCGCCGAAAGTACAGACCATCATCAGGCCGGTACCGAAGTCTGTCTTGACCTCTTCGTCCGTGAGGATTTCCACCTCACGGTCCGATAGGGGCACCACTGCTCGCTTTCCTACGAGTTGCTTGTAGCGTTCGTCCTCGGGGTGGCAGTACAGCGCAACGCAGGCCGGGATCAACTCGGGACGCGTCGTCGAGATGACCAGGTCGTTCCCCTGCGAGTCCTTGAAGGCGATGTCGTGCATCTGTCCACGGCGCGTGAGGGTGTCCAGGTCGGCCTGTGCCAGGGCGGTCTCGAAGTGGGTGTCCCAGAGTACCGGTTCGTCGGATCGATAGATGCGACCCTTTCCGTACAGGTCGAGGAAGGACTTCTGCGCCGAGGTGCGGCAGTGGTCGTCGATGGTGGAGTAGCGCTGCTTCCAGTCCACCGAAAGCCCCAGGGCTCGCCACAGGTCTTCGTAGACCGCTGCGCCCTTGCGGGTCTCTTCGAGGCACAGGGCGCGGAAGTCGGCGCGGGTCGTCTTGCGCTTGTTGATGTTGTAGGTCTTCTCGACAAAGCGCTCCGTGGGTAGACCATTGTCGTCGAAACCCATCGGGTAAAAGATCCGGCGGCCCTTCATGCGGTGGTAGCGGATGATGAACTCCGCCTGTGCATAGGACATTGCGTGCCCCACGTGCAGGTGGGCAGACGACACGTACGGTGGTGGAGTGTCGACCGAGAAGAGCTCGCCTTCGCCGTCAGGCTGGTAGCGGTGGATGCCGCTGTCTTCCCACAGTGTGCGGCAACGCTCCTCGATGCTCTCGGCGTCGAAGTCCTTGGGCAGTTCCAGGTCAGTGATAGCGCTCATGTCGGGGGGATATACTGGATGAGCAGCGCGGTCAATGTCGTAGCTACGCCAGGTTCAGCGAGTGGATCCGAAACAAGGCTCTCCCCACAGCCCCCGTCCTTGCTCCTGCGCCTGGTTTTCGAGCGCGGCGAACTGTTCGGCAAACAGGCTGTTCGGAGGGATGTTCAGCGTCCTTCCGAAGCCTTCTTCCACCAGGTGTTCGTTGAGGAAGAGCAAGTCGCCGCTCCGAAACATGTAGGCAAGAGTGCGTCCGAAGATGTCCTGGCACTGCTCGTCGTAGCTCAGCCACGCCTCCCGGCTGTCGAGTTGCTCAGCGGCCTCGGCCCAGGCGAGGACTCCGTAGCACTCGCTGTCGGCGGTGTCTGAATGGTTTACCTCGGGGGTGTCCACGCCGGTCAGGCGGATGCGCTCCTCGCTGCCGGCCAGCACCCCGTCGAGAAAGCGGACGTCTGCTGTGTCGCCATCGATGAAGTCGAGCACCTGGACCCGCGTCGGTGCTCGGCAGGCATTGTCAGCCTGGGGCAGGTTGGGTGGAATCGAGCAGCTGCCCAGCACCACGGCGGCGCCGCTGGCGAGGGTCAGCAGGAGTCCTGTTTCCGTGGATTCGAAGATTCGCATGGCCTCCTATGTGTCGGGCTATTCTCGGCGGGTGTCAACTTCCTCTTCCCGCTCAGGCAGCGATGCGGTCGCACTTCGCAGCGACATCACAGGGCGAATTCTGCTGCCTGTTCGGGTGCAACCTCGCTCTTCGCGGACTGCCGTCGACGGCGTGGTCGAGGGTGTTTTAAAGGTTCGATTGAAGGCCGCGCCGGTAGAAGGGGCTGCGAACGCCGCTCTGCTGAAGTTCCTCGGTCGAAAGGTGCTCGGGCTGGCTCCCTCGGCGCTGCAAATCGTCCACGGTCTCGCCAGTCGGGACAAGGTCGTCGCGGTCGTCGGTGCTACAGCGGGTGAGCTGCGCGCTTCTCTTGCCAGGCACCTCTAGTCCCTGGCTGGCCGCGGGCCGAAGAGGGCAGTGCCCAGGCGAACCCGGGTGCTGCCCTCTTCGATGGCGACCTCGAAGTCGCTGCTCATACCCATAGACAGGGTGGGGAGGGCATAGCCATGTTCGTCTTGTAGTTGGTCTCGCAACTCGCGCAGAGCGCGGTGGTCTACCCGGCTGGCTGCCGCATTGTCGCGCCGCGGCGGGATGGACATGAGGCCGTCGATCTGGAGTCCGGGCAGGGCCTGGAGGTCGGCAAACCGGTCGCGCAACTGGTCGGTAAGAAAGCCAGCCTTACCGCTCTCGCCGGCCAGGTTGATCTCGAGCAACACCTGCTGCGGTGTACCGCCGGCACGATCCAGGACACGCTTCGAAAGCTCTGTGGCCAGCTTCATGCGGTCCAGGGTCTCGATGCAGTGCACCCGTCCCAGCAGGAACCGGATCTTGTTGCGCTGCAGCGCGCCGATGAAGTGCCAGCGAAGCCCCTCCAGTCCGAGCAAAGCCGGGTTTTCGGCCTTGCTCTGCCAGTGCTGCACGTAGTTCTCTCCGAATAGCAGCTGTCCCGCGGAGAAGGCCTCGAGGACGCGTGCTGCCGGCTGCATCTTGCTGACCGCAAGCAACTCGACTGTCGCCGGGTCGCGTCCGGCTCGGTCGCAAGCGGCCTCGATCCGCTGGTGGAGCGCACTCAGGGCAGCCTCGACCGGAGGGTGGGGCGGCGCACTCACAGTTCCGGCCCGCCCATTCGTGCCAGACACTCCAAAACTTCGACCACGGGCAGGCCGACGACGTTGGAGAATGAGCCCTCGCTACGTTCCACCAACTGCACTCCGAGTCCCTGGATGCCGTAGCCGCCGGCCTTGTCCATGGGTTCTCCGGTAGCGATGTAGCGTTCGATTACCTGGTCGGTCAGTTTGCGGAAGTGAACCTTGGTGTGGACCGAACGAGTTGCCCACAACTCGGCATCGGGGGCTCGGGTGATTGCGAAGGCAGTGATCACTTCGTGGCACTTGCCGGACAACAGGCGGAGCATTCGGGCGGCATCCTCGGCATCCTTGGGCTTGCCGAGGATCTGTTGCTCGATGACGACAATGGTGTCGGCGCCGAGCACCAGGCAGCTCTTGTTCTGCTCACGAGCCACCACTTCGGCCTTCGCCCGGGCGAGGCGCTGTGCCAGATCCAGTGGCAACTCGTCGGGTCGAGGGGTCTCGTCAATGGACATCACCTGTACCTCGAACACCAGAGAGGTCCGTTCCAGCAGCTCTCGGCGCCGGGGTGATTGCGAGGCGAGGATCACGGGCAGGGGCTGTGAAGTCATCGGTGCGGACGAGTACTCAGATGGTGAACGGCAGGAGAACCTTGCCGAGGATGAAGTCGCCGATGAGGATGGTGATGGAGGTTACGACGACCGTGCGGGTGGTCGCCTTGCCGACACCTTGGGTGCCGCCGGTGGTCTTCAGGCCCATGTAGCAGCCAATGATGCCGAAGAAGTAGCCGAAGAAGCCCGCCTTGATGAGTCCGTGCATTACCTCGGGGATGTCGACGGAGGTCAGTACCTGGTCCAGGTAGTAGGCCGTCGTCAGGCCCTGGTCCGTGACTGCGACGACCATGCCCCCAAAGATGCCGACTACGTCCGCCATGGCGGCCAACAACGGCATGGAAATGATGCAGGCGACGACCCGGGGGACTACCAGCTTCTTGATGGGGTCCGCACCCAGTGCGCGGATGGCGTCGACCTGCTCGGTGACGTTCATGGAGCCGAGTTCAGCCGTGATGCCGGCACCAACGCGGCCGCCCACCAGCAGGGCCGTCAAGACCGGCCCCAACTCCATCACGAAGCCCACCGAGATGACCTTGCCGACGTAATTGGCCGCGCCGAAGCGCTCCAAGCCCCAGCCGAACTGGAGCGCCATGACTGCGCCCGTGAAGAAGGCTGTGAGGAAGGCGATGGAAATGGACTGCACCCCGAGCGCATACAACTGCTGCACCAGGGAGCGGAACTCCAGCGGCCGCGTGAACATTGCGCGTCCCGCCCTGGTGGTGAGCGACGCGATGGCCCCAAAGGTCGTGAAGAACGACAGGAACCCCGCCCCGAGGGCGCCGACCATGTCGACCACCAGCGAGCTTTGCGGCAGTTCTGCGCCGGGAACCTCGGCCTTGCTCACTCCGGGTACTCCACCGCGAGTCCGCTGGAGAAGGCGGTGTAGTCGCCAAGCCCTGCGGCAAAGGACTCCACCGGGCTCACGTACACCAGGTCGAAGACACAGGGACCGTTCTTGGTGATTGTTACCGCCAACTGCACCGGCACTCCGTCCAACTGTGCAGTGGAGATGCGGAACAGCGACGCCCGACCAGCGAGGGTGGCTTCGGTCTCCTCGACCGTCTCGACCTCAGTGAAATCGAACAGCAGGTGGTTCAGGAGTATCCGCAGTGGTGCGTCCTCGTAGCGAGAGCCACAGCTGCTGTCCGAGTAAATCGTTGCTCGGAGGTCCGGGTTGTAGAAGGAGATATCGCCGGGTCGGGTCGTTGCTTCCTGCCAGGGGGCTGCCAGGGCGCCAGGCTGGTAGCGCAGGGAGATCTTGTGGTTACCGGCAGGGTCCTTGATGGTGATTTTCTCCTCGTACCAGCCATCGCTCCAGCTACCCCGCTTGGCAGGGCAAGCGGGCAACACAAGCAGAGCTACGAGTAGCGCGCAGACATGCAGCACACAGCTTCGATCAGGACCATCAGCCCTCATCCCTGCCCCCGTTCTCTCGCAGCACTTCGATGATGTGCGCCTCGTCCGGGCTGCCGACCAGCGCGAGAAAGACGTCCTCGAGCCGACCACTACCCTCGGTGTGCAAGGCCTTCAATTCTTCGACGGTGCCTTCGGTGGCGATTTCTCCACGGTCGATGATAGCGACCCGGTCGCAGATGGCCTCGGCCACTTCCAGGGTATGGGTCGACAGGAACACGGTGCGGCCCTCTTCGGCGAGCCTGCGAAAGATACTCTTGATCAGTCGGGCGCCGGCCGGATCGAGGCCCACCATTGGCTCGTCGATGATCAACAATTGCGGGAGGTGAATCAGCGCCGCGGCGAGGGACAGTCGCTGCTTCATCCCGTGGGAGTAGCTCTCGACCAACTCGCCGCCGAAAGCTCCCAGCGAGAAGAACTCGAGGAGTTCCTCTGTACGTTTCTCGATCTCGGCATCCGACATTCCGTAAATCCCTCCCACGAATGCGAGGAACTCCGCGCCGGTGAGGCGCTCGTACAGGTAGGGACGGTCGGGGATGTAGCCAATCAGTGCCTTTGCGGCGACCGGGTCCTGCTCAATGTTGATGCCAGCGACTTCGATCGCGCCGCCAGTCGGGCGAAGTAAGCCGGCGACCATCTTCATCGTTGTGGTCTTGCCGGCGCCGTTGGGACCCAGAAAACCGAACACTTCGCCACGGCGCACGTGCAGGTTGACGTCGTTGACGGCGCGGAAGCCCGCGCTGCCATAAATCTTGGTGAGCCCTTTGATACGAATCATTGCGGTCCTGTCGTGAGTACCTCGACCTTCAGTCGACCAATGGCGCTCATCAACTCCATCTGCTGGTCGAGGTCGCCCTCGACCAGCTTGACGTGGGTGGCGTCCGCCGGGAACTGTCCGAAGGTCGGATCGACGGCCACCCACTGCTTACCAAGCCAGACCTCCGGCCACGCATGATAGTAGAACGCGCCGTCGCTGAAGATGCTCTCGGAGTAGACGATGCCCGCCGCCATTCGGGTGGGCAGACCTACTGAGCGGGCGAGGGCCGTGTACAGCGTGGTGTGTTCGTTGCAATCGCCACGCATGCTGCGAAGGATCTCTCGAGACTCCGGGAAGCCCGCAACGGGCACCTTTTGCAGGTTCTGAAAGACCCAACTGTTGAGCCGCCGTGCCGCGGTGATGGCGTCCAGTCCGTCGCCGATGATGTCGCCTGCAGTGCGACGGATCACGGGGTTGTCCGCGGCGATGAACGCCGTGCTCCGCAACCAGGGCCGCATCGCGCGCACGGTGCTGGGAAGGGTGTAGGAACTGCTGACTTCGGGTTCGATCGTGACCAGCGTGAGTGCGTTCTGCTCGCCAACCCAGCGCTCGCCGTGGGCGGCTGACAGCAACTTCGACAGGCTGTCGGGACCAGTGACCCGCAACCGCAACTCGGTCAGCGAGCGCCCGCCGCCGGGCAGCGGGCTGTCGATTGGAATGCTGGACAGGGCGATCAGGTCGATGCTGTCGCCGACGTCGCCGGGCCAGCCGAGATGAATGGCGGTGTCCCGGTCCTCGAGTCGCAGTTCCATGCCGAGCCCACCATCGGTCTCCCGTTCGCGGATCCGCTGGCCATCCACTCCGATCAGGGCATCCAGCTTCTGGCCCGCGTGGTCCACCTCGAAGCGCCATGCAGAGATGCTCTCGCCGCTGGGCAGTGTCGCCTGCTCCCGGCCCTTGACCGTTACGACGGCTTCGCTGTGGCCGAGGCTGAGAGGATTGAAGTAGGGGATCGAGATCCGTTTGCCCGGTTCCAGGTCGTGACTGAGCACCGAGCGATACAAGGTGGCGCTGGTCGATGGCATCTCGTCGAGTTCCAGGGTGGTCAGGGGAGTCCCGGCCTGGAACAGCGAAATGGACATGCCCTGGGCCGAGGCCTTTCCCTCGGCACGCAGCGACACTGGCACCCCCTTCACTTCGGTGCGCACCTGGGCCAACAGCGAGGACAGCCGGCCGTCGTCGTCGAAGTTCATGTCCGTTGCCAGAGTGATGTCGTTGGGCTGTCCGAGCAGCATGAGCTTCAGTTGTGTCCGCTCCTGCAGCAGCGCACCTCCATCACTACCCTTGGCACTGCGGCTCAGGGAATAGCCGATCTTCTGCTCTCCGACGTAGATCCCTGTCCAATGCTCCTGCAGACCTGCTGTGGACTCGTCCAGCGTCATGGCGATGGGCGGGGGCAACTCCTGGTAGCTGCGTGCGAACAGAAGGCTTATGAGCACGACGCCGCCGACGACCAGGGCGACCTCGACAGCGAGTGCGCTGCTCCATTGCTGCCGGCCACCGCTGGGATTCGGGCCTGGTTGAGGGTGCTGCGCGACGATGACGACGTTCTCCAGGAGGTCGGTTGCCGCCATTGTACGAAAGGATCGCCCTTGCTCCCGCGGGGGATCCCCGGTAATTGAAGGTGGCTACCCGGAGTCTGTCGATGAAGTTGTCACTTTCGTTTCGCCTGTTGTTGCTTCTATGCCTGTTGTCGCTGGTCGGCTGCGCTGCAGAAGAGGGTGATGGGACGCCTTCGTGCACGGTTAGCGAGGACGTCGAGCCGAGCCAGCTGGTGGCGAGCGTCGATGGTGTCGGCTGGACGGCCGACTCGAGCGGTTACCAGGTTGCCGGCGCTGTCGGCTTTATCAGTGCCTTTACCGTCGACGCCCACAACCTGATGACTGTGCGCCTGCACCACACGGCAGTGTTCAGCATCGATGCCGAGGGGTTGATCGATGTCGAAGAAGGCGAAGAAGTTGCCGATATTTTCGAGCCGGGTGCCGGGCCCATGGAGTTCATGCTCGGTTCCGCCAGCGGTGACGGCGGCGATGTCACGCTGACGGTTGACGACGAAGTGCTCCACACCAACAAGGGTGATGGCGGCGGCTACCTGTACATTGAGTCGGTAGAGCCCGGCGAGGGCAACAACCCGGCGGTAGCCAGGGGATGTCTGTACTTCGACGCGGGCACAGATGACAGCGACCAGTTGGTGTCTGTGACATCAGCCAGCTTTGCGGTTGCGGAGATGTAGAATCGGAACCTGGGCTCCCAGAACACCCATGTCGAAAACCGAAAAGTACCAGGTCAAGAGCCCGCTTCGAGTCGTTACTGCGGCCTCACTGTTTGATGGTCATGATGCTGCCATCAACGTGATGCGCCGCGTTCTGCAGGCCAGCGGCGCTGAGGTGATTCATCTCGGCCACAACCGCGCGGCTGCCGAGGTCATCGACGCAGCGGTGGAAGAGGACGCCCAGGCAATCGCCGTGTCTTCCTACCAGGGTGGTCACAACGAGTACTTCAAGTACATGAAGGACCTGCTCGCCGAGCGTGGTGCCGGACATATCCTCTTGTTCGGTGGCGGCGGCGGGGTCATCGTGCCCAGCGAAATCGAGCAACTCCACGAGTACGGCATCAGCCGTATCTACTCTCCAGAAGACGGCCGCAAGATGGGCCTCCAGGGGATGATCAACGACCTGCTCGAGCAGTGCGACTTTGATCCGGTGAGCATGGAGAACGGCGCCGGGAACGGCGTGCTCGGCATCCAGGCGGCGAAGCTGTCCGTCGAAGCCGATACTGGCAACCCCATGGCCCTGGCGCGCCTCATCACGATGGCAGAACGGGGCGCCGAATTGGCGGATGACTTGCGTGCGGCGATGGACGCCTGGAAGGCTGGCCGAGTTTCGGCAGGAGTGACTCCTGCCCCGGTCTTCGGAGTCACGGGCACCGGCGGTGCCGGCAAGTCCTCGCTGATTGATGAACTACTGTGCCGCTTCCTGCGCGACTTCGAAGATCGCACGGTGGCGGTTCTGTCGGTGGACCCCAGCAAGCGCCGTACCGGCGGAGCCCTGCTGGGTGACCGCATCCGCATGAACTCCCTGGGTGACTCCCGCGTGTTCATGCGCTCGCTGGCGACTCGGGGTTCGATGGCCGAGGTCTCCGAGTCCACAGGCGAGGCCCTGGACATCCTGAAACTGGCGGGCTTCGACCTGGTCATCCTCGAGACCTCGGGAATTGGCCAGGGCAACTCGGCAGTGGTCGACCTGAGCGATGTCACTGCCTATGTGATGACGCCCGAGTATGGAGCCCCCAGCCAACTCGAGAAGATCGACATGATCGACTTTGCCGATCTGCTGGTGCTCAACAAGTTCGAGCGGCGCGGCGCCGAGGATGCGATCCGCGACGTCCGCAAGCAATACCGGCGTAGCCGCGAGTTGTTCGGCGAGTCTCCCACTGACGAGCAACTGCCCGTGTTCGGCACCATCGCTTCGCGCTTCAACGACACGGGAGTCACGGCGCTGTATTGCAGTCTGCGCGACCTGCTCGATGAGCGCTTCGGCAACTGGACCTCGCAGACCGAGGCGCCCGGCAGTCGCGCCTCGTCGCAGAGGATTGCCCTGATCCCACCGCCCAGGGCTCGCTACCTGGCCGAGGTGGCCGAGGCAGTCCGCGACTACAAGCAGCACGCAGAAGCGCAGGCCGTAATCGCCCGGAGGCGTGCTGCGCTGTTATTGGCCGCGGACGATATCGAAGATGCCGCGATGAAAGAGGCGCTGCTGGCGCGCGCCGAAGCAGTCGCGGCAGAGCTCGATCCCTACTCGCGCCAATTGCTCGACGAGTGGCCCGAACTCAGCGAACGCTATCGTCAGGACCAGTTCGTCTACCAGGTCCGAGGTCGCAGCATCAGCGTGCCCACCGGCGAGCAGAGTCTCAGCGGCTTACGCATCGCGCGGGTTGCTTTGCCTGCGTTCAGCGACGACGGCGCAATCCTGCGCTTTCTGCTGCTTGAGAACCTGCCGGGTCGGTTCCCCTTTACGGCGGGCAATTTTCCGTTCCGGCGCGCCGCCGAGGCTCCCAAGCGGATGTTCGCCGGGGAGGGGCCGCCGGTACGGACCAACGAGCGCTTCCACTACCTCAGCGAAGGGGAGCCCGCGACCCGACTGTCGACAGCATTTGATTCGGTGACCCTGTACGGCGAAGACCCTGACGAGCGGCCCGACATCTGGGGCAAGGTGGGCGAGAGCGGCGTCTCTGTGTGCTGTCTCGACGACATGAAGTTGCTGTACAGCGGCTTCGACCTGTGCGCTCCGAGCACTTCGGTGTCGATGACGATCAACGGGCCGGCGCCAATTATCCTGGCTATGTATCTCAATGCGGCCATCGACCAGCAGTGCGCGGCCTTCATCGCCGAGCAGGGCCGTCAGCCGGACGCTGCCGAGCAGAGCGAGATCTCCGACCGAACCCTGCAGTCGGTGCGCGGTACGGTGCAGGCGGACATCCTCAAGGAAGACCAGGCGCAGAACACCTGCATCTTCAGCACCGAGTTTGCGCTGCGGATGATGGCCGACATCCAGGAGTACTTCGTCGAGAAGAAGGTCCGCAACTACTACTCAGTGTCCATTTCTGGCTATCACATCGCCGAGGCGGGCGCGAATCCCATCAGCCAGACGGCCTTTACGCTCTCCAATGGGTTCACCCTGGTGGAGTACTACCTGGCGCGGGGCATGGACATTGACAGTTTTGCGCCCAACCTCAGCTTCTTCTTCAGCAACGGACTCGACTCCGAGTACACGGTGATTGGCCGGGTGGCTCGGCGCATCTGGGCCGTGGCTATGGCGAGGCTGTACGGTGGCTCTGAGCGTAGCCAGAAGCTCAAGTACCACATCCAGACCTCCGGCCGATCGCTGCATGCCCAGGAGATCGACTTCAACGACATCCGCACTACGCTACAGGCGCTGTTGGCCTGGAACGACAACTGCAACTCGCTGCACACCAACGCGTACGACGAGGCAATCACTACGCCCACCGAAGAATCGGTGCGCCGCGCCATGGCGATCCAACTGATCATCCAGAAGGAGTTCGGCATTGCGAAGGGCGAAAATGTCCTACAGGGTTCCTTTGCCGTAGAGGAACTGACCGAGTTGGTGGAAGAGGCTGTGCTCGCCGAGTTTGAGAGGCTCTCGGATCGTGGCGGCGTGCTCGGCGCAATGGAGCGTCAGTACCAGCGCAGCCGAATCCAGGAGGAGAGCCTCCTGTACGAGCACCGCAAGCACGATGGCTCATTGCCGATTGTCGGTGTCAACACCTACCGCAACGAGAGTGGCGGGATGGCCTCGGACAACGAGTCCATGGAACTTCGCCGTGCCACTACTGAGGAGAAAGCCGGTCAGATCGAGGCACTCCGCCGTTTCCAGGAGAAAACGGCCGACCAGACCGACGTCGCCCTGCAGCGTCTGAAGCAGGTCGCGCTCGAGGGCGGCAATATTTTTTCCGAGTTGATGAGTACGGTGCGGGTTGCAAGTCTCGGCCAGGTGACCCATGCCTTGTACGAGGTCGGCGGTCGCTATCGTCGCTCCATGTGACTCCCGGAAGGTAGCCCACAGGTCATGCTCGCGGTGTTCATTATCATTCTCGGCACTCGATGGCACTTTCGAGTCCTGAGGGATTCCTGGTCCGGTGTGCTGAACTGTCCTGACTGCCAACAGCCTCGCCCCTTCCTCGAGAAAGAGGCCTTCAAGGCGTTCACCTTGTACTGGTGGCCGGTGTTCCGTACCCAGACTGGTGGCAGGGTGGTCGAGTGCATGAATTGCAGTGGCAAGTTCGTGCCGCCCGAGGAACTGTGTCTCGGCCTGTCGCAGCCGGCGCAGAGCGAACCCGGTTACTCGTCTGTGAAGTAGCCTGCGGCCGCATCGTCTCCTGAGTATTCCGCGGGCACGTCCTCTGTCTGCAAGTTCGCAGCCGGCTCTTCCCCGTCCTTGCCCTGCTTGCGCCTGCGGACCAGGCTCAGACCCACCAGCGTCAACAGGCCCCCCGCGCTGAGAGTGCGGAGATGACCGGCGAACCACATGCCGCGGGGACGGTACTCCATGACGACCTCGTGGGACCCGGGACCGACCGGTAGGGCCAACTGGAATCCGTTTACGATCTGCGTGTCGACGGGCTTGCCGTCGACCTCGACGTACCACGCGGGGTCCCAGGGGCGCAGACAGACGACCAGCCCGTTCCCGGCCGTGACCCGCCCCCGCCAGGTGCCGTTGTCATCTGAGTCGGGCACGATGGGCAAACCGTCTGACTCGGGCACACCCAGAGGTGTCCAGCGACACGAGGACAGAGGTTCGGTGAGGGGGAAAATTCGTAGCTGGGCCCAACGGCCGTTGACCGTCAGGACATTGTCGAGCCCCTTGCCCACCAGGGGCAGTAGTTCGTTCTCGTCGTCGCGGAAGTGCACGACGATGTGGGTTACGCCCGCCAGTCGCAAGTCATCGAACTGCCGCGCCAGGGCCAGGGGTTCGAGGGCGCCATACCACTGCTCGAGCCCCGACGGCGCCATTACCAGCCACTCTCGCATGACCTCGATACCCCAGGCGCTCGGGATGCCGCCCATCAAGGCTTCCCGCAGCACCTGGTGGAGCGGAGCTTCGTCCGACGTCACCGGGTCCTTGTCGTGTCTCGCGTAGCTCGCCTGGTACAGGCGCACCCGGCGTTCAAGCATGGTCCCCGACTCACGTCGCTGCTTGTCCGCGCTGAGGAAGAGACGCTCTACGGCTTGTGGCTGCGGGACAATCTTGCTGGGATCCTCGAGCGGGGCGAGGGGCAGGTTGTGTACCCCCAGGTCCGCCGCCGTGATGAGGATGGCCAGTGCCGCGCCGGCCATGGCCATTGCGGGCCGGTCATGCAGTGAAAGGAGCCGCCATGCGGCGCAGGTGAGTAGAGCCGTGCTTCCGGTAGCTGCCGCCATGCCCATGGCGCGGCCCATGTCGCCATCTCCCGCTGTCATGCCGATGCCGAAGGCGAGGAGGACGAGGCCCAGGACCCCAGCGCCGACCTGCAACAGGAGGCGGTTTCGGGTACTCGGTGCCGCCAGCAACCTGGCCCCCTCGGCGATGGGAACGGCTGCCAGCAGTGCGCCGAGCAGCAACCACTTCTCGGGATAGCGAATGTTCGAAAGGACCGGCAGGTGGGTTGTCAGCCAGTTGAGGGAGGGGATGGCAGGCCCGGCCGCCAGGGCGACACACAGCAGCGATCCCAGCGTCGCTGTAATGGTAGGTCCAGGAAGCAGCCAGCGCTCACGGGGCTGAGAGAATTGGCGGCGGAACACCTCGATGAAGCCGATGCCAGCCAGCAGTACTGCGCCACCTCCTGCGTACAGGCCGGGTAGGTAGACGGCTTGCGGCTCGCTTCTGCCCGGCAGGCGATACTCGCCGGCGACTGCATCGTAGGGCAGGTTCGGCGCAATCAGCCCGAGCAGGTCGGCGAAGTGCAGGGAGCGTGCGGACAACTCGGCGGCTTCCAGTTGCCCACCCCAATCAGAGGTCTCCAGCCAGATGCGGAAGGGCAGCCACTGCGTTGCACACAGGCCGAGGCCCAGCAGGACCCACAGTCCCGCCTTGAGGCAGTGCTCTCCGGCTTCGGAGAACCGAGCGGGCAACTCCGAGAATAGCGAGGGGCTGCGTGCTACTTCCGTTTCCCCGGCTTCGTTCTGCTCGCCTGCGTTGCCCCCCGTGACCAGGGGCACGAAGTCCGTTTCACCGTCGCCATCCGGCTCGTCTCCGAAGCCGAGGCCATCGCCTTCGTCGCCCTCCTCGGGCTCCGATTCCTCGGGCTCGGTTGAGATCTCCGGATCGGGCACTGCGGCGACACTGGCAGCCACTATTGTCGCGCAGATGCCGATGACGACGATGTCGAGGCCGCCGGCCAGGACAGCCATCGCGGTGGTGCCGACCAGCACGAGCCTGGGCAACCACGAGCGCTCGTGGATCGAGAGCACGGCCCAGAGCATCAGGGGGAGCCAGGCAGCGGTCTGCGCCTTGTCCTGCATCGCGGAGGCCGACAGGAAGGTGCCGCCCAGGGCAACACAGAGCGCTGCTAGCGACGCGGTTGCGTAGCGGTAGCTCAGCCGGCGTAGTAGGGCGACCATTCCGCCGAATACGAGCAGAAGGTGTGCCGCGTGCAGGAAGCCCATGGCCTCGCCCACCGGCATCATTCCGTACAGCCTCGCCGGTGGGTACAGGGCTTGTGCCTGTGGGTTGAGCGAGAGCGGGGTCCCGCCGTTGTTGGTCAACTCGTATAGGGGCAGTGTCCCTTGCTGGAGTGCTGATGCGAGGACCTCTCGGAGCGGCCAGAAGTAGGTGAGTGCATCGCCGCGGATCGGCATCCAGCCTTTGAACCAGGCCGGGTGCAGGGCCACCAGTAGCGCCAGACAGGCAAGCAGAGCAGCGATCGGGTCGGCGAGGTGCTGCAGAAGGGGCGTGGACGGCTCTTGCGGTTCGGTCGTAGCCTCGTCTTCGTTGAGCTCGTCCTGTTCGTCCATGGATGGCCCCCTCACCATCGCCATGATTGTACCCTGCGTGGCGGTCTGTAGTCCCGTTATCGGTCATTCTGCAGACCGCTGGAGGGTCTTTGTCAGTGGGGGCCTGCGCCGGAGCTATGGGCAGAACCCGCGGACTGTCTCTGCTGACGGCGAAGTGCTGGAGTGAGCCACAAGACCGCCAGCAGGAGAGCCGCGAGACTGACCAGGCTGAGCCACTGGAAGATCTCGCCGCTCGAGAAGCGGTCCAGCAACACGGCGGCTCCCAGCATCGCCAGCAGCTGGCCGATGCCGTGGCCCGCCGCCAGGAACAGGCCCTGCGCCGAGTTCTGTAGCCCTGGGGGGGCGTGTTCGCCGATCAGCGCGATGCCACCGATCCACCAGGCGCCGAAGCTGAGTCCGTGCAGGGCCTGGACCAGCACCAGTAGAGAGGGGTCCTGGACGACGCCACACAGCCACCAGCGTGGGATTCCCACGCCTACACCCAGCAGGATCAGCTTCAGGGGGCCCAGGCGGCGCAGCAGGAGGGGAGCAGCTGCCATCACCGCGACTTCGACCGACACGCCCAGGGCGATGGAGTTTCCCGCGACTCTCGACGGGAGGTCGATCGAGGTGATGTGCAGTGCGAAGAACCGGTCATAGATGGCGACAGTGGCGCTGTGCAGGATGCCGACGCCGTACAGCGCCACCAGCACCGGCTGTCTCAGGACTACGGACAGGCTTCGGGGACTCGGTTCGGGATGTACCGTCTCGCTCCCGAGACTGTAGGTCACGGCCAGCAACAGGATCAGCAGCACAAGGCAGGTGAGGATCGGGCTGAGAGGCCAGCGATCCAGCGACCAGCCGACTCCCCAGCAGGCCAATACGAAGCCCACCGAACCCCACAACCTGATCCTGCCGTAGGTGCCGCCGGCCTGTCGCACTACGAGGTTGTCGGTGATGGCGCCGGCGGGAGCACGCGCCAGGGCGAGCAGCATCGCAGCCGGTGCCATCCACCGCCAGTCGGGCGCGAGCAGCAGGCCCAGGGTGGCCGCCGTCGAGATCGCGACGGTCAAGCGCAAGACCCACAGGGGCCGGCCACTTCGATCGGCCAGCAGGGTGCCGAAGGGGCTGCCCAGCAGCAGCCCTATGGGGATCAGGGCCAGCACTGCTGCCGTAGTGCCGTTACTGGCGCCCGCGTTCTTCAGACAGACGGCAAGATAGGGCGCCAGGGCGCCGAGGGCGCCGATGAACAGGAAGTACCAGGTGGCGAGCCGCAGAGGGCTTGCCCTACTCGTCGCCATCAGCGGGTCAGTTTCGCTTCCGCCGAACCAGAGCGGCGGTGGCTACCAGTACGCCCAGCACCCAGGGGGCGGGGGGGCGGGATGGTGCGGGTGGCAAGGCCAGGCTACAGCCCGGCTTGCCGACGTCCTGCTCATCGCTGCTGGCAGGTCCAGGTGATGGCGCAGCGGGCGTGCTGGTTTTCGGTGCGGCGGTGGGCTGGGCCCTGGTTGTACTCGGGGCGGTGGTGGGGCCGGCGTCGAGGAGCTTGAAGTCCGACTCTGCATCTGCCGCCTTGCGGGTCCGTGAGCACAGGTTGTCGAAGAGCAGGCCGTCTGTGTCCTGGCTCGCGTAGACCAGGTAGGTGCTGCCCTTGTCATAGCTGCGACCGCACGCGGCGGCGCTGCCCGGCGTACGGATCGTCACCAGTGTGGCGGGCTCGCCCTTCCAGCTCCGGAGCACCTCGAAGCGATACAGGGTCGGACCGGGCACCAGGGGCGGGGGCGCTCCGGCCTGTGCATCCTCGGGGTTGCTTTGCACGACCCGACCTTCGAAGACCGTGTGGGCGGCGTTCAGTGCGATGGTCGCGTCTGCCGCCGGCTGGCAACTGCAGGCATGTGCGGGGCTCGCGGGCATGGAGGCGGTCCCCGCGCACAGCAGTGCCGCGACCAGGATTCCCAGGGTTCGTCTCATTGGTTGCTTCCGTTCACAGTTCGAGGAGGCTGCCGTCGGCGAATCTCACCGCACGTACTTTGGGGCCTGGATCAGCCAGCAGGACATGGCCCCCTGCCAGGTGACTCAGTGGGTTGTAGTAGCCGGTGCTCTCTCCGACGACGTAGCCCTGGGAGTCGAGCAACGAGACCTGCTGTGCCGACCCGCTCGGCGGCAGCACTCGCTGGATCCGGCCGCTGTGCCGCACCGTTCCGTCGGCTGCGCGTCCGATCACCAGCCAGTCCTGGAGTCCTTCGGGTCCGGCCAGGAAGACCTCGAGGTTGTTGACCGCACGGATCCGGTCGAACAGTCCGTCATAGGTGTAGTCACTGATCCAGGTGGGTTCGCAGTAGGCCATGAAGTCCGTGTAGTCGTCGGGATCGCGCAGGCTGTGGCCAAGCAGGTCGTAGCCCCAGACACCGATGCTGGCGTCGTCGTGCGGGTACTGGCTATCGGACTGTTGGCCGAACAGTCCGCACGGTGCGTGGCGGCGGCCATGAGCGTGACCGATTTCGTGCACCATCGTGCCAGCGGAGCTATCGCCCGGGAAGCCCAGCCCGATGCTGGCGCGGCCCCAGTCATCGTTGGCGTTCTCTGTCAGCGGGCTCAGCCCGGCGATGCACCCGGCCTGGCAGTAGCTGGCCAGCGACAGGGCCGGACTGAACAGCCCGTAGTAGTAGACGTCGCGATCCGGATGTTCGTTCCAGCGCCGTTGCAGGACAGCATCCAGCAGTGTGTCCCAGCCCTGTCCGGTGGGTAGCACAGAGCTGTTCCAGACCAGGGTCGAGCCGACGGAGACCTCTACTTCGGCGACCGGATAGCGCTGCATGAAGTGCTCGCGAAAGCGTTCCAGTTGCGCGTTGCTGGTGTCCGGCATGCGTCCGGAACCGTCGGCTTCGTAACGCACTGGGATGAGCTCGATTACCAGGGGCCCACGGGGGTTGCGGGCATTGAGGTCGGCGTAGCCTTCCTCTGGCCACAGGCTCTCGTTGTCGTCGCCGTCAGCGTCCGTTTCGGCCTCGACTTCTTCCAGTCGCACCTTGAAGTGCAGGTCGGCGGGGACCTCGTCCAGCTCGAAGTTGGCAGTACTGCTCAGGAGTCGCTCGCGGGAGTCGCTGTCGACGAAGATCTCGACGGGCTCCGGCGAGTCTCCTTCTTCCAGTTCCAGGAACACGTTGATGTCGCGCGCTTCCCATTCGTCCTGTCGCTCGAAGTAGACCCGCAGGATCCCGTCGCGGCCTTCAACCACTGGTGCGTTGCGGTCCTCGACCTGTTCGCCGTCTTCCAGGACCAGGATTTCGACCCCCTGGTTGAAGGTGACGGCAGCGATGTCCAGACCTTTCACGGCGCTGGGTTCGTCGCCGCCCCGCTGGCGCTCGTCCTGGCAGGAACTGAGCATGCCCAGGAGGGCCAGGGTCACAATGAACCGGTGCCTCTTGATGCGTTGGACCATGTTCACTGGCTCTCCGGTTCGCCGATCTCGAACGGTCGGTGATTGCAGCGACCGTACTCAGCGCCCGAGCACCATATCACCACGAAGCGGCAATCAAAGAGGTACGCGCATCGTGCGATGCGGAATGTCGCAGTCCATGAACACAGGGCCTTCGGCGACGTAGCCCAGGCGTTCATAAAAGGGAATGACCGCAACCTGGGCGTGCAGTACCACCTCGCTGTGCCCGCGTTGTGCCGCAGTCTGTTGGAGTAACCGCATCACTGCCAGCCCGAGGCCGGTGCCTCGGGCCGCTTGCAGTACCGCCACGCGCTCGGCGCGAGCCTCGCCCTGGTCGGTGATGCGGAGTCGCGCGGTCGCAAGGGCCCGTCCGCCTTCCGATGCGAGGAAGTGGCTGCACTGTTCGTCGCGTCCATCAACCTCTTCCTCCAGGGGCACGTTCTGCCCCTCCACGAAGACTTCGAGACGTATCTCGAGGCAGGTGGGAAGCTCGTCGAGGTCGACCAGTCGGACGTCTCTCATGTCCGGTAATGTGATTCATTGTTGCGAGAACACAAGGGCAGGATGTGAGAAACCACCCACAGGGCCGGGGGCGTCGCAGGCGCCCCGTGCGCATGAACACAGCCTGGCTCGAGCGCTCTGCGGTTCACTACCTGCAGCGCTATCCGGCGACTGTCGCCCGGGTTCGCGAGGTGATGCTGCGCCGGATCGACCGCAATCTCGATTGCGATGGTCAGGACTGGGAAGCTCGGACCCAGTCGGGTGCAGACCGCGCGTTGCTCGCGGAGCAGTTGGAGGAGTTGCTTGAGCGCTTGCAGCGCGCCGGCCATCTCGATGATCGACGCCAGGCGCGGCTCTGGCTCGAGCTCTGGCAGCGACGGGGCCTGTCGCAGCGAGCGATGGCTGCCCGATTACGGCAGAAGGGCGTTGCCTCGGAGTTGGTGCAGGAGGTGCTGCGGGATTTCCGAGACAGCGGCGAAGATATCGAGTTGGAGTCGGCGCGCAACTATGCTCGCCGTCGTCGCCTCGGTCCCTATCGACGAGACGCAGCAGTACGTTCTGAACGGCGCCAGAGGGACCTCGCAGCTCTTGCCAGGAGCGGGTTCTCCTACGACGTCGCACGGCAGGTGATCGATGCCGAGGAAGCGGTGTAACATTCGTCTCGGATTGGGACTCGACCTGTGGGGAGTCCCGCGAGCTGGAGGAGCAGATGACAGGCAGCAGGCAAGTCGGTCGAAATGACCCGTGTCCATGTGGCAGTGGCAGCAAGTACAAGCGCTGCTGTCTCGGTACCGACGAGGACCCCGAGGTTGCTCCCAAGTCCACTCGTGCTGCGCTCGTGGTTGCGGTCCTGGGTCTGGTGCTTGCCGGTGCCGCCGTGCCCGTAGCGGGTGCAGAGGCGGGAGGAATTGGTGCCGTCGTGGCACTGATGGTGGCCGGTGCCGTCTACGTTTTTAACAACATGCCGCCGCCCAACAGCGATAGCGGAAGTCCCGGCGGGATCAATTTCGGGACCTAGAGACTTAGCCCCGCGAGGGCCTCTCCGGACGATAGCCAGCGAGCTCCGAATCGACCCATCTCAGTCCGGGTCGCAGGGCCCGTCGCAGAAGTTCTCGATGACGCCGCCGTCTTCGAAGAAGGCGTTGATCTGGAGGCGGGAACCGTCCAGGTAGCGTTGCCCGCCGTGGGTGCCATTGTCGTCCTCAGGCGGCTGGTTGCCTGGAGGTGGCGGCTCACCGTCCATGTCGAAGTAGACCAGTGCTGAGTCCAGTGGGCCGTCCTGGTCGGGAATGCCCCAGAGGCTCTGTGCGGTCGGGGACAACTGCGGGATTCCCATGGTGCGGGCTGCAAGCTCTGAGGCGATGTTCGGCACCTGCGAATCCAACCGCGCCACCTGGTAGAGGATTTGCTTTGCGGCCACACCGGGCAGCGGATCGTGCACCAGGTGGGGTGCCCAGGTAGCCGCTTCTGCGCCATCCCACAGGGTGCTCATCATGTTCATGAGCACCTCGCGGTCGATCCGCTCGGGGTACCAGGTGCGGAAGATGACTTCGTACTCGTAGAAGTCGACTGATCTACCGATCATCAGCGGATAACTGATCCCGCCGACCAGGAACGCTCCTTTGGGAATGTCTGGCGACAGGGCCAGCACCGAGGGGCCCATGATTCCGCCCTGGCTGATTCCCATCCAGTACGGGTCGCCGTCATCGATCACCGGCTCACCGTCGATCTGCAACTCGGGCAGGTCGCGACAGGCGCCCTTGAAGGAGCGGATCATGACCAGGTTGTTGATGACGCCCTGCTTGAGGCGGTCGCCGACCTTGGGAAAGGTGCTGACGTTGGAGAGCGCGGTGCCGACCACGACGATGTCGGTGCGTGCCATTCCCTGCCAGTCGGTTGCGACGACCACGTAGCCGAACTCCTGGGCGACCTGGCGCACGTAGCTGCCGCCACCCTCCTCGTTGGCTGAACCCATCAGCCCATGGCCGAAGCCCATGAGTCGGCCTGGTCCCGCACCGGGTTCAGCGCGTCGCCGCGGGATCGTCAGGGTAAAGGGCGCCTCCGTCCATCCCTGGAAGGCAGGCAGTCCATCGTCGCCGCGGGCCACGCGGGCGCCGGCGCGGTCGTCGTCCATGTACAGCGGCACGCTGAAGGTGCCGTCGATGCGCCGGAAGACTTCGTCATTGGCCTCGTCCTCGCGGACCTCTTCGACTGTGCAGCTGCCGGCTCCGACGGGCACCCGCTCCAGGGCGTCGTCGCGCATCGCGATCAGGTCGCCGCGGATGCTGCGACTCGACGCGGTGGTGAAGGTCCAGGCCTGCACCAACTCGGATCGGGGGACGCCGTTGGCCTCGACCTCTCTGAACAACTCCTCGTACCTCGGCCTGCGCTCCTCGATGGTGGCTGAGGTCGTAGTGAGGCCGTCGCGCAGGGCAGCAAAGGCTGAGCTGGCCTCGGCCTGGCTGCCGTCGGTCAAGGTGATACCGCGCAGGGCGACGCCGTAGCGGTGCCCATCCTGCAGGCGTACAGCGGGGCGCAGGTACACGAGCGCGAGACTCGGCGTCAGGCCGGGGACATCGTCTTCGTGGGCGCGTCGGTCGACCTCGACCATGTGGGCAATTCGCTCGCCGGTCTCCAGGTCGAGGATGATGGTTGGGCTGTCGGCGGCCAAAGACAGGTCCCAAAGTCCTTCGAGCGCCAGGCCCGGTGTGGCCTCGGTGTCCAGACCGACCGGGAAGACGGTCAGCAGGGCCGCGGCCGGCGAGAAGCCGTCGTGCAGGTTGTAGGCGCTGACGTCGAAGTCATCCTGGTCGATGTTCGAGGGGATGGAATCGGTGCTGTAGTTCAGTCGCTTGCCGGTCTCCGTGCTCGGGTCGTCGACGAGCCATCGGTCCGACGGCCAGGGCAGCATGCAATGCAGTGGGTTGGTGCCCTCGCACCAGGCATCCACGTCGACGAGGATCGGATCGGGCTCCGCTTCGCAGCCGGTCGCGAGAAGGCTCGCGACAGCCAGGATGAGTGCCGGTCTTGCGGTATGTCGCAGCATTGCCGGGAAGCTAGCGGAAGGCGCCCCACAGGTCCAAGCAATGTGTAAAATCGCCGCCCGTGCAGCCCTATCTACAACTCTTGAATCGGATCCTCGAAGAGGGGCGCGACCGCAAGGACCGCACGGGGACGGGTACGCGCGGCATCTTTGGCCACCAGATGCGTTTTGACCTCAGCGAGGGCTTCCCTGCGCTGACCACCAAGAAGCTGCACCTCAAGTCCATCATCAAGGAGTTGCTCTGGTTCCTCTCCGGCGAGACTCATGTGAAGCCCCTCCAGGATGCAGGTGTGCGGATCTGGAACGACTGGGCCACGGCCGAAGAGTGCGGTCGCTTTGGCCGCAAGCAAGGAGATCTTGGTCCCATCTACGGACATCAGTGGCGTAACTATGGCGCCAGCGTGCGCGAAGACGGCAGCTACGCCAGAGACGGGGTTGACCAGATCACTGCGCTGCTCGAGCAGATCCGAACCAACCCCTGGAGTCGCCGTCACATTGTCACCGGTTGGAACCCGGCCGAGGCGGCTCGGGTCAGCCTGCCGCCCTGCCACACTCTGTTCCAGTTCTATGTCCAGGACGGAGAGCTCAGTTGTCAGCTCTACCAGCGCAGCGCGGACGTCTTCCTCGGGGTGCCATTCAACATTGCCAGCTACGCCCTGCTGACGATGATGGTCGCACAGGTCTGTGGTTTGCAGGCCCGCGAGTTCGTGCATAGCTTCGGCGATGCGCACCTGTATCTGAACCACCTGGATCAGGCTCGGCTGCAGCTCACGCGTGGGCCGTTGCCGTTGCCCCAGATGCGACTCAATCCTGAGGTTCGTGACCTGTTCGCCTTCCAGTTCGAAGACTTCCGTCTCGAAGGCTATGACCCACATCCACACATCAAGGCCGAGGTGTCGGTCTAGAAGGCAACCTGCTCCTGGAGCGGGTGGTGAGGAGTGCGCCGGATGACGGAACTACAGCCCCTGGCGCTGGTCGTAGCGATGGGCCCGGGCCGTGTGATCGGCCGTGATGGGGGGCTGCCCTGGCATTTCTCTGAGGACCTGAAGCACTTTCGTCGAGTCACAACCGGTCATGCCATCATCATGGGGCGCAAGACCTGGGACTCGATCGGCAGGCCGCTGCCCGGTCGGCGCAACATTGTCGTCACGCGGCAGCAGGGCCTGGAGATTGAGGGCTGCGACGTGGTCCACAGCCTCGGCGAAGCCATCGCCCTGGCGCGGCGCGACGACGACGAGCCGCGGGTGATCGGCGGCTCGACTCTGTATGAGCAGGCGCTGCCGATGGCTACTCGGCTCTACCTGACGGAGGTGAGCGAAGAGGTTGCCGGCGATACGTTCTTCCCGCCATTGGACCTCGCTGAATGGACGGAACTCGAGCGGCGTCGCGGTGCGACCGATAAGTTGCAGTTCATTACGCTGCAGCGGAAGTCCGGGTGACGGGCCGGTCGTGCAGCCGGCCCTGCAACTGACGGTTTCGGTGCGTAGCGAGCCGGCACGCCGGTCGCGGCATTGGAAGAGTCGTAGGAACGATGATCGTGTGCGGATGATTCCTCTTTTCGTGCACCCGCTGCGCTAGGGGATTCTTCCGACTTTGTTTTCCTTTATGGCGGTCGGGCGCGCGTGGGCAGGGATCGGTATCCTGTTGGCTCCCAGGTCCGTGGCCGCTCGAGTGGGCCGAGTGACTGACGAGGAGCGACAGAGGCAGCGATGGCCGATCTTCCAGGAGTACATCAGCGCGGCACGTACGTTTCCCTGATCTTCGGTTTGCATCGCGCCGGCCGCACCGGCGTGCTCGAAGTCCGCAGTGGCCGCTACTGGCGGCGCCTGTATTTTGTCTCCGGTCAATCGGTCTGGTACTCCAGTGACAGGGTTGAGGAGGAGTTGGCGCACACCCTGGTGAAGGCTGGCCTGGTGACCGCCAAGCGGATGCAGTCGGTGACAGCAAAGAGCAGTCCGTTCGAGCCGATCTCCGACCGACTGCTCTCGGGTGGCCTGATCAAACCAAAAGAACTCCAGGAGCATCGCTTCGAGCAGTTGGGGCCTGCGGTCGCAGCAGCTTTGTCCTGGGAATCGGGGGAATGGAACTTTCAGCCCCGTGACTCCCTGCCGTTGGAGGCCCTCGATCCGCAGCTCCTGCCGGAGGCCAACGTTCTCCTTGGGTTGTGGAACGGAGTGCGTAGCCACGTGCAGATGGAAGAGGCGCTCCACGGCATCGGCACAGCGACAAGTACCAAACTACAGCCGAGCAGTCGTCTGCCCGAGGCCCTCGACAGCCTGATGCTGGAAGAGCCCCTTTCCGGTCTTGGAGCGGCTATTGGAGACGGGGAGACCGTTGAGGAGCTGTTTCGCAAGATCCCCGACCGGTCCGGCCAGATGATGCCGTTGCTCTGGTTCCTGTCGAACTGCGGTTTGCTCAAGGATCCGGCGGCCGGGCCCGACGCGGTAAAGGAGTTGCTGTCCGCGGGTACCGACCTCGGCAGGGCTGCTCAACTCCAGCTTGGGCTCCAGCGGGTCAAGGAGGCCAAGGCCGCGGCCCGCGCGCCACGTTCGGGTTCCGCTGTCGCCAGCCCAGCCAGGAAAAAAGAGGCCGGAGCGGGTCGGGGCCGAGCTCCGTCGCGCAAGCAGGGGACACTCCCCCTCGATGAGCCCGGGAAGAAGCCGACTGCCAGGCCCGCGGCCGCAAAGGCCTCGGTAGCGAAACCTGCCGCGAAGAAGCCCACCCCGGCCTCTTCGCCGCCTCCGGCGGCTTCCGCTGATTCCCACCTGGCCAGGCTCATCAGGACGGCGCACTCTCATCGTGTCGGCAAGAACTTCTACGCGTTCTTTGACCTCGACAAGTCGGCTCGGTCCTCGGACGTCGTGGGAGCCTACGAGCGCCTGACCCGAAGTTGGGAGGCTGCCGCCACTGACAGTAGCCTGGGCGAAGAGGACCATGCCCGGGTGCAGGAACTTCTGCATGCCGCGAAGCTCGTCTGGCAGACCCTGTCGGACCGTCGCCGCCGGGCGGACTATGACCAGCGTATGAAGGCCGGACTCGCGCCGCTGATCGAGAGCAACCTGTCGCTGTTCATGGCTTCGACCCGAGCCAGGGCTGATCAGCGGGAACTGAGCACTCGTTCTGAGCCCAAGGAGGTCTCCGCCGCCGGCGCGGCCCATGATGAAGCTCAGATCTTGATGAAGCGGGGCAACTACGCAAAGGCGTTCTCGGAGTTGCAGACCCTGCGTGCCGCCCATGGTTCCAACCCGCACGTCCTTGCCGACCTCGGTTGGTGCTGCTGGAAGGTGCACCGCAATTCGACCCCTGCCGGAGGCGACGGGGAAAACGCCGAGGACCTGTTGTTGCTGGCGCAGACCTTCGATCCCGCACATGCAAAGGCAATGGAATACCTCGGTCGAATCGCTCGCGAGAGAGGGGATGCGGAGGGCACTGCGCTGTGGACCCAGCGGCTGCTCAAGGCTCACCCCCGTGATCGTTGGGGCCTGGAGATGCGGAGCACCCTCGAGGAAGAGGGCGCGATGAGCGGCGCCGTCCGCGGTCGCGGAAAGCGAGGTCGTTGACATGGCTACTGTCGCCGGGAGCGGAGCACAAAGGGCTACGGTAGTGATGGTCTCTGACCCCGACCCGCGTACGACCCGCGCTCTGAAAAAGGTGCTCAAGGGGCCTGAGTTCGAGGTCATGCCTGTAGGCGGTTCAACCGACATCAAGGATCGTGCCCGCAGCACGCCTCCTGCCCTGTTGGTGCTGTGCGTCGACGACCCGATCTGGCGCGATGTGTTGCGCACGATGCAGTCGTCGGCACAGTTGCGTGGTGTGCCGCTGCTGTTGACCACCAACGGTGCTTCCGCGTCCGAACTGCTGCTGCACTGGTTCGAGGGGGAGAGCGGTTGGACTTATGCCCGCAAGCCGCTCGACAGCAACTTTGTTGCCGCTCGCCTGGGTCAGTTGTTCCCAGAGGCTCTTGCTGGAGTGAGCGGGGAGACCGTGCCCGAGCCCGAGGCGTCTGCGCCGATCGAGGCGGCCCCCGTTGCTGCGGCCGCCGAAGCGCCTGAGGGCGAAGAGGAAAGCGGTACCCTCGATGCAATCGAAGACATCGAGGAGGATGTCGAGATGGCTCTGCAGCGCATCGACGCTCTCGAGCGCGAGCTTGCGCAGATGGAGGCGATCCGCCGCGAGCGCGATGCCCTGCTTGCCCAGGTCAGCGAGCGCAGCGCCGGCGGCGAGGAGTGGGCAGGCGAGCGAAAGTCCATGCAGGGACAGCTGGCGGAGTTGGAGCAAGAACTCGAGCAGAGCCAGGCGGTGATCGTCGAGCAGGCCGAGCAGATCGAGAGCATTACCGGTCGTGCCAGTCATCTCGAGGAAGAGCAGGCGAGCCTGCAGAAACAACTCGGTGAGTCCGTCGAGATGTTCGAGGCACTGCGCGAAGAGGAGGCTCGCCGTACAGAGGAGGGAGCGACGGCACTGGATCTTCTGCGTGGGCGCATGAAGGGGATCGCCGACGAGCGAGACTCGCTGCGCACGGAGCGGGATGCACTGGACAGCATTCGCGAGGAGCGCAATCAGCTGGACGCTTCCGCACAGGAACTGGCGAGCGAGCGTGAAGCCCTGGCGGCCCAGCTGGCCGAAGCGAGTAGTACCGCGGACAAGTTGGCAGCGGAGCGCGACGCCTTGCAGGCGAGGCTGTCCGAGGCGAGCGGTTCGGTGGAAGAGTTCGCGGGGCAGCGCGATGCGCTGCAGGCGAGGCTGTCCGAGGCGAGCGGTTCCGCGGACGAGTTGGCAGCGGAGCGTGACGCCTTGCAGGCGAGGCTGTCCGAGGCGAGCGGTTCCGCGGACGAGTTGGCAGCGGAGCG
>CAZBDA010000034.1:0-13889 GCA_964490445.1 uncultured Rickettsiales bacterium | reverse complement strand
TGACGCCCTGCTTCGAGAGCGTGACGAACTGACCGAGTCGATGCGGGGCATCGCAGACGAGTGCGAGTCATTGCGCAAGGATCGCGCCGACCTACAGGAATCATCGCAGCAGCGGGATGCTGCCAGCAGAGCGCAACAGGCCGAAGCCGAGGAGAAGTTGCGCGAGGCCCTGTCTGAGACCGAGGCCAGGTTGGCAGAGTTGGGCGATGCAAAACAGCGTGCGCTCGAAGATGCTCACGCTCGCTACGCTGCCCTCGAGGCCGAGAGGGCAGCAGTCCTGGCCGACTTCGAGGCGAGCCGGGTGGCTGCGGAAGAGCGGTACGACGCGGTACGAGCGGACAGCCAGGCAGCAGTTGCTGCGTCCGAGGAGAAACTCCGAGAGGTCGAGGAAGAACGCAACTCGATTGAGGACGAGAGCCTCAGGATCCGACTGGTCACCGCCGACCAACTCGACGACATGGAGGACAAGGCAGAGCAGTCCGACAAGATCACTGCCGAGTTGCGCGAGGCGCTGGCGGAGGCCGAACAGCGGATCGGCACGGTCGAGTCCGGGCAGTTGACTGCTCTGGCAGAGGCTGAGAAGCGATATGCCGCGTTGGTCGCCGAGCAAGAGGATACGCTAGCCCAGTTGGAGGCTCGCTATGGACAGCTGGAGTCTGAGCAAGCGACAGCCCTCGCCGCTGCCGAGGCACGCAGCCAGGCTCTCAAAGAAGAGAAAGACCAGGCCATCGCCGAGGCCGAGAGCCGTGCCGGGGAACTCCAGGAGCAGGGCCTGCGCGCGAAGCTGGAGGCCGACCAGCAGATCGCCATGCTCGAGGTGGAGCGCAGCGGGGCTGCTGTCCTTGCCGAGGAACTCGCTGCCAGCGTTGAGCAACTGCGCGAGGAATCCGTTGCAGAGCTCGAAGCTCTGCGGCAGAAAATGCAGTCCGAACAGGACCGACAGCGGGCCGAGGGCGAGCAGCGTTTTATTGCATTGGCCGACGAGTCGAAGGGGTCTCTTGCGGCTGCTGATGCTCTGCGAATAGAGCAGCAGAAGATTGCCGAGGAACGGTACGCGGCACTGGAACAGGAAACCCTTCGGCAGGCCGAGCTTGCCGAGGAACAGACCAGCCAGCTGCGCGGCGACGCCGAGCGGTCTCAGGCGCAGGTCGCCGAACAGGGCAAGGCTCTGGATGATTCGCTCCGCCGCTGTGCCGAACTCGAGCAGGAAAGCGCCAATCTGCGCGGCGATTTGCAGCAACGGGTGGAGGGGTTCGCAGAGGACGAAGAGATGCGTCGCTGGGAGAACCAGCTACTGCGCGAGGAACTCGGTACGCTCCGCGAGGAGTTGGATTCGCTGCACAGGAGCAGCTCCGCCAAGCAAGAGGAGAACGATTCGTGACCACTCACCGCTACCTGATGCTCCTGTCGGCTCTGCTGCTGGGCCTTGCACTGACCGGCTGTCCCGAGGCCCGTCCCCCCGTGGACCAGACCCAGGCGCTGCCCATCGCCAAGAGCCAGTTCGACGGCGAGTGGTACTTCCAGCGCACGGTCATTGACACGCCCTGGGCTTCGGAGTTCACGTTTGTAGGGGACCAGGGGGAGTTGGACAGGATCCGCTGGCGCATCGAAGAGAACCTGCTGGTAGCGGTGCGTGCCTACCAGCGTTTTGATGGCTCTGATCCCGACCGCAACAGCGACGGCCAGTACGAGGGCGAACCCGTTGCAGCCTGGGCCATTACCAGCCACTTCGACATCCGCCGGGACTACAACACCACCACCGGCGAAGAGACCAATGTGATCATTGAGAACTCCACCGATCGGCAGTGGTTCGAGCGCGATTATGTGCGCGTCGACTGGTCGCAGAACCTGGTCACCAACTGGAATTTCTGGGCGCCCAACTTCGTCGAGATGGAGCCGATGGCCTACGCAGTCACGGATCCGAACGATCCGAGTGCACCGGTGGTGACCGATGGATACCTCGATGTGACCTCGGCGTTCTTCGCCAAGCCCGGAACCGCCATCGACCCCGACTACCCCGAGGATGGCGAGATCCCGCTGTGCTGGTACTTCTATCATTTCGATGACTGCACAGCGGCCGAGGTGGTGGTGCGCAACTCGTTCCTGCGAGTCGAGGACCGCGACTACGAGGCACAGCGCTGGAACGGCCAGGACATGGAGCTGTTCGGTTACTTCGACGTGCAGCGACCCACCTACGACGAACAGTACGGGCCCACCAACACCGGGCGCATCCGCTACCAGAGTCGCTGGAACATCTGGGACCGCACCCACGATGGTCGCAGTTGCTCGGCGGATGCCGACTGCGAGGACACGATCGGCTCGCATTGTGACGAACTCGAAGGTCAGTGCACGCTTCCCTACCGTGAGCGTGGCCTGAAGAAGATCGCCTGGCACACGTCTCCCAACCTGGATCCACGATTTGCACAGGTGGTGCAGGAGGTGGTTGACCAGTGGAACGAGCCTATGCGCGACACCGTCAACGCGCTGCGCCACTACGAGTGCCTGGCTGCTGGTGGCTCGGAGTCCGACTGCCAGTCCGAGGCCGACGCGAGCATCGAGGTGTTTGGCTTCTGCCCCAACAACCCGGTGCAGGACGGCGATCCTGCCTGGTGCGGCGCGGCGGGCATGGCTCCCCGCCTCGGCGATCTGCGCTACAACTTTTTGTACAACGTGCCCAATCCGGGCCGCGGCAATCCATTCGGCTTCGGGCCGGCGCAGTTGGATCCGATGACCGGCGAGATCATCTCGGCGGCAGCGCTGGTCTACGAGGCCGAGGTGCACGACTTCGGCGCCTGGGCCCGCGACCTGGTTCAGCTCATCAACGGTGAGATCAGCGAAGAAGACTTCATTGATGGCGAGAACGTTGCCGACTGGATCAACGCCCGCAGCGCGGACATGAACAACCCCAGGAGCTACAGCCCCGAAGAGGTCGAGCGCCTGACCAGCAAGGTGCAACTGCGACACAAGGACGCGCTGCCGTACCTGGGCAATGGCGACCGTAGTCCCCGAGCCAAGGTCCAGGCGCGCCGCGCGGCGCGCGCGGCCCTGCGTGATCATCCTGCGGTCTCGGCGGCGCAGTCCACGGTTACCGCTCGCCTCGATGCGCTCATCGGTACGCCGCTGGAGCAACTGGCCATCACCGACGAAGCGCTACTCAGTTCGGCGACCCTTCCCGGCAGCACCATGTCCGAGCAGGTACTGGACCGCGCCTCGCCGCTGCGGCGGCTCGCAGATCAGCGCCTGCGCCGTGCCAGCCAGGCGCGCATGAAGCGCAACGCCAGGCGCTGCGCCTACTTCCGCGAATTTGTCGACCCATCGGTGGAAGGAGAGGCGGCCAACTACGCGGGCATGGATCCCGAAGAGATCCGCTGGGCAATCATGCTGGGTGTCTATCGCGGCACGATGGCGCATGAGTTGGGACACACTTTGGGGCTGCGGCACAACCTCGAGGGCAGCGCCGATCCGATCAACTACGGCGCTGAGTACTGGAACCTGCGCGACGACGGCGAGATGGCTCCGCGCTACCTGGATCCGGAGACCGCCGCCGAGCGTGATGCGGGAATTCGCAAGTACCAGTACAGCTCCGTGATGGACTATCTCAGCCGTTTCAATAGCGACGAGCTCGGCGCACGAAGCTACGACAAGGCCGCCATCAAGTTTGGCTATGGCCGCATCATGGAGGTGCTCACCACCACCGACGCCGAGGATTATGGTTGGCTTCTCAACGACGAGTACATAGCCCACCTGACCGGCTACCTGCAGCCGTTTAACTATGCCGATGACGACACTTTGTACGGCATGCACTACACCGACTACCCGGCCTACTACGGTGACCTGCAGGCGCGCCGGGATGTGCCGCAGAGTCTGCTCGGCGATTACAACGGCATCGCAGAGTGGTGGGACTCTCCACACAGCTACCTGGCGACCGACGCGGGGGAACCGGTGGTGCCCTACAGGTTCTGCTCGGACGAGTTCGTCGGCTCGGCGTTCAAGTGCCTGTACTTCGATGAGGGGGCCGACCTGTACGAGATCCCCGCAGACCTGGCGCAGCGCTACGAGGCCTATTACATCCTCAACAACTTCGCCCGCGACCGCATGTACTTCAACGCCGACGGGCATGTCTGGCGGATCTGGGATCGCTTTTTCGATCCCATGGTCGGCCTCAACCAGTGGTGGGTGCTCGAGGCGCAGTCCCTGTACGCCACCGAAGAGCAGAGCGCCGATGTCGACGGCTACCTGCAGGCTTATGACGGCTACGGTCCCTTCACCATGGGCGTGCGCGAGTCGTTTAACGTGTTTGCTCGCACCCTTGCCCGCCCCGAACCGGGCGGCTACGAGCGTACGACCGACTGGGACGGAACCGAGAGTTGGATGCCCGTGTGGTACTCCGAGGATCTCACCGTCGGTGTCAGCGATGGCCGCTACCTGAGCACTGAGTGGGACTACGACGAGGGCTACTTCTGGGACGAGGCCATCACCACCGTGGGGTTCTTCTCCAACAAGACCCTGGCGATGGAGGCCCTCTTTGATCCCACCACCTACTTCCTCGGCCAGGACACAGCCTCCGACCTACGTGGCTTCCGGGTGAACTACGGCGCCAACTTCTTCGAGCCGCTGGAAGAGTTGGTCGGAGATCTGATGGTGGGTGACCCCAGCGGTTTCGCGCCCTACGAACTGGACGACCAGGTGGTGTTCCCCGACTACGCGGATTTCCCGGTGGTTATGCCTGCTGGGGCGGTGTCCATCGATCCCAACGCCGGCTTCACGATTCAGCTGTACACGATGCTGTTGGGCCTGACGCTGCTGCCCGACACCTACGATTCGACCATCATCGATTCGACCCGAATCTGGCTTGATGGGGACAACGGCATAATCACCCAGTTGCCGACGGCCAGTCACACCGACCCGGTCAGCGGCCTGACCTGGCGTGCCGTTTCCTACCTGAACGAGGGGGGCATCGAAGAGGGCATCGCTGCGCGCATGATCGCTCGGGCAAACGCGATGTCCGAGTACCTGGGAGAAGAAATCCCCGGCTTGGGGGATGATGACGACTCGGCCGCGGGGGATGATGACGACTCAGCGGCCGCGGTTCCTGAGGATGCGGCGGAGATCACGGTGCGCCTCAGGTTGCACCGCGAGAACCTGAACCTGTTGCGTGCGATTCACATGCAACTGGGCATGTTGGACTTTTAGGAGGTTGCTGTGGAACACACCCGGGGACTCTTGAGGACAAGAACCGGTCGCCTGCTCTGCGCGCTGCTGGTGGCGGTTGTGCTGCCGGTCATGTTGAGCGCCTGTGGCCCGGCGTTCCGGTTTCGACCGGCCGGCCTACTCGCAGCAGGGGATGTCGAAGTTGGTGGGGGCGTGGGCTCGGGAGCCCGCCTCGAGAATGGCGAGTTCGGCGGGGCCGAGCTGCAGGCCTTCGTACGCTGGACTCCAGAGAAGGCGCCGCGCCTCGAGCTCAGCCACCGGTTCTGGACCTACACGCTGATTTCCATGGGCTGGGCACCGGAGTTCCGTATCCAGGCAGTGAAGGGACCCTTTGACCTGACTATCGATTTTGGAGGCATCTTTGGCCTGTGCTGGACCCTCGAGTGCGGCCAGGACATCGACGAGCACCCAGTCGGCGCGGCGATTGGCTTTGACGTGGGTCTCTCCGTAGGCAAGCGCTTCGGTGGCGAGAAGGCAGCTGCGCTGTACTTCTCGCCCCACTACCAGATGGCATGGACCGTGATCGATCCCAACTGGCCGGGGCGCATGCTGCTGCACTTCCCCGTCGGCGTCGACATCCCCCTGGGCAACCCGCACATCTCCTTGCGACCCGAGTTCGTGTTCACCCTGCAGATTCGCGGCAATGATCTGCCCCCACTCAAGCGCATGGGTGGCGGCATTGCGCTGGCGGTGAATGGCCCCAGCCCGAAGAAGGCGAAGCGTCTCAAGAAGGAACGCAAGGCAGCCGAAGCTGCCGCCAAGGAAGAGGCCGCCAAGGAAGAGGCCGCCAAGGAAGCTGCCGCCAAGGAAGCTGCCGCCAAGGAAGCTGCCGCTAAGGAAGAGGCCGCCAAGGAAGCTGCCGCTAAGGAAGCTGCCGCCAAGGAAGCTGCCGCTAAGGAAGCTGCCGCCGAGGACAGCAAGGCGGAGTAGCAGCCCCTTCAGGTCACGCAGATGTCGGCGTAGGCGCCGGTCTCGGGATCGTCGCCGGTCTCTATGCCGCCGTAGCGGCCAGGGTCGCTGCAGCGCATCACGACTTCGTGGGCGTCATCGGGTTTCAGGTCGGGCTTGAACAGCTTGAGGAGTTGCAAGGCCTGTTCGGTGTCGCCTGTGGATGCGTAGGAGTGGATCTGCAGCACCTTTTCGCGGGGCAGGCGGACTTTGAAGCGGGTCTTGCGAATGTCCTTTTGCTGCTTCTTCCTGCCGGGTCGGCGCAACTTCTTGCGGCTCATGGGCCCTTTGCTCCCGCATCGGGCCCTGTGTTCTTGCGACCCGGCCAGTCTTTCAGACCGGCCTGTACCAGCGCGACCGGGTAGATGGTGACATCCAGGTAGATCTGCGAATTGCGGTTGCCCAGTGGGTTGTACCAACCGCCGTCCGGTTGCATACCGCCTGGTGTCCACAGGCCTACCGAGAGGCCGATGCCCGGGTGGACCTGGTAGCTGATGTCGAAGATGAACGAACTGTTCAGACGCACCGGACTGCCGCCGTCGTTTGCAGGGTCGCTGAGGATGCTCTCCTCGAAGCGGGGCGACGGGCTCTTCGGATAGGGGAGCCCGTAACTGAGAGTCAACTGCGCGCTGAAGCTGAGTTTGCTGTCCAGCAACGAGAGCGAAAGCGCGAAGTCATTGTGCAACTGCAGGGCCGTGTTGCGATCACCGGTGTCGGTGCTGGCACCCAGCGAGCAGCCGGCGGCGGGAGAGCAGGGCCTCGCTACGCGCAGCGACGCTGTCGAGTAGCGGTGTACTCGCGGGTTGGGGGTGAGGCGATAGGAGAACTCGAGCCCATCCAGCAGGGGGGCGCCCAGGGCGACCTCCAGCCAGGGCTCAAACGCCATGATCAGCGAACTCGCCAGCGAGGCCTTGCTGGTGGGAAAGACCAGGTCCATTCCCGTTCGCGCCGACAGCGAGCCCTTTGCCCCCTTGCGCTGCGGCAGAGTCACGCTTACGCCCGCCTTCAAGTCGTCGAGCAGCGGCTCGTAGGGGAAGGTGGTGTCTGTGACCGTGAGTTCCTGGCTGAGTCCTAGCTGTGCAGCCACCGAGAGGTTGGGACTGATCTCAAAGGCAGGCGACAGCAGCAACGTTCGAGAAATCGTGCGGGTGTACTCGGGCGAAAGGTCCAGCCCGTGCGCAATGGAGAACGAGTGCTCCACCAACACCGAACTGCTGGCGAAGCGGGCCGCGAGGCCGGACTTCTTCTCGGCGGTCTTTTCGGTGGTCTTTTCGGCGGCCTCCTGGGCAGCTTCTTTGTTTGCCTCCTCGGCGGCCTCCTCGCCCAGCGCAGGCGTACAAAGGCACAACAGCAGCGCTGGGATTGTGAGGCAGGAGATCGAGAAGTGCTTCATCTCGGTGAGGATAGCAGCGCCAGAGGGTCGCGCGGAACGAGCCGGCTCAGGGACAGGTGCCGCCGCAGCCATCGTCGCGGCTGCGGACGATGCGGAACGAGCTGACGGCATTGGACTGCACCGCCGCCGTGTACAGGAAGCGGCCGTCGGAGCTGACAGCCACCCCGTTGACCCAGTCCAGTCGTTCCGAGTCCACCAGTGCTGAGACAGGTGTGAGGCGGCCGGTCTCTGCGCGCTCGAGGACCGTGATTGAGTCGTCGGTGCGCGAGGCAATGAACACCAGCGTGCCGTCCGCCGTCATGGTGATGCCGCTGGCGCCCTTGAGCGGAACTCCCGGCTGCTTGCGCACTGTCTGCAGGTGGCGCAGGGCGCCGTTTTTGGGGTCACGCTCGAGTACCACGACGTTGTCCTCTACGGGGCTGGTCGCGTAGATGTGGCGGTTGTCCGGGGAGATGGTGATGAACTCGGCGCCGTGCAGGTCGGCGCGCTCCACCGGCTGGCGCGGTTTCAGGCTGCCGTCTTTGGGGTTGCGGGCAAAGTGCGCCACTCCGCTGGCTTCGTGGCAGGCGGTGTACAGGTGCTGGCCATCACTGGTGACGACGATGGCCTCGACCCCGCGCAGGAAGGACTCGGCGTAGACCCTGCCTGCCTCCAGGGTGCCTTCGTCGGTGACGACGAAGTGGTGCACGCAGCCGTCGCCTTCCCACTGGAAGTCGGCCACGTACAGGTGCCCGTCGGGAGTGGCGATGACATCCACGGGGAACGAGGGCCGGCCGCTGCAACCGGAAAGAGGCAGCTTGCCCCGCTGGCTGAGCACGCCGGTTTTCGAGTCTCTGTCATACAGGTAGACCGTGGGGTAGTCGGCCTCGACGATTGCCGCGTACTGCCCGCCGGGCCGGGTGATGGCCACGTTGAGCACGGCGCCCTCACCGAGGATCGGCAGCTGCTCGACTGGGAAGGGCAGCGCAGTGAGTCGGCCCCGCTCGTCGCTTGCAAAGGAGCCAAGCGCCAGGCCGGACGAACCCCGCGGTGCTACGTAGACGTGTTTGTCGTCGGGGCTGATATCCATGTTGTAGGCGCCCGCGAGGTTGCCGACGCCGCCGGTGCCCTTCTGCACGAACGCGGTGGCGCCTAGATTGTCCATCTCGGCCAGCGCGTCGACGATGGCGTTGGTGATGTAGAAGCGCTCCTTGCCGGCAACCACCTGGCTGTAGCTGCGGTATAGCCAGGGCTTGGTCGGCATGGGTGGCCCCTCGCCGTCGACCTCTTCGTTGGCCCAGTCGAAACGGCTGTAGTCGAGCCACAGCGGCGATGCATCGAGATGACGGGACAAGCGCAGCTGGTCGCCGTCTCGCTCGTAGATGCGGATGTTGAACCAGGTGGACAGCGAGGTCACCACCACGGTCTTGCCGTCGGCGGACACCGCGATGGAGGACGGCGTGGCGAAGGGCCCGCCGCTGCGGTCCGTGCCGCCCTGCTCTGCGTACATGCCGGGCACGCAGCCCTGCACGTAGGCCTGGGGCTCTGCCGAGCCGAGCCAGGTCAGCGCTCCGCTCGCGGGGTCGCGGCGCAGGATGCCCAGGGAGTGATCGCAGAAGCCGGCGACAAAGACATTTCGGCCGTCGGGGGACACGGCGACCGAGTCGACGTTCAGCAAGCCTCGCTTGGCGGTCAGGCTGCCAGTCTTCTCGAGTCCCTTGTCGGTGACCTTCCAGGTGGCGAGCACCGAGTTGTCGAAGCCGGCGGTGTACAGGTGTTTGCCGCCGGGTGCGAAGGCTGCCTGGCGAATGCCGGCCAGTGCAGGATCGCTGATCTCGTGGACCAGCTCCAGGCCTTCTCCGGCACTGCCTGTGCGTCGATAAAGGCGTACCGAACGGGTGTCCATGGCAGCCAGCCAGGGGCCCTCGCTGGCGAGGCCCCAGGCAGCCGGCAGCGTGCCGTCCACCCGGCTGAGCCGCCCGTCCTCGGCGCGACGGAAGGTGAACAGTCCGTGCTTGCCCGCGGCGTAGACCGCCTTACCGTCGCCGGCGACTACGACTGCAATCACCGCACCGATGGCGAAGGACTCGGCCCAGCGCAGCGCTCCGTCGACTCGTGTCAGGTGCGTCAGGGCTCCGCTCTCAGTGGCGGCCAGGTAGATGTCGCGGTCGCCCTCGGCCACTGCAACCGCCTGCAGGCCCTCGAGGCCGGGCAGTCCGCCCGAGGCGTGGTTGAGGCTGGTCACCGGGACCAGGCGTACGGCCTGCTCGCCACAGTTGGGCTCGCAGGTGCAGGGGTGATGCACCGCGTCGTGGACGCAGGTGAAATCATCGACGCAGCGGTCCAGGGTGCAGGGATCGTCATCGTCGCAGGCGCCACAGCTGCTGCCCTTTGCGTCGCTGCCGCAACTCTGCATCCACAGACACTGCCCTTCGCTCTGCAGTCCCGGGGCGATCTCCTTGAGCTCGCTAGGACCTTCCATGCCCCGCTCGGGATGTCCCATCCCTACCGCGGCTGGTCCCTCTCCCGGGCCTCTGTGCTGCGGTGGATCGTGGTGGACCTGTTGGCTGCCGACGGCGTTGCTCCCGTCGTCGGGGTCACTGCCCGCGCAGCCGGGCGATAGCAGGGCGAGCGCTCCGATCCAAAGGATCAGGGCGGGTTTCGCGCTGTGCTGGCTTCGCGTCGGAGAACGGCTATCGCGGGGGTTGGACTCAGGCATTGGATTCGGCGGCTAGCTTAGTTGATCTGCACCGTCGCGCGGAGCACTGGCGCGGGATGCGGGCTAGACTTGCGCTGCAGATCTGCTTGCGGGGAGTCTTCTTGAGCGCGGCTGGCGGTAACAACTCTGAGCGGATGGAGCGTCTGCGGCCCTGGCTGCCGCTGCTCTCGATCATCGCGCTGGGCACATGGCTCGCCTGGGGTGGGGTCGTCGACGGCGCCGATTCGATCATCTACTACGTCTTCGGGATCATCGACCAGGTACCCAACAACCTGTTCTCGATCATCAAGCCGATCTTCAACACCGAGCCGATGTTCACCTTTGCGTATCGGCCGCTGTCGACGGCACTGCTCAAGCTGGGAAGCGTGGTGTTTGAGCGGGACATCGAGGGCCTGAAGGCCTTCACCTTCGTCCATGGACTGGCGCTGATTCTGTTCGGTGCCGGTGCGCGCCGTTTCCTGCTGGCCCACGGCTTCTCAGCACGCGTCAGCCTTGTCTCAGCGCTCACCGTGATGTGTTCGTCGACGGTGCTCTGGAGCGCCTGGACACTGCCTGAGTTCGACATGGTCGGCGCCGCGTTTGTCATGTGGGCAGGTGCCGCGCTGCGCCAAGGCAAGCTGGCACAGTTCATCCCGCTCGCCCTTTTGGCGATGGTCACCAAGGAGACCACGGCCGCGCTTATGTTCGCCTACCTGCTGGCGTACACCGTGCTGCACCTGCGCGAGGACCGGCGGCCGCTGGTCCTGTCCGTGCTCTATGTCCTGGTACTGATCGCGGCGGCCTTTCCGACCCTGGCTGCCGAGGCGCCCGTCTCCCACGAGTTCTACCTGCGCAGCGAGTTCTTCGAGTTCGGCCGGGTGGGCTGGTTGGGGGTCCACAACGCCTCCCAGTTGCTGTACTCCTTTGGCCCTGCCGGAGCGCTGCTGCTGTGGCATGCGGTGCGTCCCAAGCGACTCCGCTGGCTGCTGTTTTTCCTGTCGCTGGCCCTGTTTGCGCTGCCGATGGTGCGCCACTACAACCACTACGAGGCGATCGTGTTCTCGGATCCGCTGTGGATCCTGTGCTCGTCTGTTCTGCTGGCGCTCGGGCTGTTGCAACTGCTGGTGTACGGCGATCGTGATCAGCGGCTCCTGTCACTGACGGTTGTGCTGGGCTTCCTCGCCTTGCTCGCTGGTCCGGTGCTGGTCAGTGCCGGTCGATCTGACCTCAGCGCACGCCTGTATGCACCTCTGCTACCACTGCTGTTCGGCCTGGCCTTCCAGGGCGCCGAGGTGGTCTGGACGGCGCGCCCGCATCGCTGGTCGCGCTGGTGGAAGGCCGCCGGGGTCGCGGTCATCGTCTGTTTTGCCTGGCAGCCGCTGTCCAGCGCAGTAACCCAGTGGCAGTTCTGGCAGGCACGCTTCCCAGTCGAACTCGAGGTCAAGACCGCGCTGGTTCAGAATCTCGAGCCGCCCTGTCCCCGGGTCTACTACCCGAACCACAACCAGGAGATGGCCATCGAAGAGCTGGATGTGCTCGGCAGTGTTGCCGCGGAGATGCGCGAGTGTGTATCCCTCATCCAGCTCCTGGAGACCGATGTCGCCGAGGCCAACTCGGAGTGGTCGCATTTCATCGTCGTGGTGGATGGGCTTCGCGGCGTCGACCAGTATCGAAGGCGAGTGGATTCTAAGGATGTGGTCGCACCGCTGCTCAAGGGAAAACCGCTGCCAGTTGGCATCCAGTTGTTCGTCCAGACCCCTCGAAGCACCATGGGTAAAGAGGTCAACGAGCGGCTGGTCCCGGACTTCTCCTGGGCCGAGACCCGCATCCCCGAGGCTCGTCGCGGGACCTTCGAGCAGGCGATCAACATCATGTTCGTCGAGACAACCCGTCTCGAGATGTACTTTGCGAGCCGGGCTCACTCCTCGCTGGTGCGGTCCTCGGGCCCCTACCTGTCGCTGCCGCTCTGGCTCAACGAGATGCCACGCCGCCTGCTGGCAGGTCTGCCCCTGGTCGAGACCTATCAGTACGAGGGGGTGCTGCACGGCTTCAAGTCTGGCCAGCCCTACACCATGAAGGAGCACTGAGCCGGCCTGCGGTAGGGCCGTGGACTAGAACTTCGCGAAGTACCAGCGCCCCTCGATTTCGAGCAGGTGTGTCTCGCCGGACTCTTCGCTGCCGTCGATGAACCAGCTCCACGAGGTCTGGAACAGCCGTACTTCTCGCCGGGCGCGGCAGCGCTCGGGCTTCTCGCCCTTTTTCACCGTCAGCATTCGGCCGTCGAACAGGCGTAGGTCGCGCAGTTCCAGGGGGCTCGTCGTTGCGTCGCGGTCTGCCCGACCGGCTGTGTCCCTGCGACCGCCCATGACGTCGTTCACCACCGTGGGTGGGTCACAGTCCGATACCTCGAGGAACAACTCTCGGGAGATGAACAACTGTTTCACCCGGTTGGGGTCGCCCTTTCTGATCGCGGCCATCAACTCATCGACGTGGGCGCGGACCGCAGCTGGGGCTTCCATCGCTGTGCCCATTCGAGGTCCGCGGCCGCGGTCGTCGCCGCGTCCGTCGCCGTGCTCGTCCCCTCGGCCCTGCTCGTCGGGGTGATCCCCACGGTGGTCCCGGTCGTCGCCGTGCCCGCCGCCCATGCCTGGGTCTCGCTTCCTGGCGACCTGCAGGACGGCGGGGTCGAGTCCGTCGTCCAACCAGGGGAAGCTCGGAGTCCAATCAAAGGCGTGCACGTGGGCATCGCGGCCACTGACCGACGGGATCTGAATGGCCGGAGCGCAGGTCCCCGTGTCGCTGAAGAAGCGGCTCAGCCAGATGTTCGGTAGGCGAATGTCCTCGCGGTTGGTCACAAAGGCCAGCCACTTGCCGTCAGGACTGAAGCGGTGCCAGGACTCCGCGTGGCTCCCGCTGCACTCCAATTTCCTGGCCTCGCCGCCCGTAGCCGGCACCACCCAAAGATCGGACGACATCTGGCTGAAGAAGCCCTGGTCGGCGCGGGCGAAGACCAGCCAGCGGCCGTCGGGGCTGAAGTCTGGGTAGAAGTTGCTCTTGCCGTTGCCGCTGGCGCCGCGCAGGTCGACGGCCTGGCCGCCCTTGCCGTTGTTGAACGGTACCGTGGCGATCTCCATGTTGGTTTGCGAGCCATGCCAGACCTGGTTCGGCGGCGCCCGGATAAAGGCCACCGTCTCGCCGTCTGGGCTCCACATGGGGATGCTCTCGACCCGGTCCACCGCGTCGGCTCCGGGCAGCGGCAGGTCCTCGCTGGTCTCGAGGTTCAAGATGTGAATGTCGCCCTGGTGGACCATCATCTGGTCCTTGGCGCCGATGGTTTCACCCACCTGGCTAAAGGCCACCAACTCCGAGCGCGTGGGGTGGAACTGCGGCATGAACGCGTGCGGGATCTGCGCCACCACCTCTCGCTGCGGCATCGAGAGCACTGTCAGGAAGCCGTTGGGCGCGTCGAAGGAGAGGGGAGCCTCTTCCTCATTCTGGCTGAAGACTGCGACATAGCGCCCGTCGTTACTGACGTCGTGGCACGACACACAGTTGTGTGAAATCTGCAGTCCCTGGCCTTCGCCGTCGGGTCCGCCACCGCCAGGTCCACCACCGCCGGGTCCGCCGTGGGGTCCGCCGCCGCCGGGTCCGCCGTGGGGT
>CAZBDA010000033.1:0-41141 GCA_964490445.1 uncultured Rickettsiales bacterium | reverse complement strand
CGTCGTCGTCGTCGCCGGTCGAACTATCGTCATCGCCTGTGGTGTCGTCGTCATCGTCGTCACCGGTCGAACTGTCATCATCGCCGCGGCTGGGTCCGCATGCGGGCACCGACGCAATAAGCAGGATCATCAGCAGCAGGAGCAGGAATCTGCGCGGTCTCATTAGGTCCTCCTTGTGCGGCTCAGTCTGGTCGTCACGCTTCAAGGGTAACAGCCCGATGCGCACACTCGACTTGCGCGGCGCAACCACAGGTGCTTGAGTTTGCAGGTGCGACAAGTCCAGCCCGCCAGCCTCCCGGTTCAACTCCTGATAGCTACTGTAGTGCTGCTGGCCGGCCTGCTCGTCCCGGCGGCCGACCTGCACGCCAATCCCGCCGACCTGTTTGGCCTGGGAGGCCCGTCGATGGGGCGCGGTCAGACCGGCATCGTGCTCGACGCCGATGCCTACGCCGCGTGGCGCAATCCGGCGACGATGGGGCTGGCCGAACAATCGGAGTTTTCGATTGGCGCCCACATCGGTTGGTTCAGACTCGACTGCCTCGGCGAGCAGAGCCGAGGCTCGCCGCCCGTGTGCGAGCGCAACATCCTCTATGACGGCAACCAGGACGGACTGGTCGAGGCGTCCGAAGGACAGGACTACTGGCCCGAGGAGAGCTACGAGAATCCCGGCGGCCCGCAATTCGGCTACCTCGCGGTCGCCGGAAAGTACGTCCGCATCGGCTTCGGCCTGAACCTGCCGGGCAAGCGCATCGTGCTGTTCGAGCAGCATGACCCCTACCTGCCTTACTACCTCCGCTGGAAGAGTCGAAGCCAGCGGATTGGCGTCTACCTGGCGGGCTCCGTGCGGATCGTCAAGGGCCTGTTCGTCGGGCTCGGCATCTCCGTGCTGGCCCGCGCCCGCATCGACCTCGACTTCGACATCGACGCGGAGATCAGCGACGAGGAGATCACAGATGACGACGACAGCGGCAGCCTCGCCGTCGATCTCATCATCAATCCCAGCGAGGTGGGCGGCGACGTGCGCCTCGCCGTCGCTCCCATCGCCGGAATCACGTGGGACATGGGCAACCTGACCGAAAAGCTCGAGGGCGTGCGCGTGGGAGTCGTCTACCGCCATCCCATCCAGATCCTGGTCGACCCCGCGGTGCTGAACCTGGACTTCAACGCCGTGGTCGAAGAGATTGGCAGCCTCGGCGACGTACTGATCCCCATCCGCACCCAGCTGGTCTACTCGTCGGTGGACTTTGGTACTCCGCGGCAGGTGGCCATCGGGCTGGGTTGGAGCCGACCACGCTTTCAACTGGGAGTGGACATCACCTGGAACCAGTGGAGCGCCGTGGTTCCCAACACGGCACGCATCGACGAGGCGCTCACCGACGTCGAGATTGGCCTCGTGGACCTCGACACCCAGATCCTCAACTCCCGGCAGATCGACAGCATCGTTCTCAACGACACCGTCTCGATAAAGCTGGGCGGCGAGTTCCGTCCGCCGGCAAAGGTGCTCACTGGAAAGGTCGGCAGCAGGTTCCGCGAGATTGGCGTGATCGTGCGTGGCGGCTATGGCTACGAGGGCGCCTTCACCCAGGAGCAGACCGGACTGACCAACCTGCTCGACAATCCGGTGCACTCGATCTCCGTGGGCTTCGGAGTGTGGACCTGGAACCCCGTGCCGAGCATCGACGGCAGGGTGTCATTGGACGTGTTCGGCCAGTTGCACGTGCTCGAGCCACGCACCCACGAAAAGGCCGGCAGCTACACCGATGGCACCTACCCCGAGGGTTGGCCGAGCCTGGGCGAAGTACGTTCGGGAGGAGTCATTCCCACGGTCGGAGCGACCATGAGCCTCGGTCTCTGAGACTGCACGAAGCAAGGCACCGAACCATTGGACAGCTCCGAGCGATGCGCTCGCAGTGCGGCGGACTACTCGGTGCCAGTAGGCGTCAGCCCGATCTCGTCCATCAGGTCGACCGCCCAGCCGAGCAGGGTCAACAGCTGCTCGAGGGTGCCGTCTGCCGAGATGCGGCCGATCAATCCGAGCGGACCCTCGCTGCCTCCGGGGGCAGTCGATGACCCCATGGCATCGGCAACCGGCGCCGTATCGATGATGAGTAGAGCACTGTTCAAAACCGAACCGTCACCGAGCACGCTGCCGATACTCGCCGCGAAGTCGAGGTCCGGGTCGAGCGCCAGCATCGGCGCAAAGTAGTAAAGAAAGCTGTTGGACTCGGACGTAGGATCAAGCAGCAGAATTGCCCAGCGCTGCAACCAGTCCGCCAGCCGGTCCCGCTCCACCGACACCGTCTGGCGCATCGGCTCAGCCATCAAGCCCAGCGGGCTGCGCTCGTAGCCCTGCCCTGCGGGAGGTGACACGGCAAAGTCGACCACTCGCATGATCGTGTAGATGTCGCCCTGGGAGTCGGGATCCGTCGGTGCCACAAAGGCGCCGACGATCTCGAGCACGTTGCCTATGAACGGCTGCTCCAGCTCCTGCAAAGCGTGGTCACCGAGCGCAGGGATCGCACCGCCAGTCTGCAGCGCCAGGAGCAGATCGAGCACCTGGCGTATCTTGTTGTGGCTGCTGCCACCGTCATGCAGCGCTTCGAGCAGCGGCACCAACGCGTGCAAGGCGCCGCTCTCGGCCAACCGCGTGATCGACGGCAGATGGTCGAGCACGGCGGGATTGATGGGCTCACTGCACAGGAAGCTGGTCAGCGGCAGCATGCTGTTCGCAAGCCCCTCGGTGAGCGGCACCAGGGTCTCCAAGGTGGAGGCATCCCAGCCGGCAATCATCTCGAGGATGAAAACGGCCAGGCTGTCATAGGAGATCAAGGACAAAGCGCAGTCGACCGGCTGGTCGGCCTCCTCGAGCAGCAGGAACATCGCTTCAAAAGCGGTCTCTTCGCCCGGTTGCAGGCCCGAACCATTCACGTCGATCGTCAACAGAGAGTGGATCTGCCCGGGCAGCACCTGCAGATCGCCGTCCAGGTAGAGATCTCCGAGAGTGTCCACGAGACGGTGGGTTGCGACCGTGTCACCGAGAATCGAGTCGATTGGCTCCAGGGCCTGGACAATGGGCGAACGTCCCGCAAACGCTGGCTGAGGCTCGAGCACGGCCTCGAGCAGGGAAATCAGCGTGTCCTCCCCGTCCGCTCCGGGGGCCGCCTGCAGGTAGGCGCCGAAGTCATCGGCCACGTGCGCGAACAGTTCGCTCTCCTGGTCGTCGACCAGCCGAGAGAGTGTGTCCAACATCTCGCTGAGTTCACTCATCTCGGCGAGTTCCCCCAGGGACGAAGCCAGGGGCTCGACTTCACCGCTGTCCAGCATGGCTCCGGCGGCCGTCTGAAGCACGCCAACCAGGGGCTGCACCAGTCCGCCCTCCACTGCGTCGGGAGCGAGCAGGTCGCCGCCACCGACCGCAAAGATGTCGCGCACCTGCGGCCAGGGCCGCCCATAGGTCCACTCCGCTACGGTCCGCACCACGTGCAACAGGAACTCATCCTGCTCGCGGATCAGGTCAGAGGCGGTCTGTAGGGTGGAGCCGAGATCGACCTCGCTGACCAGGGTGTTGACCACAGTTGCCATCTCGAGCCCTGCGATTCGTCCGCTACGATTCTCCTCGGTCACCAGCGCATCCACCACGCCCACAGCAGCATTGAAGCCCTGGTGAGCATTGAGACAATCGAAAATCGCCTTGAGCTCTTGGGGGTCCTCTTCGGAGAGGCCATCGAGCAGGTCCGCCTCGAAACAGGGGTTGGAGAGTTCGTCCAGGGGCGTAACTTCGCCAAAGTCGGGCTCGAACAGGTCGCACGAGGAGATCGCAGCCCAGGCAAACAACGCGGCACAGACGAGGGCAGGCGGGAAGCGACGAGTCATGGCCTGAGCATACACGCGGTCATTACAACTGCAGAGCTTCCTGCATTTGCCGCTGCCTGCAAAGCGCGTATCCTTGTGAACGCTCCAGGCGCCGGCTTCCTGGATCAGCATGGGAACCGCACCGCACGAGCACGAGAAGGCGGCGCAAGAGGTAGCTATGGCAACTCAGGATTTTGTAGGCAAGGAAACGGTCTTTGGGCCAACAGAGGTGAGCAGCGACGCCATCGTCAGCTTCTGCACCGGGATCAACGAGGACAGTAGTCTCTTCAACGAGCCGTCCAACCCGGACTTCCGAGCACACCCCTTCCACTGCGTCACCTCCATCATCCCGGCCAGCGGCATGAGCCTGCTGAATCCCAAGGCCGAGATCGACTTCCAGAAAATCGTCCACGCAGGCATCGAGATCAATTTTCACCAGGCCATTCGTGCCGGCACTGAGATCTCGAGCACCGCGACCCTCGACAACGTCGAGACCAAGGACAATGGTCGCCTGCTCGCCTTCAGCTTCGCTACTCGCGATGCCGAAGGAAGCTTGTTGGCGGACGGAAAGACGCTGTACTACGAGCGCAAAGAGGCCCCCAATCGAACCCTGATCCTGAGCGAGGAACCCGAGGACGAGGAGACCGCGACCGTCTTGCTGGTGAAGGACATCGAGACCCTGCCCAATCAGAGCATCCTGTATGCCGATGGCTCGGGCGATCGTTTTCCAATCCACACCAGCGATGAATTTGCGCGCTCCGTCGGCCTGCCCGGCATGATCCTGCACGGGCTGTGCACCCTGGCACTGAGTACTCGCCCCCTCATTACCCGCAGTGCAGGTGGCGACTGGAGCCGGCTCAAGTCCATCAAGTGTCGCTTCCGCAAGATCGCCCAGCCCGGGGAGCGCCTGCGCGTGGTCGGATATCGCAACATCCAGGGCGCAGTCGATTTCGAGACCTACAACATGGGTGGCCGAACGATACTCTCCGACGGCTGCGCAGCATTTCACAACAACTGAGAGAACCATGAGTTCAAGCCAACCGGCAGTCGTAACCTGCGCCCTGACGGGAGCCCTGACCAACCCCGACGTATTTCCTGTGCCGGTCACCCCGGAGCAGATGGCCGACGCTGCTGAGCAGGCCTGGAATGCCGGCGCCACCTGCCTGCACTGCCACTACCGCAACCAGGAGCCGGGCATGGGCTTCATGCCCAGCTGGGATCCGGACGTGGTCGCCGAGATCGATGCCGCGATCCACGACCGCGTTCCCGACATGCTGATCTGCATGTCGACCGGTGTGATGGGCGATGACCTGAGCGGGCCACTCGGCTGCATGGAGCGGATCCGGCCCCAGGTCGCAGCACTCAATGCCGGCAGCCTCAACTACCTCAAGGTGCGCCGCGACGGCAGCTGGGCCTGGCCACCGCTGCTGTTCGACAACACGGTGGACAAGGTGGAGCGCTTTCTCGAGGAGATGAAGCGCCTCAACGTGATCCCCGAGTGCGAGTGCTTCGACACCGGCATCGTCCGTAGCGTCGGCATGTTCGCCGCCCGGGGCATGCTGCCCGAGCCCATCCATGTTTCCTTTGTCATGGGCGTCGCTAGCGGCATGCCCGCCAAGGCTTCGTGGCTACCGCTGCTGGTGGATGAGCTCCCAGACGGCGCTGAGTGGCAGACGATCGCCATCGGCCGCCAGGAAGTCTGGGATGTACACCGCAAAACCGCCGAACTCGGGGGCCATGTACGCACCGGACTCGAAGACACCTTCTACCTTCCGGACGGCAGCAAGGCGGCCAACAACGGCGAGTTGATCGACGCCCTGGTGAAGGCGGTGCGGGACACGGGTCGCGAGATTGCCAGCATCGAAGAGACACGAAGAATTATGGGAGTCCGGGCAGAGGCCTGAGCCGAGGTTGATTTCCGTGCGCGCGCTCCTCGCTTGCTTGCTGCTCGGCCTGCCCCTGGGTGCCACCGCCTGCACGTCTGCCGATGCACCAACCTACTGGACCGATGTCATGCCCATCCTGCAGGGCCGTTGCGTGACCTGCCACTACAGCGGCGGCATCGGCGGCTTCGCTCTCGACGACTACCAACAGGCCCACCAGTGGCAAGGCGCTGTCGGCGCGGCGGTTGCGGCCGGCACGATGCCGCCATGGCCGGCGGGACCAGGCCCTGACTATGACTACAACTGGAGCCTGACGGTCGAGCAGATCGAGACCATCACCACCTGGGCCGCAGCCGGCGGACCGGAAGGCGACCAGGAGCAGGCCGGCGCACCCCTTGCCCCGATCAGCTCTTCGCTATCCCGAATCGACCGAACCCTGCAAATGGTCGAGCCCTACACGCCGAACGCCGACTGGGTCGACGACTACCGCTGCTTTGCCATCCCCTGGACCGAAGACGAGCCGACCCACATCACCGGCTTCAACGCGGTGCCCGGCAACCCCGAGGTCGTCCATCACATCGCGGCATTCCTGGTCAGTTCGGACAACCTGCTCGGTGACTCGGTGTTCGAACAGTTGGCGGAGTGGGAGGCGAGCGAAGAGGGCGCCGGCTACACCTGCTTCGGCGGCCCCAGCGGTCCGGGCGGCGACCTGCAGCTGCCCATCCAGCAAATTGCCCAGTGGGTACCTGGCAAACAGGGGCTGGATTTTCCCGAGGGTACGGGCATCAAGATCCTGCCGGGCTCCTGGATCGTGCTGCAGGTGCACTACAACCTGGATCCGACGTCAGCTGATGCCAGCGACCAGAGCAGCATCCAGCTTCGCCTAGACCCGGTGGTCGAGCGGAAGGCAGCTTTCGCGCCCTGGCTGAACATGTCCTGGGCGCTGGGCGACATGGAGATCCCACCGCTGGTCGACGACTGGAGCTTCACCGCCGAAGCCGACCCACGCAACTTCTTCGAGTTGCTCAACCCCGACCTGGCTCTGGACGCTGGCTTCACGATCCACAGTACGATGCTGCACATGCACCAACTCGGCGCTCGCGCCGAAGTGCACGTACTGCGCGCGGACGGTAGCGAGGTACCCTTGCTCGAGATCCCCCGCTGGGACTTCGACTGGCAGCTTGGCTACCAACTGAGCAACCCGGTCGAGTTCTACGATGGCGACCAACTCAGCCTCACCTGTACCTATGACAACACCGCCGAAGGAGCTATCCGCACCAACTGGGGCGAAGGCACCGACGACGAGATGTGTGTCGCAAACCTGTACATCACGCCGCTGTAGGGCGTGTGCGGCTGCAGCCGCGTGCTCCCGGACCGCAGGGTCTGCTTCGCCCGCGCTAGTCGGGCACTGTCCACCGGAGCTGCGCCGACAGCGCGTCATGGTCCGAGAGGTCCACGCCCATTTTGTCGACGAAAGCCTGCTCATGGTTCCAACTGAGAGCTTCCAGCATCAGCCCGGCTCCGTCCCGGTAGAACACTCGGTCAATGCGCTGCGGTTCAGGACAGTCGGCTTCTATGCAACTGTCCGACAAACCAGCCTCGTCTGTGAGCAGAGAGAGCAGGGGCAGGTCCTCGGGATCACCGCCGTGCAGGTTGAAGTCACCAGTAAAAACCACCGCTCGGTCGGCCGACCAGCCCGCCAACGATTCCAGCAGCATTCCAACCTGCTGCGCACGCACGGCGTTGTCCTCGTCGCCGCCACCGGCTTCGAGGTGGGTGTTGTAGAAATCCACCTCCACGCCCGGGCTCAGTTGCTGGCGCAGCGCCTGGAAGCCCTTCGAGGCGAAGCAATCCGAGGCGGCGTCGAGCAGACCGTGGCAGGAGCCGTAGTGGATCTGGCGGCGCTCCACATCGACAAAGGGACTCCACAGGGCGAGGCCCGAGCCATAGACGCGCTGCTCGTCGTAAAGTTCGCTGAAGCGAATCCGTAGCGGATGTTGCGACGCTGAATCCAGGATGGCGTGGTTGCTGTCGATGAAATCCTCCTGCAGGCCTACGACATCGAAGCCACCCAGCAGCGGTGCGATGGCCTCGATGCGGGCCGTCGTGTCATCGCCGGTGATGCTCGGCGGCAGGCCGTGGACGTTGTAGGTGAGCACCGAGAACTCCCCGACACCCTCTGGCTCCGGGCCAACGCAGCCGGAGCAGGCCGCCAGCGACAAGAACAAGCAAGGCCACCACGCGGGCGACCGGAAACGGTTACTCGGCGGCAGCATGGCTGTCCGCATAGCTGTGCAGTACCGCGAGAAGTTCTGCTACCGGCGCATGATCACCAGGCCCGCTACTCGATCGGCAATACAGCAACTCGCCCTCGGGCGAGACGATCACCTCCCCACCCTGCTGCCAGGGGTCGCCTGCGATGGGGCCCTGGCGGAAGCCGGCTGCCTTGGCCGCTCGCCCACGCTTGAAAGTGCGCGGTCCAAAGAACAGCGCTGACCGCTTGAAGCCGGCCAGGGCGAAGGTCTTGCGGGATGGGTCTGTGTACACGGGGAAATCCACCGAGAACTGCGCGACGAAGTCACTCGCCATCACCGCGCTGCCGTTGCCGATGGCGAACAGCCTGCCACCGGCCGACTCAATCTCTTCTTTGTGGGCGGACATGCGAGCAGCCTGCTCGCGACAGAACATTCACCCGTAGTGGCGTAGGAACGTGATGACTGCAGGGGCTTCCTGCCACAGTGATCCTAGGCGGTGGACCTGGCCGTCAAGATCGAGGACGGTCGCAGCAGCGAGGGGTTCCGAGGTCGGCATTCTGGCGTCCCGAGGCAAGAGATTCACGGGATGTGACACCCGACACTGTTAGCACGCAGCGAGTCTCCACAACTACCCCCGGTTCCCGCTCAGAGGTACAGTCATGCCACAGGAGGCGCCAGAAACCAGCCGACGTCACCTGGCACGAGGACCCATGAGCCTTCTGACCGACCTCATGCACTTTCGGCGGATTGCCTGGCTCTGGCTAGTTATCCTGGTGCTCTCCATCGCCGGAGTTTCGCTCTACCTACTGAAGCTCGAGTCGCAGCTGGTCGAGTCCATCGCACTCAAGGACGCGGCCCAGTACAGCAACGCCCTCACACAGTTCCGAACCCTGTACACCTCCGAAGTCGTCGAGCGGGCTCGGGAGGGCGGCACCATGGTGACCCACAACTACCTCGAAGAGCCGGGCAGCATCCCCCTGCCGGCCACCCTGAGCATCCTCCTGGGCAACCGGATGGACCAGTCGTCCGAGGCCTCGGTAAGCCTGTACAGCGACTATCCCTTCCCCTGGCGGCGAGCGGCTGGCGGACCCAGGGATTCCTTCCAGTGGAGGGCACTCGCCCAGTTGCGCGAAGACCCATCCAGGGCCGTCACCGAGTTCCAGTCTGTCCAGGGTCACAAGGTCCTTCGCTACGCCACGGCGGACCTCATGCGACCCAGCTGCGTCGCCTGCCACAACTCACACCCGGACAGCCCCAAGACCGACTGGAAGGTGGGCGACATCCGCGGAGTCCTCGAAGTCACCAGGCCGATCGTTGAGCGGCAGACCCCTGCCAGGGCCACGCTACGGAACTTCGTAGCCCTGCTGGCCGCGATTGTGATCATCGGCATGGCGGGTCTTACCCTCCTTGCAGCGCGGCTACGGCGCCAATCGTCGGTCTCGGCACAGCTTGCGAGCGAAGCAATCCGAATCAACCGCGAACTGGAACAAGAGAGTTCAGAACGGGCAAGGGCCCAGGCGCAAAGCCAGGAGTTCGAGGCGCAGGTCCATCATGCGCAGAAGTTGGAGAGTATCGGCATCCTCGCAGGAGGGATCGCCCACGACTTCAACAACCTGCTGATGGCCGTGCAGGGCAACTCCGAGTTGGCGCTGGCTCAGTTGCCCGAAGACTCCCGCGCACGGGACAACCTCCTCAAGATCGAAAGGAGCGCCGTTCGAGCGGCAGAGCTCACCGAGCAACTGCTCGTCTACGCAGGCCGGGCCCGGCTGGAGCGCACCCAGGTCGACCTGGGTGCGCTGGTACGCGACATGAGTCGGCTCCTGGCCACCAGTGTCCCGCCGGGTGTCCAGCAAAGCTACGAGTTGGCCGACAGTCTGCCGACAGTCACCGGAGACTCGGCTCAGCTTCAACAGGTGATCATGAACCTGATCACGAACGCAGCCGAAGCCTGTGGAAGTTCCGGCAGAGTCCGTGTCACAACCGGAATCGAGGAGCTGCATCAGGAGATGCTGACGGGTGCCATCTTCGGTTCAGAAGTCGAGCCGGGCCCCTATGTCTACCTGGAGGTGGAGGATGATGGCGTCGGCATCGACGATGCCACCCTCGCCAGGATCTTCGACCCCTTCTTCAGTACCAAGAGCGACGGACGCGGGCTGGGGCTGGCTGCCCTACAGGGGATCGTCCGTAGCCACGGCGGCGCGCTGATCGTGGTCAGTACTCCCGGCCATGGAACCCGCTTCCGTGTGCTTATTCCCGAGGCCCCAGCCGAGCCGGCAAAAGTACCGGCCACCGTTCCCACGACACACTCCCGGCAGGTCACAACGATCCTGCTGGTGGACGACAACCACGATGTTCGCGAAGCGACCGGAGCCTTGCTGCGGAGCACCGGATTCGAGGTGCTCGAGGCCGCCAACGGAGAAGAGGGGCTGGAGTCCTACAAGCAGAACCGCATGAAAATCGGCACAGTGATCCTGGACTTGCGGATGCCCGGAATGGGCGGCCTCGAGACCCTACAGGCGATCCGTGCGCTGGAACCCGAAGTGAACATCGTCGTCTACAGTGGATATGGTGGTGAAGAAGACACCGAGGAGGTCCTGGCGTCGGAGGGGGTAGTCTTCCTGCAGAAACCATTCTCACTCGAGGCACTTCTGCGATGCTTCGACGAATTCGGGAGTCCGTGATGACCATGCCCCGCCGCATTCCACCCATCCGCAACGCTGCTCGCTGGTTGCTGCTGCTGCTGTTCACATGGCTGTGCGCATGCGGCAGCGGCACTCTCGGCAGCAACAGCGACACCAGCGGCGATGACGACGATGCTGCCGCTGAGCCCGACGCCTGCCCCTCGGTTCACTTCCTCGACCTCGACCAGTTCGAGGGCGCCGGCGATCTGTGGGAAGACCCCTGGCTCGAGGTGACCTGCAGCGACGACACCGTGCTGGTCGAGAGCAACGGCATCCCACACTTCCCCTTTGTACAGACCACGCCCAGCCAATTGGCTCCACAGGACTGGGCCTGGGAGTTCCCCCGCCATCCCGAGCCGGCGAGCGAGGTCACCCAGATCCCACTGCTCGGCGACGCCGGCGTCGCTGTAAACGGGCTCCCCTTCTACGGACCCAACGAGGGCGCCTTCCCTGACCCGTATGGTGACCCCATCTACAACGAACTCGCGGACGACTGCCTCGGCCACACGGCAAATCGAGGCGACTATCACTTCCACGCGCTGCTCGTCGAGTGCCTGTCTGCCGGTGACTTCGCCGACCAACCCTCGCCCATCCTCGGCTACGCGTTCGACGGCTTTCCCATCTACGGCCCCTACGGCTGTGTCGACCTGGATTGCGAGGACGTCGTGGAATTCCAGAGCGGCTGGGACATGATTGGCGACCCCGAGACCTATGCCTGGGATGCCTATGAGTTCAACGAACGCAGCACCCCGGAGTACCTCGACGAGTGCAACGGCCGCTACGGACCGGACGGCACGTATCGCTATCACACGAGCAACAACTTCCCCTACATCATCTCCTGTTACCGCGGAACCCCTACCGACGGCGCCGGCCTGAACGGTGGCGGGGAGGGGCCACCGCCGGGCGACGACGACGACGATGGCCCTCCCGATGGCCCTCCCGATGGCCCTCCTGATGGCCCTCCCGATGGCCCTCCTTCCTGCGAGGAGGAAGCGGACTGCATCGGCCAGTGCCCTGACGGCGCCATCGGCTGCACCTGCCACGAGAACCCGTTCGGCAACCGGATCTGCGTGGCTACCTGCAAGAACGACAACGACTGTGAGATCGATGCTCCCATCCCGCTTACCTGCGAAGAGGCACAGGGGATCTGCATCCCCAGCTGAGTGGAGTCCGCCTTGCCCAACCCGGCAATTCAACTGGGTCCCTTTGAAGTCCTGCAACAGGTAGGCAGAGGCGCGTCTGGCAAAGTCTGGCTCAGCACGCTGCGCCAGGACGACATGGAAGACCAGCTGGTAGCCATCAAGGTCATCGACCAGCGTTCCTCCCGAGAAGAACGCCAGCGCGCTGCCTTCCGGCGCGAGGTGCACGCGGTGGCGGCGCTGGACCATCCCAACATCGTCAACATCTTTGACCTCGGGACGGTCTCCGAGGCAGCAGAGGCTGCCTCGAGTGGCGAGCTACAAGCCGGAAGCCCCTACCTGGCCATGGAGTTCCTGGGCGGCGGCACGCTCAAGCAACGCGCCCGCGACATGCGCTGGCGGGAGATCCGACGCTGCCTGCTGACGATCCTAGACGCCCTGGCCCACTCCCACGCCCGCGGGGTGCTGCACCGCGACATCAAGTCGGGAAACATCCTGCAGGGCAGTCGCGGCATGACCCTGGTCGATTTTGGCCTCGGCAGCGAGTTGTTTTCCGACGAGATGGACCCCAGCCTGGACCGGGTCGAAGGAACCCCGCCCTACATGGCACCCGAGCAGTTCGAGGCACGATGGCGGGACTTCGGCCCATGGACTGACCTGTACTCGCTGGCCTGCCTCACCTACTCCCTGATCTCCGGCAAGCCGCCGTTTGACCGGAACCCGGACTTCACGGAGATGATGTTCAGCCATCTGCATCACCAACCACCACCACTGGAGGCCCCGTACCCGGTGCCCCCTGGACTCCAGAACTGGCTCTACCAGATGCTCGCGAAGCACCCCTCACAGCGCTTTCAACGAGCCGCAGACGCGACCCTCGCCCTGCTGTCGCTGGAAGCGGTGGAAGACCTCGGCGAGCAGATCAGCAGCAACTCGCCGGGAATGTTTGGCGAAGACAACACGGTCGCAGAGCCGGCACCGGTCAGCCAAGAGTTGTTTCCCGAGGTGTCCAGCGACCGACGCCTGGCCATTCGCACCCATCTTCGTTCCGAGGACAGAGCCTCTGCAGGCAACCTCGCCGTCGCAACCGTCGCTCCCCCGCTGCCCGATGACTGGCGGCAGGCCGCAGACCGCCACGAAGCTGACCGGCTACACGGCGTCGGGATCGGCCTCTTTGGCCTTCGGTCGGTAACGCTGATCGGCCGCGAGGAGGAGCGCGATCGGCTCTGGTCCTCGCTGGGCAGGGTCCGCGCCCAGGGCCGCAGTCAACTGGTCGTCTTGCGTGGCCCGGCAGGAACCGGCAAGAGCCGGCTGGCGCGCTGGCTGTGCGAGCGTGCCCACGAGCTTGGCGCAGCCCACATCCTGCGCGCCTTCCACAGCGCCGACGATGGCCCCCTCGACGGCATGGGGCCCATGGTCGCCCGCCACTTTCGCACGACGGGCCTGGAGCGAGGCGAGGCCCTGGAGCGAATTCGCTCCTCTCTACAGGGTTACGAGGACATCCCACCGGGAGAGGCCGAGGCCCTCGCCGAGTTGACCGAGAACGCCGATGCAAGTTCGTCGGACGAGGAAAACACGGTCATGTTCGACCGACCGGAGACATGGTACGTGCTCCTGGAGCGGTTGCTCGAACGGATGAGCCGCGATCGACCCGTGGTGATGTGGCTCGACGACGTCCAATGGGGCCTCGATGCGCTGGGCTTCACCCAGCAGTTGCTCGACCAACAGAGCGAACGACCCTGCCCCGTGTTGGTGCTCATGACCGTCCGCGAGGAAGCGCTGCTGGAGAGGGACGTCGAATCTCTCTGGCTGGACGGTCTGCTGGCAGGAAACCGAGCCGCCTGCCTGCCGATAGACGCCCTGGACACACGAGACCGACTGACCCTGGTTCGAGGACTTCTCGGCCTCGAAGGCGAGGTCGCCGGGCAGGTCGCAGAGCGCACTGAAGGCAATCCACTGTTCGCCTTTCAGTTGGTAGGCGACTGGGTACAAAGAGGGATCCTGGTCCCCGGAGAGCGTGGCTATCGTCTCAAGGACGGAGCCGAGGTGAAGCTTCCCGACGACCTGCACCAGGTCTGCAACCAGCGCCTGGGTGATTTTCTTGCTGGTCGCCCGGACTCCGACCGACAGGCGCTGGAGCTCGCCGCAGCCCTCGGGCTTGCGGTCTCTGCCGAGGAGTGGCTGTCCGCATGTGAGCAGCTCGAGACCCGTCCCAACCGGGCTCTGGTGGCCTCGCTGGTAGCTCATAGCCTGGCTCGGTGGGAAGGCAAAAAGGGCGACTGGGCCTTCGCCAACGCGATGCTCCGCGAGAGCCTGGAGCGCGTGTCCGTGGAACACGGGCGCTGGCCGGACATCAACAAGCGCATCGCCCGTATGCTCGCCCAGAGTGGCAGCCGAAACCAACCGGAACGGCTGGCCCGCCACCTGCTGCGCGCTGGCATCATCGAACAGGCCCTGGAGCCCCTACTCAAGTCGATCTACCTGCGCTTCCGCAAGGGAGAGTACATTCTGGCGGGCCGGCTGCTGGGTCAGTTCGACCACGCAATGGACGACCTGGGCCTCGCCCCCACCGAGCAGCGGCGAGGCACCTCGCTGCTCATCAAGACGCGGATCGCCCGCAAGACGGCGGATTACCCGTTAGCCAAGAAGATCGCCGCAAAGGCCGAGACCCTGGCACGAAAGCACGGCTGGAAAGCCCTGCTCGCGCGGGTGCTGCTGGAGCAGGCCAACTGGCAACAGGACCGGTTCGAGCCTGTGAAGGCGCAGGAGCTATACACCGACTCGCTCGAGTTGTTTCGTGAGATCGACGACCGACAGGGACAAGCGCGCTGCCTGGTCAACTTTGGTCTGAGCAACACCTATTCAGGCAACTTCGACACAGCACGCGCCAACCTCGAGGAAGCCAAGCGACTCTTTCAGCGTCTTGACGACGCCGAGGGGGCAGGTTTGGCCTACGAAATCATGGCGGGGGTGGAGTTGAGTACGGGCCGCCTGGACGCCTGCGAGCGAGAAGGAAAACAGGCCCTCGAGGTCGCCCGCAACGGTGCCATCAGCAGCCTCGAGGGCCGCTCGCTGCTGCTGCTGGGCGACCTGAGCCGAATCCAGGACAAGCCAGAGCATGCAGAGACGCTGTACCGGGAAGCCCTGCGTGCCTTCAAGAGCATCGGCTCGGGGTTGGTTCAGGTCGCTGAAATGCACGTCGCCTGGGCGCTACTGGAGCAGGGCCGCTTCGATGAAGCACGACCCGCCCTGGAGCGCTGCCAGGAGAAGCTGCGTGCCGAGGGCCGGCCGCACTTCGTCGCCGCGGCGCACATCTCCCTGTTGCTCTGTGCCGCGGCCGAAGGTGCCTGGGCAGCCTGCGAGCACCACCTGGAAGCCGCCCAGGAACTACTCGACAAGACAGGTTTCATCGACTCCACTCTGCCCAAGCAGGGCGAGATGGCGGCCCAGCGGATGCTGGCGGCCGAACAGCTGGAGCTCGCCCAACAGACCTACACGCAGTGCCTGGAGTGGTGGCGGCGACTGGGACAGCGAGACCGCATCGTCGAGATGCACGCGATCCTGGAACAGTTGAACTGAACGGGCAAGAGGAACGGGCCGGTCAGGGGCTACTACGACCCGCCTGAGAGCCACCGTGCACCCCCATATCGCTGCGCGAAGCATCCGCGTCCAACAACTCGGGGTCGCCGCTATCGATGCCGGGACTCCCCTCTGCCAACTGGTAGGACTCCTGGTCGACAAAGCTGGGGTCCTCGGAGATGTTGCCGTCGACTCCCTCGAAAGGCAGCGCCTCGCCCTCGTTATTCCAGATGTCGTTGTACGCCAGGGTCACGTCGTCTGAGTGCATCCAGACCCCTACCTTCTTGCCGACCCACTCGTCGATGTGCCCGTTGTCCGTGACGATGTTGTTGGAGAACCGGCCCGTCGAGGTGGAAGTCCAGGACGCCATGCCGACATTGCCGCAGCGGGCGACCACGTTGTTGACGGCCTCCAGGCTCGAGGTGCCAGCAGCGATGATGCCCCAGCCATGCAGATCCTCGACCACGTTGTTGTAGGCACGCACCTCGCTCTCGCCGAACGAACCGATGCCCTTCCAGTAGCCGAACACCCGGTTGTTGACGAGTTCCGCCGTTGCCTCCCAGCGCACGCCGACCCCGACCCCTCGTCCATTGGGGCTGATGCAGTCTTCGGTACAGCCGATGCTGTTTGCCACCAGCACTGCTGTCACCTCGGAATCGTCTCGCTCGGGATCACTTCGGTACAGGGCAACCCCGTCCCAGCTGTTGTTCTCGATGCGGCAGTCAGTCACCGTGAGCCGGGCTCCCTCACGGCCGGTGATCCCCATCACTCCTACGACCGGGTCCTCTTCGCCAGGCCCGGGCTCGTACAGGTCATTGTTGCCCCGTACATCCACACCCTGGACAAGTAGCTCGGTGTACTTGACGACAATGGCGGCATCAGTGGCCTGGCCGTCGTAATCACGGACTCCACCAGTGATCGTCAGGTTGCTCACGGACGAGGAGCCCGCCTCCTCAAACAACAGTCCATAGCCCGCGCCGGTGTCGAGCACCGTGCCCTGGCGGTCCTCGCCCTGCAGGTGGACCGCCTTGCCGCTGACCAGGAAACCCACAGTCGCGGCGATGTCGGAACGAAACGAGGCGTCGTCGCAGTTGCCACAGGTCGGGTCGACCATGTCCCGAACCTCGGCTTCGTAGCGCCCTTCCTGGACGATCACTGTGCTGCCATCCTGCGCTGCATCGAGAGCATCCTGGAGTCCCCGGTACGGATCGCTGATCGTGCCGCTGCCCACCGCACCATCATCGATGTCATCGACATACAGGGTCGGCGGGCCGGAAGGCGCGGGCGGCTTGGGTACACAGCCCACAGCGAAACTGGTGACAACGAGCATCACTCCAGCAAGCATCGGGCGCCTCATGCCGTTCCTTGCTCCCGGCCCGAGCCGGTTCACTGTTGCAGGCGACGTGCGAGGGCCGCTTCGGCCTGGGCGCCGACGATCTGCAGTAAGGCAGCGAGACCGATACGGCCGACGCCCGTGGGCGACTCCGAGGGAGCCACCGCCACCGCATTGGGCGAGACCATGTAGCAGCACTCCTGGAACCTGGGGAAGAGTTCCTGGAACTCTCCGAAGCTGCTCGTGTCGTAGACGGTCGTCTGCGAGAACTCGAATGCCAGGGGGGCTTCGGGATGGTCGTAGACGAAACCTACCCGGAACTTGCCTTTGCGCCAGTGGAACAGGCGCCCGCCGGCCTGGCGGGCCAGCGCGTGCAGGTGACTGGCCACCGCGTTTTCGCACAGGCTGCCAAACTGCCGGTCATTGCGCAGCAGGCCGGCACCAGTCTGCAGGATCGCGTTGCGCAGACTGCCGTCGGCAAAGTACACCTTGCGGCCCCGGCGATGCACGGAACCACCGCCCATGGTCATCTCGAGGGTGTTGTCCCGCAGGTCCAGCGTGCTGTCTTCCAACTGCGAGTAGTTGGACAGGCTGAACAGCAGGAATGCGCGCCGGAAGTAAGCGATGTACTTGTCGATTGTCGGCTGTGTGAGGCCCAGTTCTGCGGCCAACCGAGTGGGTGACAACACGCCACTCTCCTGGGCTGCCAGCAGGTGCAGCAGGCGCTCCAGCTGTACCGGCTCCTGGACACCAAAGGCATGGGGGATGTCGCGGTACACGGCCTGCTCGATAGCCTGCCGTCGCAAGCGGTCCTGGGAGTTCAGCACGTCTTCAAGTTCGTCGCCGCTTGCCGGGCTGTGCAACACCTCGGGAAAGGCGCCCATGAGCAGGTAGCGACGAAGGTAGGAATCCAGGCCAAGGATCGGATGAAGTTCAGCTATCTCCCGGTCCAGGGTCGCGGCGAGATTGACTCCCGCAGAGACCGTCTCACCGACGTCCTCCCCGGCCAGGAACTCGCTAAACAGCCACGGCGGGATGTCGAACTCCTGCCAATGCCCGACGCCACTCTCCAGCGGACGATCCCGGTGGATGGTCGTGGAACTCGAACTCGCGATCAGCCGAACAGGCCACTGCTCTTCGCTGAATGTCTTGAGCCAACGGTCCCAGTCAGCCGACCAGGAGACCTCGTCGAGGAACAGGAAGTGGGGCTCTTCGGCAGAAGCCTTGCGCAGGAACCCGGTGCCCCGCACCAACTCTCCGAGCTGCTTCTCCATGAGCATCGGGTGGTCGAGACGCATCCAGCAGATCCGCCGTGGCGAGACTCCCCGACCGAGCAGGCGCGACACGACCTGGTACATAACCGAGGTCTTGCCAACCCGCCGAGGCCCCAGCAACAACGAATAGGGCGTCGCCGGCCCGTCGACCAGCCACTGGGTCAGCTGTTCGACAAAGCCTCGTTCGACCGAAGGCGCAAGGCTTTCTGGCAGCTTCGCCCTGTGGACTTCCAACCAGCGGTTCTGGGGCAGAATCGTCACAACGACGCGCGCAGGAACCAACTCGGACATTGGGCCAGCGTAAATGCCCGCGGGCACGGATTGCAAACGGGCGCCCACGAGCATTCCTCCAGCTCCGCTCATCAACTACGACGACGACGGACGCCGAAGACGCCGACAAACGCAAACAGACCGGCCAACCAACCCGGGTTGGCAGCGACGTTTATTTCCGTACGCCCAGCCTGAGAACAACCGCCTCCTGCCACGTCGTTCCAGGCGGAACCCTCGTTGTCCGAGTTTTGATGGTCGTTGTTGTCGCTATCCGTCGGCCAGGAACCACCCTCGTCCTCGTCGGGAGCCTCGGGGGTCTCCTCCTCATCCTCGTCGGGAGTCTCCTCGGGAGCTTCCACGGGCAGTTCGGGACGCGTCAGGATGAGCGACGGGATCAGCGCGCTCAGGTCGCTGTGTCGGTCGAACCAGAGGGGGCGGTTCTCCTTGACCTGGCCGCCGAACTCGAGGCCGGTGATCTCGAAGGGCTGGTTGATTCCGGTCTGCATGACCAGGAAGAACTCGTGGTAGGCGTTCTGGTCTTCCCGGTCGCCCGAGTTGAGCACGAGGTCCCAGGTCATGTGACCCGCAGCCCCCTGCACCAGGACCTCCCAGCGCCACAGCGTGACCTGGTACTGGGTGTGAACCTTGTAGTCACTATTGAGGTAGCCCTTGGTCTGCACGGAAGCCGAGTACGAGTCGCCCTCCTCGTCTGTACCGGTCGCGTTCATCGTCGAACCCACGGCATTGAGACCCCAACCGTACTCGGTCGCGAGGGTGACCGAGCCGAACGAGTCCCAACCATAGGACTCGAAGGGAACCGACCAGTCCCAACGGAAAGAGCCGGACTGGCCCATCAGGTCGGTGGACGCATCGAGGTAGAGGATCGAGTTGCCGGTCTCGAGGCGCCAGCCCTCGAGTTCCACGGGCGAAGTGCGAACCTTGAAGACTCCAACATAAAAGTCGGAACCGCGATCGATGGACGACTCGAACCAGAAGAACTCACCAATGAGGTCGACCGTGTTGCCGGTCTCGTCGGCAACGCCGGCATACAGGGTGTTGCCGACAAAAAAGGCATAGCGGGTGTCGGTGTCATTGGAGAACGAACCGGGGACGACCGGTTGCATGGTCGCGTCCTGGTTACCCACCAGCATCACGGCACCGGTGAAGCTGGTCTCGCTGTCGCTGAGATCACTATCCGGGTGCGGCTGATTGTCCGAGCCGCCGTCCTCTTCCTCACCCTCAGCGAGGGCCGGCGGAGCCAGCAGCAGGGACAGCAAAAGAAGACACTGCAGGTGCAGCAGATTGAGCTTGTTGAACATGGTGATTTCCAATCAATTGTTGGGGTTGGCAGCTCGTAGAGCAGTTTCAGTCGATGTCGACGATGTAGGTGGAGACATAGAAGGCTGCTTCGTTGCCCTCGCTGTCGGTGTAGTCCTGCATGTAGGTGATCGGAGCGACGCGGAAGAAGTTCTCGACGTACTCGTCCTCGGGCGTGTTGGGATCATCCCGGAACGGCGGGATGCCGCCGTTGAACATGGCGCTATCGCCGAGGGTAAGGCTGTAGCTCTTGCCCCAGCCGGCTGAGAAGCCGGCTCCGACGCTCACACCGGCCACGGTGATGTTGGCGCTGGCGCCCATGTCGATGCCGTGGGTCGAGGTGTTGGTGGTCGAGTTGCCGAGCGTGTTGAACCAACCGACATAGCCGACGTCCGAGACCTCGTACCAGGCCAACTCCGGGAACACGAACGCTTCCTCGGGGATCGGCTCGCCATAAAGGGTCTCTGGCTCGCGGGGGTAGTCGAGAGGATCACCAATCCGGTAGGGCACATCGATAATTGGCAGGTCGCCAACGGCCTCGGCGATCGCGTTGTAGCGACCGGTCGAGAACATCGCCGTACCGCCGTCGACCGGTACGGTCAGTACCAGTTCCTCGCCGTCGGAACCCGCGACCAGCCCAGCCGGATCGTTGATCTCGTAGGTGTAAGCGTGAAAACAACCCCAGGACACCACGACCGCGCCGTAGTTGAAGCCGAAGTCCTCGGGCTGCGAGCGGATCCCGGAGCGGCCTCCGGTCGCCATGGTCCGCGAGGTGCCCAGGGTCTCGCTGGTCTTCCAGCCGACCTTCTCGCTGTAGGAAGCCGCAAACAGGCCGAAGAAACTGCCCTTGATGCCGACATCGGCATTCAGGCTCAACGAGACCGTATCGCTGTAGTTCTCGGAGAAGGTCTCGCCGAGACCGTAGCCCGTCGAACTGAAGCCGGCGCTGTACTCGTAGCTGTATGGCGGCAGCAACATGGCCACGATGGGCACAGAAGCACCGGGTTCCAGGCTCGGGTCCCCTTGGAGCACAGCACGTGGCGAGTCCTGGTCCTGGTCTGCCATGCCAATGCGCTGGCCGGACTGCGTGATCTGGATGTCCTCCTGGTAGGCCAGGTCGAGACCGGTACCGTTCCAGCGGTACACGAGGGCCTTGTCATGGTCGTCCAGGGCGACGATCTCTGCGCTGTCGTCTGCGTTGATGTCGCCAGCGGTGACATCGATGAGGCGACGATAGCCACTGCCCTGGTGGTGGAACTGCTGCAGCTCGTACTCAGCTTCCTCCTCGCCGCTGACAACCACCCGGTACAAGGTCAACTCATCGTCGTTCATGCCGAACCAACCGCCCTCTGCAAGCACCACCACCTCGGCGCTGCCATCGGCATCGAAATCGGCCGCGGCAACCTTGTGGGAGCTGTCATCGACTGCGATCTGGTACTCGTCAGGCTCGTCGATGAATCCCGAGGCCGGGTTCAACACCCGCAGGACGTATCCATCCTCCTCGACCAGCAGGAGCACTTCGTCACGGGTGTCGCCATCGACGTCTGCCATGGCGACGTCGATGAGCTCGGCGCCCTCACCGATGGGCCACTCCTGGCAGTCATTCGCTGCCAGATCGCAGATCGCCAGGCGCGACTCGTCGATGACGGCAATGTCGTCACTTCCATCGGCATTGAAATCACCCGCAGCGATGGAATCAGCTGCAAACGGCACCATGAAATTGGTCACGGTATCCCCGGTTAGCACCGCCACTGCCGGCGCGTTCGCGAGCGACACGACGTAGCCCTCTTCCCCGGTGCCGAGGAAGTTACCGCCGGACACGTCGGTCATCTCGCTGCTACCCGCCGACCAGGACGAGGCATAGGGCGCCGCGAAACCACCCGGCGAGTAGCCATCGACCCAGTACTGGTCGTTCCAGGAGTCGCCGTCGACGATGCCGAACTCCAGGTCACCGTAAAAGATGTAGTTGTCGCCGAGCGGGGCAGCGGACTCGTAGCTTCCGCCGGAGCAGCGGTCCACCTGGCAGACCGAGCTGACACAGGTCTCGTGGGACAGACAATCGCCATCCGACTCGCAGGACAGGTCGTGGTTGCCCCAGCCGCCAGACAGATCCTCGTCGGCGGGCTTGGGATCTTCGTCAGGCTGCTCACCGAAGCGGTCATCGTCACCGTGCCCGGTGTCCTCCGACCCATCGGATCCAGTCGAGTCGGAAAGATCGTCCTCGCTGGCAACCAGGTCCCCGCCCTGCTCCGAGCAGGCGGAACACAGGCCGACGGTAACCACAGCGAACAACATCGCAGTGGCGAGGGAAAAGCGTCTTGGGAACAGCGTTTCAGCAGGCATGGCTTTGATCTTCCAATTCCGTTACGGGGGCGAGTAGCCGGGTACACCGTGAGCAGCGTGCGCTCACGGGGTGACCTGGAACTCGCCGAGGTTGTTTGCTTCCAGGATTTCGTCGATATCGTCTGCAGCGTCCGCCCATACAAACGAGCTCCAGGAGGAACTCGGCACCCCCTCGATGACGGCACTGAGGTAGTCAGTCTGGCCGGGGCCGAGACTGCCGACCGAGATGCTTGCATCGGACGAGGTAGTCGACTCGGGAGGCGACGAAAGGTCGCCGTACACCGCCACGTCGAAGGCACCGGACGGCTCGGTTCCCTGGTTCATGACATCGATGAAGTACAGGACCTCGTCCGGCTCGGTGAACGACCAGGCCTCGAAGTAGGTAACGGCCAGGTCAACGGCCGCAGCCGGGGCTTCGCTGCTCCCCCCCGCTGCCGGTCCGAGGCCCTCATCGGAGCCGGGAGAACCGCTGCTTCCGCCCGCTCCCGGCGTCTCGCCGACGCGGCCGGTGACGTTCAGGTCTTCCGGGCCCCAGACATTGTTGGACTCCCCCGCTGTGCCTTCGAGGTTGGTCGCCAACGAGTCGACCAGCAGCCAGGAGCTGTACTGTCCCGCCTCGACCTCCGACAACTGCACCTGGATGGATGTCTCGGCACCTCCCGCCAGGAAGGGCACAACCTGGTAGATGTCCCCAGCGGTGGGGGCCGTCGGGGGACCGCCACTGCGATCCAGCCACACATCGACCCAGACGTCTGTAGCGGCGCGCTCGCCGATGTTTTCGAGTTCGATGGACCAGGTCACCAGGCCGTCTGCAACCGTGGTCTGCACGGCGACGAAGCGCAGGTCGGCAGGGTCCAGGTCCGCTGCCTGGGGAAGTACCTCGACGACTACAGCCTCGGCCTCGACGCTGCCAGAGCCCGCTTCATAGATCGCGCGAATACGCGCAGTACCTGGATTGCGACCCTCGAGTCGCCCGGCAGGGCCGGTCGTGACGACGCTCGCGTTGTCCGTGATCCAACGGACGCTGCCCGAGACATTGCCGCGACTGCCATCCGAGAACGCAGCTTCGGCCACCAGTTGCAGTTCCTGTCCTCCCTGCAACTCGACACGAGACGGCGAGACGGTCAACTGCTCGATGACTGCGTCCGTGACGGTGACCCGCAGTTCGTTGGAAAGCAGCCCCAGGTAACGGGCTCGCACCCGGGACTCGCCCGGAGCAACCGAAGCGGCAAAGCCCTCGTAGTCCATGGACGAGGAGATGCGCAGGACATCCGGGCGCCAGGACTGCCACTCGACAACGTCCGTAAGGTCGCGGGTGCTCTGGTCCGAGTAGTAGCCGGTGGCGACGAACTGGAGACCGCCGCCCAGAGACACCACGGACCGGTCGGGTGCCACACCCAGGCCGAGCAGGCTGGCAGGCAACTCGTCCGCGGACACAGCATTGCTCCACTCCTGCACGCAGCTCGACAGCAGCAGAGCCGGCAGTAGCAGAGAGAGCCAGGTTGTTCTGAGCGGTGACGGTTTCACCCGAACCTCCTCGAGAGTTTTTCTCGATTTCAAGCGGAACACTATTCGCTCTTTTGTTATTCGTCAATTCAAACCTTTTAAATTATTTGCAGATCTGTGCCCTGACCAATCGCGTCCATGGCTTGGAGGGCTCGAGAACGAGGCTTGAGCAGAGCGCAGTGCGCGGCCGAGCTGCGCTACATCGGCGCGGCTCCACGTCGCCGCGCTGGTGCCGGATTCGGACTATTCGTGCAGGCGTTGCTGCAGGAGGGCCTCGATGAAGACTCGATCGAGATCATCATCGAGATCAATCGAGCGAGACCGGGGCATGACACAGGCTCGCGTCTCAGGCCCGAGGAAGCCACCGTTGCGGCGCAGCCAGTCGACCTGTGCCGCGTACACGGCGCCGTTGAGCGCATAGGCAGCGGGCAGGTCCTGGCGACGGGCAGGAAGTTCGGCGGCATCGATGAGCCGCTCGAGGCAGCCCGCATCGTCGAGAGTGAAGCTCCAGTAGGGGCTGGGTTCGGCCTCGGCAACCGACACACAGGCCGGGGCGCCAGCGGCCAGGCAGCCGGCGAGTGTCGCCTCGATGTCGGCAGCAATGCGCAGCGGCGAGGTCGGCTGCAGCAGAACCACGTAGTCGAACTGATCATCCAGCACGTCGAGAGCGTGCAACACGGGCGCGACGCCCGGCGTCTCGTCCCGGGCCAACTCAGCCGGTCGCAGGAAGGGTACATCGAAGCCGATCGAGCGGCCGGCAGCGCAGATCTCCTCGCTGTCGGAACTCAGCACAATCCGGCTCAGCCCGCTGCAGGCAGAGGCCGCATCCCAGGTCCACTGCAGCAACGGCTTGCCGGCCAGCACCAGCAGGTTCTTGTTGGGGACCCCCTTACTACCGCCACGCGCGGTCACCAGGGCCAGCACTCTTGCTTCGCTCATTTTCCGAGTACCTCGGCGACGTCATCGCGGGCCTTCTCGAGGTCCGGCATTCGGCCGATGTCCAGCCAGTACTCACGCACGGGAAACACCGCCGCCTCGTCACCGCGGGCGACGAGTTGCTCGAACAAGGTCGTCATGTTCATAAGCACTCCCGGCTCGACAAGGTCCAGGCAGCTCGGGTCCAACAGGTAGACGCCCGCGTTGACAAAGAACCGGTGCACCGGCTTCTCGTCGATGGACACCAGGCGCTGCTCTTCCATGGCAACGACGCCGAACGGCACCTCGATGTCGTACTCGCGCACACACATCGTCGCGACCGCACCCCGCTTGCGGTGAAAAGCGAGCAATTGCCTCGGGTCGAGGGCTGTCAGTAAATCGCCGTTCATCACCAACAGCGGCGCCTGGGGACGACTCGGCAGCAGGCCGAGTGCGCCGGCGGTACCCAGGGGCTGGTCCTCGCGCAGGTACTCGATCTGCACGCCGAATTCCGAGCCGTCACCAAAGTAGTCCTCGATGACCGAGGCCCGGTAGTTCACGGCCAGGTAGAAGTGGCGAAAACCACTGTCTGCAAGCAGGCGGATGATGCTCTCGAGAATCGGCTTCTGGCCAACCCGAAGCATGGGTTTTGGGACCTCCTCGGTCAGCGGTGCCAGGCGCTGGCCTCGCCCACCCGCCAGCAGCAACACGCTGTGCTCGTCGCTGGGCGAAGGAAGGATTTCGTCTCGGAACGAAGCGGCCCGGGCCCTGCCTCGTGCGCTCAATGCGGAGGACAGCAGGAGATCATCGAGGATTTCGATGCCAAGCACCTGCCCGTCCTCACCGAGCACCGGCACCTGGTGAATGTGACGCGCCTTCATCAACTCGAGGACTGCACTCTTCGACGTTCCCCCCGGCACCGAGCTGGGCGAACGATTCATCACTACCTCGACCGGCTCCTCGAGGGGCCGGCCCGCCAGCATCGCCCGGCGCACATCGCCATCGGTAACCGTACCCAGCAGGCGCCCGGCGGCATCGACTACCAGCACGATCTGCACCGCCTGCTCGTCGATGATCTCGATCGCTCGGTGGATCGTGGTGTCCGGCGACACGCACAGTGAAACGGCGTCCCTCATCGGCTGGTCTCGCGGGCTGGCACCCCCATCACCGTGGCCGCATCCCGCACATCACGAAGCACCACTGCGCCGGCAGCAACCAACGCGTCTTCGCCAATGTGAATGCCCTGGATCACCACAGAGCCAGTGCCCAGGTGAGCGCCGTCGTCGATGGTCACGTTGCCGCTGAGCACGGTGCCAGGAGCCAGGTGCACGTGGGCACCAATGCGGCAGTCGTGGTCGACGCAAGCCCGCGTGTTGACGATCACGTTGTCACCAACCATGGCGCCCGCCTGGACCACCGCCCCCGCCATGATCTGGGCGCCTTCCCCCAGGGTGGCGCTGTCGGAGACTACTGCCGAGGGATGCACCAGGGTCGCAAAACGATATCCGCGCGCCTTGAAGTCCTCGAACAGTTTGCGACGGCTCCGGGTCGAGTCGACCGAGCCGAGGCCGTTGACCAGCAGCACCGAGTCCGGAGAACGGCTGAGGATTGCCTGGTCATCACCGAGGCACTCCAAGCCAGGCAGCCCGGCGAAACCAGCAGGGTCACGCTCGGTCACGCCGAGCACCGAGGCCCCCTGGGCACGCAGGGCCTCCAGCACCACGCGAGCGTGGCCGCCGCCGGCAAGAAGAATGTGCGGAAGGCTCACAGCGACACCGCCTCATCCGCTGCGAAGTCCCGAGGAGCTGGGCGGCCCAGCAGGTCCCAGTAGGACATCGGCGAGAGCCCATCGGCAGGACGCTTGAAGCCCAGGTTCTGTGCGCTGAACAGCTCGCCACGGGCGATGGGGCAGGTGGCGACCAGCGAGCGGCGGGCTGCCAGGCGATTGCGGCCCTCGGCGGCGCCCAGGGGCTTGCCGGTACTACCGAGAGCTAGCTCGACGCGCCGGATCCCGGTGATCATCGCAGCCAACTCATCCGGCTCCAGCGAGGCGCGGTGGTCAGGACCCGGCAGGCTCCGGTCGAGGGTGAAGTGTTTCTCGATGACCGCTGCACCCAGCGCCACGGCGGCCAACGGCGCGGCGATGCCCTCGGTGTGATCCGAGAATCCCACCGGCACCCCGTAGCGCTCCCGCAGGTCTGTCATCGAGCGCAGGTTTACCTCGTCAAAGGGCGCCGGGTACTCGGTGGTGCACTGCAGCAGCACCAGGCGCTCGCGCAACGTGGCCATAGCGACATCCGACTGCAGGGCTGAGAGGAAGGCCTCCCGGCAGGGCCGCGCGCTGCCCCGAGCGCTGCTCCAGCAGAAAGCCAGCACGCCCACTGCCTCGTCGATTTCCTCCAGCGATGCCATCCCAGTGGACAGGATGACCGGCAGGCCCGTGTCGCCAGCACGCAGGAGCAGCGGGCCGTGGGTCAGATCGCCCGAACCGATCTTGAGCCGAGCCACGCCGAGGTCGGTCACCAGCATCTCCAGGTTGGCCTCGTCAAAGGGCGTCGACAGGAACTCGATGCCGCGTTCCCGGCTGCGGGCCAGCAGAGTGCGGTGCTCCTGGAGCCCCAGTTGCAACTGCCTCAGCATCTCCAGTTGGCCGCCGTCCGAACCGGTATCTTCCTGCTGGTAGGAAGCCTTCGCAGCCCTTGCGCTGACCAGCGTCTCGGCTGTGAAGCTCTGGAACTTGACCGCATCGGCACCGCAGCGGGCCGCAGCGTCGACCAACTCCAGCGCGCGATCCAATGAGCCGTTGTGGTTCACTCCCGCTTCGGCAATGACGTAGGTCGGGCGCGTCATCGACCCACCTGGTGGAAGCGCTTGCGAACCAGGGCCGAAAAATCGGAAATGCCCTCCAGCGTGGCCACGATCTGCGGCGCACTGTGGCCATCACCGAAAGGATTGGCCACAGCGCTGCAGTCCAAGCCCAGGGCCTCGTCGATGGCAGCCCCGATCTCGTCTGCAGAGTGACCACAGTCGACCACCGAAGACGCTCTTGGTCGACCATCCTGCCGACCGCCGATGTTGACCGTGGCTGTACCGAGCGTCGGCGCTTCGTAGAGTCCGCTCGAGCTGTTGCCGACGACCGCGTCCGCCAATGCCAGCGCAGACAGGTAGCGCAGCTGACCGAGAGAGGTCCAGGCAGCAGCGTGCGAGCGCTGCTCGACGTAGCCTTCGACCTGCGCGAACAACTCGTGCCCGCCGGCGTCGGCGTTGGGCATGGTGAACAGCAAGCCCGTGTCCGGACCAAAGCGATCCAGGGCCGAGAGCAACTCGCCGAAACGCTCGGCGGGGCGGCGATCGTCGAGGGTCTCCGGGTGGTAGGTAACCAGCAGGTTGCGATCCTGCAGCGGGAAGTCCAGGGCGCGCCCGAGTTCAGCACGGTCCAGGAGCTCCAACTGGTGGATCCCATCGATGCCGGGGCTACCGACCACGTGGACATGGGCTGGATCTTCACCCATCTGGCAGATGCGCTGGCCGGCCGCCGCGTTGCTGGGAAAGTGCAGCGCCGACATCTTGGTGATCGCGTGGCGGATGGAGTCGTCCCAGGCCCCCTCGGTAATGTCGCCACCGCACAGGTGCGCTACTGGCACACGAGCAATGAGGGCAGCCTGCACCGCGGCGAGCACCTCGAAACGATCGCCCAGCACCAGCAGCAGATCGGGGCGCAACTCGCCCAGGGCTGCGGCCATACCCGCTACGCCGCGGCCCAGAGACTGCGACACGCCCAGCGCTGTGTCGTCATCCTCGAGAATGGGCACCTTCGCGTCGATGGCGAAGCCATCCTCGTCGATCTGCCGCCAGGTCTGGCCGAAGCGCGCAGACAGGTGCATTCCGGTGACGATGAGTTGCACTCGCAACGCCGAGCTCGCTCGCAGCGCATAAAGAACGGGCCGCAACAGGCCGTACTCCGCCCGCGAACCGGTGACCACACAGACCGAGGGCAAAGCCGCGTTCATACGTTGTAGAGATGCGCCTTGTAGCGACGCAGGTTGTCCTCGTCGGCAAACCAGGCGACCGTCTCCGCCAGTCCACGCCGAAAGCCGTCCAGCCCTCCGAACTGCGGCTGCCAGCCAAGCAGTTCCCGGGCCTTGGAGTTGTCCGCCCAGAGTCGGTCGACTTCGCTGGCGGGCGGGCGCAAGCGCTGCTCGTCGAGCTCGACACTCACCTCAGCCCCCATGACCTCGGCAATGAGACGGGCCAGGTCACCAATAGAGATCTCGAAGTTGCTACCGACGTTGACCACCTCGCCCAGGGCAGCATCGGTCTCGGCAGCGGCAACAAAGCCCGACACCGTGTCCTGGACATAGTTGAAGTCACGGGTCGGGTGCAGGGCGCCGAGCTTGATCACGCGAGCGCCACGGGCGATCTGGGTGATGACCGTTGGAATCACCGCACGAGCCGACTGGCGCGGGCCATAGGTATTGAAGGGGCGCAGGACAGTGACCGGCGTGTCGAAAGAACGGAAGAACGACAGCGCCAGCTGGTCGGCACCGATCTTGGTAGCCGAATACGGCGACTGGCCCTGCAGCGGGTGTTCCTCGGTAATGGGCACAAAACGCGCCGTGCCGTAGACCTCGGAAGTCGAGGTATGCACGAAGCGCTCAACTCCTGCGTCGCGCGCGGCCTGCAGCAGGTTCAAGGTGCCGCGTATGTTGGTGTCGACGTAGGTATCGGGCGAGTGATACGAGTACGGGATCGCGATCAGCGCGGCCAGGTGAAAGATAACGTCGCAGCCGGCAACCGCGGTGCGCACACCGTGCGGATCACGAATGTCGCCACAGAACACGTCCAACTTCTCGACCACGGCCTCGTCCAGCGAGTCCAGCCAGCCCCAGGAGTTGAACGAGTTGTACAGGACGAAGGCACGGACATCGTGGCCGGCCAGAACCAACTGCTCGCACAAGTGCGAGCCGATGAAACCATCCGCGCCGGTAACCAGGAGTCGCTTGCCTCGAAGATCCACTGCGAGATTCCACTGGGAAAATGGTCGTCAACCGAGCCAACATCCCCGCTCCATGAGCGGCGGCAGTATAACAGCCGCACAGGAGCTTCCCGTGACCGACGAAGAACAGTTGCTCAAGACTCGCCGTGGCGACTACCAGTTAGCCCACCTGATGCGTTGGCGAGACCGCGAAGCTCAGCCCCGCTTTGCCCAGGTGCCGCTGATCGGCGCCGACACGAAAATTGCTGCCATCGGCTCCTGCTTCGCCGAACGGGTCACCGAGGTTCTGTCGGCGCGCGGTATGAACACCACCTTCCACCCCACCGGCCTGCAGTACAACACCTTCTCCATCCTGCAGGAGTTCCGCCACCTGTTCAGCAAACCCAGCCCCTACAGCGATGACGACATCACACTCGCCGGCGAACACGGCTGGGAGCACCCGTTTCGCAAGTCGCTGCGCGCCGACAGCCGCGAGCAGATCCTGGCCATGCAGAGCGAGGCCGACGCCCGCGCGATCGAGGCCTACAGCGAAGCGGATCTCGTCATCATCACCCTGGGTCTCACCGAGATCTGGCAGCGCACGAGCGATGGGCTGGTCGCAGTCGAGTTGCCGCCGGCACCGCTACACGAGCGCGGCGACTTCCAATTCCGCAGCGCTACCACCGCCGAGAACATCGCCAACCTGCACGCCATCGTCGACCTGTTGAAGGAACACTGCTCAGCGCAGGTGCTGGTCACAGTGAGCCCGGTGCCGCTGCACGCCACCTTCCGCGATCTCGACGTGGTGCTCGCCAACTGCGAGAGCAAGACCCGCCTGCGCGCGGCGGTAGCGGACTTTTTGGTCGAGCGGCCCGAGGTCCACTACTTCCATAGCTACGAGCTGGTCGCGCAGTGGCAGGGACCGGAGAGCTTCTTCCTGGAAGATGGCAGGCACGTGAGCCCGCAGGGCGTCGCGTTCATCATGAACGAGTTCCTACGCATGTACGGCTGTGACGACGTGCGCCCCGAGTTCGTCCCCTTCGGCCAGGTCGAAATGCCGGACCAGACCCTGAAAAAGCGCCTGCTTACTCTGCGAGCAAAGGCCCGCCGCAAGGCTCGTCAGCTCAAGGGGATGGAGGGCTAGGGCCGACCGTCCTTGCGATCCACCTTGCGCTGCCAGCGCTTGTGGCGCTCGAGGCGCTTGCGGGCATTGACCCGGGCGATCACGGGATCATGGTCAGGAGTCCGCAGATCGGAGCGCTCATTGTTCTTGTCGTCGTACTGCTGGTAGCGCTTGCGCGTGAGCAGTGGAAACATCGAATAGTCGACCTGCTGCGCAGCAAACTCAGCCGCCGGCTTGCGATCACGACCCAGGATCACCCACAGCTGGGCACCGTTGCGGCCGTCGCTGGCAGCCTTGAGCCGATGCGCTCCCTCTTGCAGCGAGACGATCTGACCGTGCTGGACCGGCTCGCCGTCGAGCCAGGCTTCGCCCGTCCAGCCGCCGCGGAAGTACACGGTGTACTCGCCGCTGACCAGCGATTCGAAGCTCTGTTCCTGCAACGTATCGGTCACCCGCATCCGTCCACCGTGCAGGTACAGGTTGCTTCGATAGGGCAGGTAGTGGGTCCACAACCAGTGGCGCTCGGTGGGTCGCAGGTAGCGGCGACGCGTCATGTAGTTACGAATGTAAAAGTGCGGCTTGTTCAGGCGAGCACGCTTGATGAAGGCCTGGTTGCCACCGGCCTGTCGGAACCAGCGGCGGCCCAGGGCCGTGCCGAAGAACGTCGTCTCCTTGTAGCCGGAGACCAGGCCGATGGCGTCCCAGTAGGGAACCGACTCGGGGAAGGCCTCGCGCGCCGCCTCGATGACCTCGTACTGCGGCTGGTTGCTGGTCGCGAGCATGGCGTGGAAGGGCTGGCTGGAGCGGAGCCCCTGGCCGAAGACCAGGGCGCCCAGCAGCAGCAGAGCTGCCCACAAGCCCACCCTGGCATGCAGCGCACGGCACATCGAGCCCAGTGCCACCGCCGCCACCAGTGCGACATAGGGTTCAAAAGACGCGATGTAGTACATGAAGTAGCCGCGGTGCACGTAGATAGTGCCCACCATCGCCAGCGCCAGCAGCAGCGCAGCCAGGTAGCCCGGGCGACGGCGCGCACGCCAGATCGACCACAGCGCACCAGGGGCCGCCATCCCCCACAAGACTGGCCCCATGCCAATGCCCAGGCCCAGGGCATGCAGCTTGTTGCGCATGGGGGTGGACTCCTTGAAGGCCGTCCTCGTCGCGGCACTCATCTGCTTGGCGACGAACTCGGTGTCGGCCTGCAGCAGGGCCATCAGGCCGTACCAAAGTGCCACAAACACAAGAGCGGTCGTCACCGCCGCGGCTGCGGCCACCAGTTGGCGCTTCAGTTGCAGCCGGCCACTCCAGGCCAACATCGCCACCATGCCGAGCCAACCCAGGCCCAGCCCGGCCGCGTTGTAGACGGACTTCTGCGAAATCAGGCCCGTCGCTGCGACCAGGATACCGATCGCCACGGCCGACTTCAGGCTCACCTCGGCCCGCCACAGCAGCGCCATCACCGCAAAGGTCAGCGGCACCGCGTAGGTGTCGGTTCGCACCTCGAAGGAATGAGCCTGCCAGTCCATCGTCGTGACGAGCAGCAAGACAGCTGCCATCCCGAACCAGGGCCAACGAGCCGCGGCAGTCATCTCGGACTCGTCGCTGCCGTCGACCCTGCCCGCCCGCTCTGCGAGATGCCAGAGTCCGACCAGGGTGCCTACGGATGCGGCCAGCGCCGTGAAGCGCGCCGCCTGCGCGATCACCACAGGATCTCCGAGCCAGGTGAGCGGCACCAGGACCATCCACAGCAAGCCGGGCCGACCCGAGCCGGCGAAGTTGCCCCGGGCAAAGTCGCTGACGTGATCCAACACGACGAACTCGTCGCAGTGGAACGCAGCCCACCAGGCACCGGGCAGCATCGACAGGCTGGCCAGGCACAGAAGCAACGGAGCAAGCCAGCGCGGAGCCGCCTGCTCGATGGGAGCGGGGTCAGTCACGGCGCACTCCTACCACACTCACTGCGGGGGGATCACTGGCGCTGCAGGCGATCGACCAGGGCAGCGAAGTCGAGCCGCTGCTCGCCACGGCCAAACAGGTCCCGGGCGACGGCTGCGGTGTCGCGCTCGCCCCCCGCGCAAACCCAGGCCGCGAGGTCCTGGGGATCGTCAATCGGCTCGATCAAGCCGCGCTCGATGAGGGCGGCCAGGTAGGACGGACGCGGCGACCAGGGCAACACTGCGCTGCGGCAGCCAGCCGCGAGTGACTCCATCGCGACGGTCGAGTGCACACAGACCGTGGCCTGCGCCGTGGGCAGCAGCCGGTAGGTGTCGTCCCGCGGGCCGAGCAGGCGGGCTCCGGCTTGCCTGGCACGCTCGTAGACACGCTCGCTGTCCACCTCTCCGGGGTGCGGCTTGAGCAGCACCTCCCAGCCCTCGTCCAGCGATTCGGCGAGCAGCGTGGCGGCCTCGCAGATGGCCCGCTGGATGGCCGGCTCGTACTGGCTGAACAGGATCACCCGCTGCTGCCGGGGCTCGGAGTCGTCCAGCGAGCGCAGCAACCAGGGGTGTCCGCCGACGCTCCAGCGTCCCTTCCAGTAGGGGCTGGCCTGCTCGAGAAACTCGCCAAAGGTGCGCCCATAGACGACCAGGTGGTCCGGGGCTGCCCCCGGCACGGGCGCCCCGCCCGCCCCCACCGAGTAGCCGGTGTGGTTGTTGTAGATGACTCCGTGCTGCAGCTCGATGAGCGGGATGCCCGCCTCGCGCACAACCTGCTGCGCCGGCTGCCACAAGCCGTACCCGAACACCACGAACACTGCGCGCGGCCGGCTGCGGGCGATCCAGCGACGCATGGTCGAGCGCATCATCCGCGCGTACAGCGCCCGCTCGTACAGCAGCACCGAAGGAAAGTCGCTGCCCCAGGGTCGCGCCAGCCCCGGCAATCGACCGAGCACCTCGGCCGCGACGCGCGAGGTCCACAGCGCGGCGCGCTGCGGCAGGTCGACGAACACCACGTCATCCCGCTGCTGGTCGGGCATCCCGGCGTTGTTGACCTCGAGGAACAGCAGCCGCTCCCCGAGCTGCTCGCGCAGGTGCTCGGCGAAAATGCACTGGGGCTGGCCCCCGCCATCGGCTCCGCGTCGATAGGTGGACCAGGACAGGACCCAGATGTCGCGCTCTGGCTGTGCCGCCGGCCCGCGACGCCACAGGTTGCCGGCCGAAACCACCGCGCTGCCGAGGTTGCTGGCCGTGCGCTGCGGCGCGGCTTCAGCAGTGGTTCGCAGCGCAGCGTCGGCGCCCACCAGTTCCTCGCGGAAGCGACGCAGCCGCAGCATGGGCCAGACCTGCTCGCCCAGCACGGTGCGATTCCACAGGTCTTCACGCTGCTCGAGAGCCAGCAGCCGTTCGAGGGCCTCGTTGCGCTCGCTCACCCGCTGCCCCGCTGTTGGAATTGGCGCCACAGGGAGCGTCCGGCACCCAGCAGGTCGCGGCCGTCGAGCAGCAGCAGTGCGACGCAGTAACCCAGCCCCAGCGCCAGGCGCAGCGGCCACGAGGCGCTGACCCCAAACCAAAGGAGGCCGCCAACCAGCAGCAACAACAACAGCCCGCGCAGGTACTTGAACGGCACCTTGCGGGTCCGTCGCGCCAACACACCAGCTCCCAGGGTCATCGCCGCCGAAGACACCAGCGTCGCCCAGGCCGCACCATTGAGCCCCCAGGAAGGCACCCACGCGAGGTTGAGCGCGACATTGAGCAGCATCGCCGGGATCGTCACCGCGGCAATCCAGCGAACCGACTTCTGCTCGGCGAAGATCACCGCCGAAGCCACCAGGTAATAGGCGCTGACAAAGGCCGCAAAGGCGAGGATCGCGATGGCGGTATCGGCGCTGGCGTAGTCCTTGTTGGCGGCGATGTCGATGAGTAGCCGCGCCGTCAAGCCGACGCCGAGACAGACGCCTCCCACCCCGGCCAGGGCGAAGAAGGAAAGCCGCCGGACATGGCTCCAGTCGGGAGCATCTCCCTGGGCATCCACGCGCAGGAAGAACGGCGACCAGGCGCGATGCAGTCCGCCCGACACCATCACCACGATGGACGCCAGGGCTGCTGCGAGGGTGTAGCGTCCTACGTCCTCGAGGCCACTGTGGCCGGCCAGCACAATCCGGTCAGCGGACTGCAGCACTGCGGCAGCGAGCGCGTGGGGCACAATCGGCAGGCCATAGGACAGCCCGGAGCGAAGCACCCCCCGGTCGATGCCAAAGCGCACCTCGCCGGGCAGGTAGCGCAAGCCGCACACCGCACCCAGGGCAAAGGACAGGCTGATGGCCAGCAACAGGCCCAGCGCGCCCCAGCGCAGCCAGACCACGAACACGCCGACAAAGACCAAAAGAAAGAGCCAGCGCAGCAGGTTCAGCTTGGTGTGCTCGCGGGGCTGCTCGCGCTGCTGGAGGTTGCTGAGGATGAGCCGGAAGGCCGCGGTGGTCGCAACCCAGCTGAGCGCGACCGCGCCCAGCGGCCACAGTGGGATGCCGTCCAGGTAGTCCTGGTACAGGGGCCAGGTGACTGCGGCCAGGCAGCTGATCAACAGCCCCAGGCCCATGACAAAGGACAACAGGGTGCCGGCCAGGATGCCGCGCTGCTGCTCGCTGGACTCCTTCTGGATCCCGAGCCGCAGCATCGACAATTCCTGCCCGCACAGGGCCAGCAGCACCAGCACCTGGACGGTCTGCTTGAGCACACCGACGGTGCCGTACTCGGCGGTCGTCAGCAGCGCCGTGTAGACCGGCAGCAGCAGGAAGTTGCCGGCCCGCATCAAGAAGATGCCGCCCGTGTACACGGCACCGTGGGAGAACAGCCGCAGGCCGACCGAGGGACTCGCCATCAGCTATCCCCAGCCGAAATCAGGCCCGCTGAGATGCGCTCGATGCCTGCCACGGTCGACCGGATGCTGCCGCGCTCGAGCACCAGCGCCCGGCCGGGGCTCGGATCCCCGCTCGGTGGCGGCGCCGCAAGGGCAGCTTCCAGGCTGCGCGCGCAGCCCTCGGGATCAGCGATGGGAAAGGTCCACGAGACTCCGTCCACGTGCCAGTCATGGGCCATTGGCAAGTCACCCAGGACCACTTTGAGGCCGCTTGCCATCGCTTCGAGCATCGACAGCGGCAGCCCATCGGAGTGCGCGCCCGAGACCCACACGTCCGCCTGGGCGAGCCAGGCCGGCAGCAGCTGGTTTTCGATGCGGCCGGTACACACCACCCGGTCGGCGATGCCGAGGCTGGCGGCGAGGGCCTCGAGGGAGTCGCGCTCGGGTCCGTCGCCGACAATCACCAGCTGCGCCGCCGGCTCGTGGGAGCAAAGAGCGAGCCCTCGAATCAGCGTTGCGTGGTCATACAGGGGCTTGAGGTTGCGGGTGCAGATGAGCGTCGGGGCCGCGCCGCCCGGCCATCCCTGGGGTGCCTCGAGCCCGGGCAGGAAGCGGTCGGTGTCGATCCCATAGGCGAGCACTTCGGACTGCTCGGCACCGAGTTCGCGACCTGCCGCAGCCAGGTGGCTGGCGTTCGCCAGCAGCAACTGCGTGTTGCGCAGCGCCGAGCGGGTCAGCAAGCTGACGACCGGCCACCGGCCGTGCAGTAGCAGGTCACTACCCCAACCCACGGCCACCGCGGGCGTGCCTTTCGGCGTGCCGCGGGCGACGTAGTTGCCGTAGGTAGTGACGAAATTGCCGAACACGATATCGGGCTCGAACTGCAGACAGGCGGCCCGCACCTGGCCCGGCCCGAACAGCGGCCCCAGCAGCGCCGGCATCTGCCGGCCCAGGACCGGTACCTGCCAGTCAAAGCGCGGCTTGGCCATGGTCAGCAGCGCCACCTCGTGGCCGCGAGCAGCGAGCCCCTCGACGATGTTGCGGTCCAGGGAATGCCAGCCCTTGCTTGCCCAGAGGATTCGCATCGACTCGATCTTAGCTCGCCAGCATCTCGTCGAGCAGAGCGGCGAACTTCTCCGCCATCGCCCTGCCCGAGTACTTCGCGGCGCCGGCCTCGGGAACGTCGTGTTCGGCGAGGGTCCCTGCCGCCTGGGCTGCCGCCAGCAGCTCGAGTCGATCGGCGACCTGCTCTGCGTTGATCACGGCGGTGCCAGCGCCGGCGTCGGCCAGGATCCGGCCCGGCTCCGAGGCAGGATCTCCCACCGCGACCACCGGGCGGCCGCTGACGATGTAGTCGAACACCTTCGATGGGATGGTGCCTTCGTCCTCGGGCCGGCTGGGCAGGAACAGCACCTGCGCCGAAGACTCCGCGCGCATGGCGACCGCCTCGGCGCGGTCGACCTTGCCGCAATCGTCGACAATGGCCGCCAGCCCGTGGGGCTCGAGGGCTTCGCGCAGGAAGCGGCCGCCCGTCCCGCAGGATGCGATGCGCAGGGCCACGCCCCGGCCGGTCGCCGCGACGATGCCGCCCACCAGCGAGTCCAGGTCGTGGGCGACGGGATACACAGTGCCAGTGTGGGCCAGCACCAGGGGGTCTTTGCGACCGGGCGGATTCACTTCCCGCTGGGCCTGGCCGTCCGACGGCTCCCAGCCGTTGCGGATGGCAGTCACCTCGCAGTCGCCGAACTCGGCCTGGCGCCGCGCATAGCCGTCCGAGACGGCGGTGACCCGCCGCGCCCCGGCGAGCACCTTGCGCTCCATCCGCTCGCGCAGGGGCCGGTCCAGCGCCCCGGGCGGGTAGATGGAGTTGAGGCTGTAGGGGTCCCGGTAGTCGACCAGCAGCGGCACGTCCAGCTTGCGAGCAAGCAGGGCGCCGGCCACGTGGGTCGAGTAGGGCGGCGCCGTCGCCAGCACCACGTCAGCCGAGCACACCTCGGGGTCACGCAGGGCAGCACGCAGGGCGAAGCCGATCCACGGCGCCTGCTCATCGGGCAGCAGCAGGCCCCGGGCGGCCCGCAGCGCGCGAGCCCGGGTCGAGTCGCCAGGCTGGTCATGGCCCTGAGTCGAGGCCCCCGACCACTGCTCGAACAGGGGCCGCTCGTCGGCGGTGACAAGGGTGCGCAGCCACTCGCCGACCCGGCCACGCGCCACTTCCAGGCAGGCGGAGTCCTCGCGCTGGCCCCCGCTGGACAGGCGCGGACAGACCACCCGCACGTCCCAGCCCAGCTCGGGCAGGTAGCGGCGCAACTGGAAGGGACGCCGCGCCCCGGCGTTTTCCTCGGGCGGGAAGAAATACGTCACCAGGACCAGCCGACGGCGAGCCGTTCGCGGCGCAGCTTGCTCGCTCATCGGCACTCCTGCATGAGCCAGCTGCCACCAGAGCCGAGAATGATGCGGGTCGGCCCGGGCATGCTGGCAGGCGCCTGGTAGTCACGGTCCCCAGGCAGCAGGAAGGTCAGTCCGGCATCGTCGCTGCGCATGCGCGGCTGCACCGGGGGGATGGGCCGCTGGGCCGCATCTTCCAAAAAGGCCGGCAGCGAACCAAAGCGGCTGAGGTCCCACAGCGTGTGGTAGGTGGGCGGCGCCAGCAGCATGTCGCCGCGGTCATAGTCGGCCACTGCCACTGCGGGGTCGATCCAGCGCGAGTCGTGCACCTCGAAATCGTCGTGGCCGGGCGCGCCGCCCTCGGGCAGCGGCGAGGCCAGGAACCAGGTGTCAAAGCGCCGCGGCTCGGACGAAGGCGTGATCCAGTGGGCAAAAGGCACCAGCTCGCGGGCATCGGCCAGTTCGAGCCCGGCCTCCTCGTGCAGCTCGCGCACTCCTGCGGCCAGCAGGCCCAGCGCCATCGCACCATCGACCTCGCCACGAAAGCGCAGCTTCGCCTCGTCGACGGCGACCCCCAGTCGCTGCTCGGTGCCGGGGGCCTGGTCCCCCTCTTCCACGGCCCCGCCGGGAAAGACGTGGGCTCCCGGCATAAAGCGGCTCTCCATGCTGCGTCGCACCATGAACACGCGAAAACCGAGGCGCGCGTCCGGGTCCGGCCGATACAGCACGATCGTGGCAGCGTAGCGTGGCATGGCGACGTCGCTCATGGTGGGCGCAGCCTAACAGACACCGCTGGGAATCGACCCGCGCCCGGAGTGCCGGGGACCGTTCGGGACAACAGGCGGCTAGGGCGGGTTGGACTGGCCGCAGTTGAAGGGTCCGTACGAAATATCGCAGTCCTCGGTAGGCGTTTGACCAGCCCCGAGCCCCCAGCAGTGCACCTTCCCCTCAGTATCGACGGCACAACTGTGCCACTTCCCGGCGCTTACCTGGGTAAAGGTCCCGGAAGGCGGATCGGCCTGCCCGTCACCGTTGGCACCCCAGCACTCCACTGAACCGCCGCTGGTGACCCCGCAGGTAAGATTTTGACCCGCACTTACCTGGGTGAACGCGAACGGTAGCGGGTTAGTCCCCCCGGCTGGACTGGTACCCCAACACTCCACCGAGCCGCCAACGGCGATACCGCAGGTGTGCTGATACCCGGCACTGACCTGGGTGAAAGCTCCCGGGGGAGGAGTGGACCGATTGTGGGCGTCGCTTCCCCAGCACACGAGTGATGAGGAACTGCGCGAGATCGCACAACTGTGGGCCGAACCGGTGCTCACCTGAGAGAAATTCCCCAGCGGTGCTTCGGTCTGGTCATCAGAATTTCTTCCCCAACAGTCGACGACCCCGCTCGAACGCAGGCCACAGACATGATCGACGGACCATCCGTCCCCCAACCAATCGAAGGGGCCCGCCGGTGCATCGGACAGACTGTAGAAATCCCCCCCCCAACATCGAACTTCACCAGCCGCGTCGAGGCTGCAGGTGTCCGCATATCCCGCGCGTACCTGCCTCACGCTAACCGAGGGTGGTGGCTCCGATTGCCCGGCCCCGTTGTAGCCCCAGCACTGCACGTAGCCTCGATTGGTGACGCCACAGGTATGCCACTCGCCCACGCTCACCTCGGTGAAGCAGTACTGCCGATCGGCGAGCTGGTCGTCGCAATCCTGGCAGTCATACACACCATCGCCGTCGCGATCGATGGTGTCATCGATGACCCCACTGCAGTCGTTGTCCAGGCCGTCGCAGGCCTCGAGGTTGCCGGGAAAGTTGGCCGGGTCCCCATCGTCGCAGTCATCCGCCCAACCCACCCCGTCTCCATCGGCGTCGTACCAATACCTCTCTTCCCAGGGCGGCATCACGCAGCCGGCCAGCAACACCAGGGCGGCGAGGGAGAGAGCAGCCTGCTGCCAGAAAACGCCTGGAGAGATGCCCATCACGGCACTTAGAACTGCGCCGAGAATGTCGTCACGGGACCGGGCGCCAGAGCCAGTCCGTTGGGCAGTCCGAAGGGGTTCGCCAGGGTGAGCACACCGGCCACGACGACCGCGATGCCACCGAACCCGACCACGAAGCCAGTCGCTGTGAGACCACGACCCTCCTCGTATTGGGCCTGCGAGACCCCCGGTTGGTAGTACTCGTTGTAGGAAGCGACGTTCAGGACCAATCCGGCGGCGGCGACGCTACCACCCAAGGCCAGCAGCGTGGCCCCGACCCCGCCCCGACGATGCCTAGACGTCGTCCGCTTGCTTGCGGCTGCGAGGCGACGTTTCTCGGCGGCACTTCGTTCCGCGAGCGCTGCATCGCTAGCAGCGCGACGCTCGGAGGGGGGTAGCCTCTTTACGATCCGCAGGTGCTTGGCGGGCCGTATCTCGACCTTCTCGGTGATCTCCCGGTTGCCTGCGCCCGGAAACACCAGGCGGATGGTGTGGAGTCCCGCAGGCACCGAGTGTTCCAGCAACGGGGTGTAGCCCACCCGGGTTCCGTCTACGTGTACTTCGGACCAGGGATACGAATTGACCGTGAGCAGCCCGGGCTCGCGGGTGGCTGGCGCTTCGCGCGTACGCGCACGGCGGTCCGCCTGCGCCTGGCGGCGTGCCCGGTCCGCCTCCTGGCGGCGTGCCCGGTCCGCCTCGGTTTGCTGCGCCTGCTCGCGCTCCTCGGCCAAACGCCGCTCTTGCTCTTCAGCCTCCCTCTGTCTGAGCCACCCGTCCAACTCCTGGTATTGGCTCTTCTCGTCTTCCAGGTTCGCGGTCGGCGTAGCAAAGTCGAGCAGTATGGGCATGAGACTGCGAGCCCGAACCAGGTCGCCCTTGATGAGGCTGGCAACCGCAAGGAAAAAGGTCGCCCGGCGACCAACTCGCCCTTCGCATGTTTGCAGATCGTCGAGCGTCGCTTCCTGACCAGGCATCCACGTCACTGCGGGCTGCCCCCCAGACCGGAGCCTCTCGTACTGCTCGCTGACCTCGGGATACGCCCGACCCAACAACTCTCCGTCGCAGCGGTCCCCCTGCGCGAATGCCGAGCCTGAGGGCCAACTCAACAACGTCATCGAGACGAGCAGGGGCAAGAGGGTACGGCGCCACGTCATGCCGCCATTTCAACAGATCGGCGGGGCAATGGACAACTCGAAGGGCAGCTAGGGGATGAACGAGATGGAGCCGGTCTTGCTCTTCTTCGAGCGGCCGCCACAGGTGGCCTTGGCCTGGTACTGGGTCCTGGGCGTGGCCATCGAGGAGCTCGCCGTCCAGTGCGCCTCGTAGACCAGCTTGTCGGCGGAACGAGACCGGGTCGAAGTCGTGCTGACGAGCTTCGGATCGCCGTACTTGGTGAACCACAGGACGATGACCGAGCAGGGGGTCGCCGGGGGGTTGCTGACCGTCACCCGAACATGCACATCGCTGCCCGTGAAGACCGAGGTGGTGGTCGTCCGCACACGCACCGAAAAGGGGGCTGGAGGCGGCTCGGGCTCGGG
>CAZBDA010000032.1:0-42146 GCA_964490445.1 uncultured Rickettsiales bacterium | reverse complement strand
ATGGCAGCACTTTCCGGGAAGTTCGACCTCTGTGGTATCTTGTTGGACGCGAAGGCGGACCCCAATGCCAAGGACAATGTCGGCCGCCGGGGCGGGGGGGGGGCGCCCCCGCGCGGGGGCCGGGGGGGGGGCGAAGTCCGGGGACTGGGCTCAGGCCTCGGTTACGGCCTCTTCTTCGGCTTCGGCTTCATCGTTCGCGGTGTCGCCATCCTCAGCGGTTTCGGCGTCGTCCGCGACCTCTTCCTCTTCCTCTTCGGCGAGGGTGACGGTGATCGTCTCGGCATTGTCACTGGAGTCCTCGACACCCTTGAGGTGCTTTGCGAGGTCCTTGTGGGAGATCAGTCCGCTGCTGAGTTGCCTGGCAACGACGCGGGTGTCGAAGGGGGCGGTTTCGAGCTTACGTGAGGTGAATGCAGCTTTGCTCATGGGAGTCTCTCGGGTTGCTGAGGACGTGTGGTGTCAGGCGTGTGCCGGACGAAGGGTCCTGCTAGGCGGAGGTGCTGGGGAGGGTAAGGCCGAGGGCTTCGGCGGCAGCGCTGACACTTTCGGCGCTGGCGGCGGCCTGGGTAGCCTGTAGCTTCTCGAGGGCGGTGGCGCGAGCCTGGGCGGCGTTCTCGGCGAGAGCACTTCGCTCCAACTCGTCGGTACGCTCGTTCTCCGCGCGGATTCGAGCGAGGTCGTCGAGGGTGATGTCGCCGGAAGCGATCTCGCGCAGAGCGGTGACGGCTTCCTTGTTGTCGCCGGTGTTGTCGACCAGAGGCTCCACACCCTTCATGAGTTGACGGGTACGCTGAGCGGCGAGGAGAACTAGTGCGAAGCGGTTCTCTACCTGCTCCAGGCAATCTTCGACGGTAACGCGGGCCATGTGGTCTCCAGAGTCTGGTGAAGGACGGCGCAATCTATTGCCCGACTGGGGGGCTGTCAACCGATTCCTGCCGTTTTTCCGGGCCTTCGGGGTCAAGGCTGGTGGGTTTCTGTCGATAGGAAAAACAGAGCTCTGGCACCTGGAAGTCGATGAATTGCCAGGAGAGGCCAGTTGAATTGACGAAAAAAGAGTTATGATCCCGGTAGATAAGTGGATTCGGGAGGAGCGGAAGAAGGAATGGAGTCCCCGGGCAGGGGGCAGCAGAGGCAGAGAGGGATCGTGGATGCTCGACTTCGGGTCGACCTGGAGTTCGTAGCCCCCAACCGAGAGGACCCGAGAAATGGAACTCCTGGTCGCTGACAACCTGTTTTCCTTCTTTTTCGACCAGGTTCGGTCAGCACGCAAGGTTCACGGCACCGAGGTCCGGGACGACACCGAGTTCTACCTGGTCAACCTGTTGACCCACTTCGGCCGCAGCCCCAACCTCTTTGAAGTGAATGGTGAGCGTGTTGATGACCGTCCCCTGGCGATCCGGTTGCTGGAGAGCCGCCGCCTGAGAAGCTCTTCGAACAATCTTCGCGACCTCAAGCAGTTGGCCGACTCCACCTTGTACGTACTCGGTTTCTTCTCGCAGTCGCTGCGTCGTTCCACTGTCAACATGAGGTACTACGCCGGGCTCGCCGAGAGTGCCTACGGCGATCTCGCAGTCATAACCGCCGGGCGCCGAGCCGAATCTCGCGACAACGCCTTCGCCGAACTCTCAGTCAAGTTTGGCGATTGTGTCGGACTTCTCAGCGAAGTAGCCCACCGGGGCCGGCAGGACGACACCGACATCTTGAATCTTTACCGGCGCTGGCGGGAGAGCGGAGATGAGCAGGCCGCACGCCGCTTGCGTACGCTCGGGATCAGCCTCGAAGAGGGTGACCCACCGACCGGCGGAGGGGCCCTGCATTGAGGCTGGTCGAGTCCTCGCTGGCGCCGATTGAAGGCATCCAACGGCACCTCGAAGCGATCTACAGCCTGGAGCTACCGCAGCGAGCCATCGATTTCGTCATCGGCGACCAGGAACTGGAGGCGTTGGTTCGGCAAGGCCAGGTGCCTCCCATCCTGGTAGATACCCACGAGCAACTCCTTCTCAGTCCCGGAGAGGGTGAGTTGTCCGTTGCCCTGTACCTGAGCGACGAGGTGCGGGAGGAATTGGACAGGTCTCCCAGCTTGCAGTCGCACTGCCACGCTACCGAGGGTGTGTCCCACTTCCTGATGCTGCTGTGGAGTGTGCGCCAGGAGCGCCTGGTTCGCCTCCTGGACCTGGAGTTCCAGGCCGAGGTGGACAAGGCAAGCACCTGCTTGTTGTTGGACTGGGGGACTACCGGCGGCACTGGCGCCCGTGCGTTGCTGCGTCGTCTGTTTTGCGAACCGCGGCTCGAGCCACACCTCAGCGATGATGAACGGGACCGCTACCTGCATGCCCATCGATTGGCTGCACGCTACGCTTGCTACCTCGCAGAGCGCTTGGAAAAGGGCGTAGAGCCCCTGCTGGCCGAGTTGCGAAGGTTCTATCGCTTGCCCATGGAGGGCAAGCGTAGCCGCGCCCGACTCGCGCCCGCCGCTTGACTCCAGTAGTCACGCGGCTTCGACAAGATCTGAAGATTTTTTCTTGACAGCCTTTCTGGGATGGCTAAACACCCCGAGGCAGCGACTGTGGCTTTTTGCCGCCTGATCGCAGCGCCTATCAATTTGCCAACCAGGTTCGGCAGTGCCGAAACAACCAGACTGCAGGAGATCAAATGAACGTTAAGCCGTTGCAGGACCGCGTCCTTCTCAAACGCGTAGAGAGTGAGGCCAAGACCAAGGGCGGGCTGTACATCCCCGACTCGGCCAAGGAGAAGCCGGCAGAGGGCATCGTCCTCGCCGTAGGCTCTGGCAAGACCCTCGAAGGCGGTGAGACGATCACCCCGCAGGTAAAGGAGGGCGATCGTGTCCTCTTTGGTAAGTACTCCGGCACCGAGATCAAGATTGACGGTGAGGAGCGCATCATCATTCGCGAGGACGATATCCTCGGCATCGTGACGGAGTAATAAGACAATGAGTGCAAAAGAGATTCGTTTTGATACCAACGCCCGTACTTCTATCCTGCGCGGCGTGAACGCCCTGGCCGACACGGTCAAGGTCACCCTCGGCCCCAAGGGTCGCAACGTCATCATCGAGAAGAGTTGGGGTGCTCCCACGATCACCAAGGACGGCGTCACCGTCGCCAAGGAGATCGAGCTCTCGGACAAGTTCGAGAACATGGGCGCCCAGATGCTCAAGGAGGTCGCTTCCAAGACCAACGAGGTCGCCGGTGACGGCACCACGACCGCCACGGTGCTCGGCCAGGCGATCTTCCAGGCTGGCTCCAAGCTGGTCGCTGCCGGTCACAACCCGATGGCGCTGAAGCGCGGCATCGACAAGGCCGTCGGCAGCATCGTCTCCGACCTTCAGGGCAACAGCCGTGACGTCGCCGACAACAAGGAGATCGCCCAGGTGGGCTCCATCTCCGCGAACAACGACAGCACGATTGGCGACATCATTGCCCAGGCCATGGAGAAGGTCGGCAAGGAGGGCGTCATCACCGTCGAAGAGGCCAAGTCCCTGGACACCACCCTGGACGTGGTGGAGGGCATGCAGTTTGACCGTGGTTACCTCAGCCCGTACTTCGTGACGGATGCCGAGCGCATGGAGGTCACCCTCGAGGAGCCCTACATCCTCTTCCACGAGAAGAAGATCTCCAATATGCGTGACCTGCTTCCCGTGCTCGAGAAGGTGGCCCGTTCCGGCCGCCCGCTCCTGCTGATCGCCGAGGACATCGAGGGCGAGGCCCTCGCGACCCTGGTCGTCAACAAGATCCGCGGCACGCTGAATGTTGCCGCCGTCAAGGCCCCTGGCTTCGGCGATCGTCGCAAGGCGATGCTCGAGGACATGGCCATCCTGACCGGCGGACGTGTGCTGGCTGAGGAACTTGGAATCAAGCTCGACCAACTCGAGCTCGATGATCTCGGTAGCTGTGCCCGTCTCACGATCGACAAGGACAAGTCGACGATCATTGACGGCAGTGGCGCCAAGGAGAACATCGAGGCGCGCGTTGCTCAGATTCGGGTCCAGATCGAGGACACCAACTCCGATTATGACCGCGAGAAGCTCCAGGAGCGCCTCGCCAAGCTGGTCGGCGGTGTTGCCGTGATCAACGTCGGTGCTGCCACCGAGGTCGAGATGAAGGAGAAGAAGGCGCGCGTCGAGGACGCTCTCAACGCGACTCGTGCAGCTGTCGAGGAGGGCATCGTCCCCGGTGGTGGTATCGCCTACGTTCGTAGTCTCGGAGTCCTGAATAACCTGGACCTCGATGGCGAGGAGCGCTTCGGTCTCGAGATCGTCAAGGAGGCGATCACCGCGCCGTTGCGTCACATTGCCGTCAACGCCGGCCTCGAGGGTGCCATTGTCGTCGACAAGGTCAGCTCAGGTACCGGTAGCTATGGTCTCAATGCCGCCACTGGTGACTACGAGGACCTGGTCAAGGCTGGCATCATCGACCCGACGAAGGTGGTTCGCTCTGCTCTGCAGAACGCCGCTTCCATCGCCGGCCTGATGTTGACGACCGAGGCAATGGTCGCCGAGATTCCCAAGCCTGAGCCCGCGATGCCCGCCGGTGGTCACGACCACGGTATGGGTGGCATGGGTGGCATGGGTGGCATGGGTGGCATGGGCATGATGTAGCCCGTTCCCATCGGAACCCAACGAGGAGCCCTCGCACCGGTTGGTGCGGGGGCTCTTTGCTTGGGGGGGGCGGTGTGCCGCTGAGTCAGCCTGGAGTTGAGGCTCAGGGGAGGCCGAGGATTACTCTCAACTGCTGCAAGAACTCCTCGTCGTCAGCGAGGACGTTCCAACCTGGGTTCTGCGGCAGCATCGCAGCGTTGAACTCGGGCCGAAGGGCGCGGGCGGCAGCCAGTCGAGCCGCCATTTCCGGCCAATCGCGCGGGCCTCGGGCGGCGACGAGGGCAAGGCCCAACTCGCCGCGGAGGTCGCTGGGGAAGCGCTCCAGCGCGCGCTGATAACGGACTCGGGCCTCGTCGAAGTGGCCCAGCTCGACGGCGATGCGGGCGGCCAGCAGATCGACGTCGATGCTCTGTTCGTTGCTGGCGTCGAGCTTCACGCTGCTGGCTGCAGCCTGCTGCCAACGCCCCCGTTTTACGTGGACGGCAGTAAGCAGGAGCAAGGCCGCGCCATTGTTGGGCGAGAAGCGGACCGCTTCGCTCCAGGCCGCTTCTGCAGCGTCGAGATTACCCTGCGACCAGTGGAGCACTCCCTGCCGCAAGCTCACGCTGCTGCGGTACTCAAGCCAGGAGGGAAGGGGACGGTCGGCCTGTAGCCCGGGGCTGGAGAACAGCGCGAGCCCCAGTACACAGAGCCCGACGAGGCGTTTCAGCCCCTTGTGGGTCATGAATTCCGGGTTCGTTTTCGCCGCGGAAGAATCCCAGCCAGCAGCAAGGCCAGGGCGACGAGTCCCCCTGGAGCAGTGGTCAGGGCGCCTGTACTGCAGGCGCAGCCGCTGGCGCTGAGGACTCCGGCAACCGGGCTGCCGTCGACATCGTCGTCGTCGCCCGCGTCATCGTCGTCACCGCCGGGAGGCTCGCCTTCCTCCTCGACGTGCAGGACACGGAAGTCATCCAGGGTCCAGCCGCCCATCTGCAGGCCGCCGTCGGTAACCAGGTGCCACTCGACTTCCAGCTTGTCATCACCGAGGACCAAGTCGGTGACGTCGTAGCTGCGCAGAGCCCAGTGGTGGTCCTGGTGGTGGCGGTTGGCACTGTCTGAGTCCGAGGATGCGTATTGCTGCCAGACCTCGCTGCCATTGACGAGCAGCAGCGCTTGGTCGAAGTAACCGTCTTCGACGTTCAGCCAGCGGCGGAACTGGACCAGGATGCGGTCTCCTTCCCCGAGATCCGGTAGGTCGATGTCGGGGCTGCGCAGCAGGTTGTGAACGTCCTGCTGGTAGGCACCGTTCCAGTTGGATTCGAGGGCCAGGTCGTTGCCCCATACCCGAGTTCCAGAGAACGCTGCGCTGGGATCGCTCTCGGCGCCTTGCGGCGTGCCCCACTGCCAGTCGTCGGCACCCAGTTGATCCGAGTCCGAGAGGAGCTCGTGGGCGAAACCGCCGTCGTCGTCTTCGAAGTCGGTTTCGAACAGGCTGTCCGTGGCTCCCACCCACAGTCCGTACCATGGGTCGCTGCGAGAGCCTTCTGGGAGGCGGACGAGCAACTCCCCGGTGTCGCTGAGCACGTCGATGTAGTAGCGGACAAAGCGGGACTCCGGTGGCTCGGGGAGCGCGCCGATGAATAGTCCCGAACCGGTCGAGTCTGTCATCGTCGCGATCGAGAAGTCATCGGGGTCTTCACCTGGCTGGTAGCTGTAGTGGAGCAGGATGGAGGTGATGGATTCCTCCGAGCAATTAAGACTCGGAAAGGTGACTGACAACTCGAGGGGGATGTCCTGGCCGGGTTCGGGAAGATCTGTTGGCGCGTCGTGGCTGACCTGGCTGCCGCCGGGCATGGAGCCCCCGGCCAGGCCGTGCCGCGAAAAGGCTTCCTCGATAATGCACTGGTTGGGGGTGCCATCGCCCAGGTTGCCGTTGTCGTCGTCGGCCAGCAGGATCTCCTGGTAGACGGTCGGGATGTCGTTGGCGCGTCGTGCTGCCTGCCAGTACAGGAAGTCCGCCAGTTCTACGCCCTGCTGTTCGCCGTACTCCTCGGCGAGTGCCTGGCGCAGGTGCCAGAGAGCCCCACCGATGATGAGTCCGGTGGCGTGGGGGTCTTCTTCGATGTCTTCGGGCCAGCGTGCGCTGTTGTCGAGTTGCCGCAGGGGTGCGTCGGTCTGCCGGAAGAAGCCGGGGGCCATGTCTGGGGTGCCGGTGATCGACGCGGCCATGTAATCGGCCAGGCCTTCGCCCAGAGACCCGTCTCCCCAGCCGCCTGCGCCTGGGATGATGCTGAAGATGTGAAAGCCGTGGCCGTACTCGTGGTAGATGACGTCGGCAATCCGAGCAGTGTTGTTGCAGCCCTCTCCCTGGATCACGAAATTGAGGGTCGCTTCTTCGTCGAACCAGGCGTTGCAGCGGTTGTCTGTGATGTTGACCCGGGTAATCACGCTGTCCTGGGCCCAGGCGAAGTTCGGGTTTATTGAGAGGGCCTGGTCACGAACGATGTGGGTGGAGATGTGGGCATCGATCTGGGCCCGCTCGCGGCGCTCATCGGCGTTCGACAGAGTCTCATCCGCGCTGGCTAGCAGAATGTCGCCGTCCTCCTCGAACTCGGCGGCAAAGACCGCACGTCCGTGGGGGTCGAGGGCACGAATGTCGAAGAACTCCGAGCCGGCGCTCCAGTGCAGTTCGATGGGCTCGCTGGTGGTCAGCGTGAACAGTCCGTCTTGGTCGGCCTGTACCGCCGAGCCCGCTCCGCTGAGTTCGGCGTGCGGCATGGCCGAGGTGACCAGCCCGTTGCCGGGGAACCGGTCATCGTGCTCAGCGAGCACCTGGCCCTGGAGGAAGCGCAGCCGTTCACGCCAGCCGAGAAACTCGCCGCTGTGTGCATCCACCAGCGCCTGGCGGCTGCTGGGTAGCTGCGGTGCCCGCAGCGAGATGCTCCAGGCCAGCCGGTAGTCGGCGCTGTGGCCGCGTAGTAGGGGCAACACCAGCAACTCGGGAGGCGCGGGGACTTCTGTCGAGCCTTTCGGCCAGGACATGGCTGCGAGCGCGGTGGACCCGGCCTGCTTTGCACTGATCCTGGGCTGGTGGGGAACAGCGACTCCCGGCATCGACTCGAACTGCCCCATGACGAAGCGTCCGGCCTTGAAGCGAAGCGATACCCTTGCGCCCAGAACGGGCAGGTCACGCCAGGTCCGTTGATAGGTGATGGTTGTGATCCCGGCACTTCGGTCGATCACCAGTGGTTTCAGGTCGTCGAGGTCGATGGCACCTGAGCCGCCGAGCAGGGCCCACTCTTCGGCGAGGATGGTGTTGCCAATCTGCCAGGCGCTGGGATCGGCCGCGAGGGCGGAACTATCGACCGCCCAGCCGGTGCCGTAGAACCGTATGGGTGTCGCTGTCGCTTCGTCCCAGAGCACCCTCCATGTTCCGCCGCGCCGCTGCAGGAAGTCCTGCCATGCGGAACTCGACGACAGGCGGTCCTGGACCGCCGGGGTCGCCACGCGGTGGCTGCGACTGTTCGAGAGGACCTGGTAGGCCCCTGTCCCCTGGACGGCGAGGGCGGAGGCCGGAGCGAGGAGTGAGGTGGCCAGCAACAGCGCGATTGCGGGGGCTTTCATCCGACCTCCAGGGTTGATCCGTGCGACAGACTAGCAGCGCGTGTTCCGAAGACCAGTACTGCTTTGTGCCCGATTGTGCCAGGGCGGCAGGGCTCTCGGCATTCCGCATTGGTCCGGGATGCCAGCTAGAGTGACCCGCGACGATGTACCCCTGCTGCCGGCCTTGCCTCCTCCTGGTACTGCTGGTGCTTTGCCTGCCGGGGTGCTGGCAGAACAACGATCGAGTCGAGCACTCCGACGGCGTAGTGCGAACGGATCTTCCGCCAACCCTGGGCGCTCTCGGTGGGGGCACGGAGGCGGCGAAGCGGCCGCCTCCCGACCGCGACGATTGGCAGTTGCCTGATCCGGCTGCGGAGCCGGATCATCCTCCCTGGCTGCGCTTGTTCTACAGCCAGGATACGCGCGGCGAACTGGACCCCTGCGGTTGCCCGGGCTCTCCCTCGGGTGGGATGGCGAGGCGGACCACACTGGTTCGGTCGTTGCGACAACTGATCCCGGATGCGTTCCTCGTCGAGGGTCCGACCTGCCTCAGTCGCGCGGTGCTGGGAACCGAGGTGATCCGCGGTGAGCACCGGGCTCGTGCGAGGCTTCTGCTGCAATTGGTGGCTGAGACTCAGCCCGAGGCGTTCTTTCCGGGCAATGCGGACTTCGAAGTCGTCGAACCCGTCGAACTTGCAGACCTGGCCGCGGAGTTCAACCTGCCACTGGTCGCCACGAACCTGGATCCCGGACTGGCTGGCGGGCGCTATCGGCGCTACCTCGTTGCCGAGGCCGGCGAGCGGAGGGTCGTGTTGCTGGGCCTGGTCGGCGCTGCAGACAACGAGGGTGTGCGCTCGAGAGTCCCGACGATCGACGCCAGCGAGGCGGTCACCTCGGCTCTCGCAGAGGCGCGCGCCGAGGTCGGCAGGATCGACCTCGTCGTTGCCTTTACTGACGCAGGCATGCGGGATCTCAGTCGCTGGTGGGACCGCGGCATTGACGTCGACGTGGTGCTGAGTCCACCGGTTCGGGGAGAGAGCTCGGCGCCGAGTTGGCGAGACGGCAAGCTGTGGCTCAAGTCTGAGCCCCTGGGCCGGGCCCTGAATCGACTCGACCTGGTCTTCGCCGCCGGAGTGGACCGCGATCTACGTAGACAGAGCGACAAGGAGTGGGCGCTGCGCCAGGTCGCCTCGATGGAAGACCTGTACCTGGCTCGCAAACAAGGCCTTGCTCGCCTGGAAGGACGTGCCCTGGCTGGCGAAACCACTCAGCCCCCTGCGGTCGGCCTCGACGGCTCGCCACGCGCCGATCCCCTCCAGGACCCCGAGGCGGTGCGCCGGGGCCTTGCCGACGCCAAGGCGACCCGTGCTGCTGCCGTGCGCGCGCTGGGCGAGATGAAACTTGGCGGACACCTGGCGGTCGCGACGCTGGTGCTGGTGGATCCCAAGTTGGACGAGGATGCTGCGGTGAAGCTCAGGCTGGAGGACTTCCACGGTGGCCAACTGGCGAAGCTGGCCGCGGACCTGCAGGGCGCTCCTCCGGCCCCGGCGGGTGAGGAATACGGCAGTCAGGATGCCTGCATTGCCTGTCACGCCGAAGAGGTTGCGCACTGGGCTCGGGGTCCGCATGCGAAGGCCTGGTTGCACCTCACCGAGCGTGGGGAGACACGCAATACGCGCTGCCTGGGCTGTCACACCACGGGCTTTGCCGAGCCCGGCGGATTTGTCGACGTGCAGCAGGACAGCTCCCTGCTCAACGTGCAGTGCGAGGCCTGTCACGGACCGATGCAGTTGCACGCGAAGCAAGCTGGACGGATGGGTGTGCGGCCGAGCCCGGGATTGCCCATCAGCACCTCGACCTGTACTCGCTGCCACGACGCGGAAAACAGCCCCCGCTTCGACTGCCGATCCTATGTGCAGCGAGTTGCTCACCCCGGCGCAGGGGCAGAGATCGACTCGAGCCTGGCGCGGATCTGTCGCTAGTCGGCTAGGAGAATCCGCGTAGGAAGCGTTCGACCTCTTCCTTTGCCAGCAGCCCGACGCAGGTCTCCAGGCAGCCGTTACACAGCAGGAGCTGCTTGACCTTGTGCATGCGCTGGACCTCGAAGATGTTCGAGTTGCAGAACGAGCAGATATGCTCCTCCTGGTCCGAGGTGACCAGCTCGTCGCGCTGCTGGTGGATGTAGGAGATGCAGAGGTTGCACAGGTACACCCGGTTGCCACTCATGAGGCGATCCACGTCGTGCTTGCTGCGGCCGCAGAGGGTGCAACTCTCGCGGCCCGTGCTCCGGTTTCCACGGGCCGGCCTGCTGCGGGTGGCTTCCTCCAGGTCGATGACTTTCTCCTGTTGCTCGCAGCGCGCGATCCCCAATTCGATGAGGTGCGATAGGCGAGCCGCATGTGGGTCGGGAAGGAACGCCGCTTCCTGCCGGAGCATCCAGATGGCTCGCTGGTTGCCGTAAAACAGCAAAGAGATGGCAGCCGAAGCCCGCAACTCGCGCTGCTCGTCCTCGAGGAAGTCGGACAGGAAGTCCTCGGCCGTGGCGGTACCCTTCACGGCCAGGGCCAGGAGCAGGTAGGCCTGGTACTCGCGCAGTTCGGTCCGTACCTCGTCGAGCGCAGCGGCGTAGGCAGGCAGGTCATTGTCGTCCTCGCGGCGTCCCTGGGCTCGCCGCTTGAGGGCCTCTTCATCGACGTGGAATGCGCTGGTGACGGCCTCTTCGGGAACGTATTGGCTCAGTAGCAGCAGCGTGCGACCCAACTTGCGACCAAACCACTGGCCAGGTTCCTCGAGTTGATCGAGTACCTGGTCGACCCGGTGCCGTCTCGACAGTTCGTACAGCTGTTCCCACATCTGGAAGCGCAGCGAGTCGGTGGTGACTCCTTCGACGATCTCCGAGAGAGTTGCAAATGCGTCGACGCCCATCTCCTGGATCTGTGCGAGCAGGACGTCGATGCGTCGCCTGCAGCGGCCTCGGGTGCCCTTGTAGTACTGGCGGCCGCCGTCGAAGCTACTCTCGCTCTCGAAGGCCTCGATCTCCGAGCGTAGTTGGCTGAACAGCCAGCCGAAGTCGCCGCGTACGTAGTAGGTCTTGACCAGTTCGACGTAGGCCGGGAAGTAGTTGGCCTCTTCCGCGAGGATGGCCTCGAAGCGATCGGCAGCGTCATTGTAGAGGCGCTCATCAAGGTCGATGCAGCCCAGGGTGAAGCGTGCCAGCAGGTTGTCCGGCTCGACACCGAGTGCGTGGCGACAGGCATCGCGGGCTCTCGACCACTCGCCCTGCTCCAGGTATGCGAGCCCAATTTTCGAGTGACAAAGGGCGGACTGTGGCTCTGTCTTCAGGAACTCACGGAAGTGGTGGATGGCACTGGTGTAGCGGCCCATCGAGAACTGGGTCAGGCCCAGGTAGTAGTGCGCGGTGATCCCGTGGTCAGGGTGCTGTAGCAGCCGATTGAAGAAGCGCCGGGCGTAGCTGTACTGGCGGGTGTGCAGAAACAACTCGCCCAGGTCCCGGTAGATGTTGCCAAGGAAGCTCTCAAAGGGCTTGAGGCGGAGAGCGGTCACCAGGTGGTAGATGGCCCGGTCCATCAGCTCTTCGCTGCCCCTGAAGTCGCAGCCGCGAGCCTCGGAGAACAGCGCTCCACCGAGGTTGTAGTGGCCTTGCCAGAGATCCGGGTCGAGGTTGGTGGCGCGTGTGAAGGCGTCGATGGCACGGCTGTGGTTGCCGCGCTGTTTGTGCAGGTTGCCCAGACCGACGTGCGCGAGGGAGTCGTCGGGTTCGTGCTGCAGAGCCTCCTTGTAGTGAAGTTCGGCGAGGTCCAGGTCGCCCAGGCCGTACGCAGCATTGGCGAGCAGGTTGTAGGCTCGAGCGGAACTGCCGTGGTCACTCAGGACCGACTCGGCCAGGTCCATCCCCTTGCGGAACCAGTCCTCGCCCTCACCGTAGTAGTAGCCCTTCTGGAAGTAGGCTTCTGCGAGGTCGAGGATCACCTCGGGGCCCTGCTCCTGCTCGCGGGAGCGCTGCTCGAGGCGGTCGATCTTCCAGTCGTGACGGTTGCCGGCGGTCATCTTTCGATCCGAGAAGTTTAGCAGTCGGGAGAGCCAAGGGGCTGTGAACAATACGCGAGTGTGCAGATCGGGACGCAAGCTCTCGCTGAGCATGCTGTGCGGCCGCGACCGTGGTAGCCTTCCCGCGCCCCTGGCGGTTGTTGTGGTTGCCCAGCCTGAGGACGACATGAGCAGATTTTTCCCCGCATTGGCACTCCTGTCCCTGGTGGCGCTGGTGACTCCAGCCGCCACTGCGCTGGCCCACGGCGATGAGCATGCCGAAGAGCTGGTGTTCAACATTCACAACCTGCGTTACGACGTAGATGGTACCGGCCTGGGTGTGGTGGCAAGCCCTTCTACCCTGCACCTGCTCCAGGGCGGTGGCGGCATCACCTTTTTTGTCGCGGATCGCCCGTTCGCGCTGTACGACAATCGCGGTGAGAAACCCCAGCTGTGGAGCGTCCTGGTCCAGTCAATGGTCGGGCTCGACGTGCACGGTGCCATCGGCTTCGGTGTGGCCGATCTCGGCATCCACCTGCCTGTGATTCCCGTCACCATTTGGGGAGCGGACCCAACGGGTGGTGATTTCCCCCTACCCGACAGTGACAGTGCCGGCATCGGCGACCTCACGCTGGTGCCCAAGGTGCGCATCATCGACCCTGCCAAGCGCAAGTTCGGTCTTGGTGTGCAGTTGCCTGTGTCCTTCCCGACGGGCATCAACAGCCCCTACCTAAGTGAAGGCGGCGTCAGTTTTGCGGTCGACATCCTCGCCGAGTTGCGGCTCAAGGGCTTCCGCGCACTGGTCAACGTGGCTCCGCTGCACCTGCGACCGAAGGTGGAGTACGGCGGCTTTGTCCGCCAGGTGGGCATGAACTGGAAGGCGGGCGTGGCCTTGACCGCGCTGAGCCGAATCGAAATTCGCGCAGAGGTCTGGGGTAGTGCTGCCTACCAGGGCGAACACAGCAAGACCACCGCGGAGTGGGCGCTGTCGGTGGCCCTCACCCCGACCGAAGGAGTGGTCCTCGAGTTGGGTGCCGGCAGCGGCATAAGTGGTCTAGGTACGCCGCAACTACGTGCTTTCGGTGGCGTTCGGTTCACCTCACCCGACAAGCGCGACAAGGATGGCGACGGCATGGTCGATAGCCGTGACCAGTGCCCCACAGAGTCTGAAGACTTCGACGACTGGAACGACGATGACGGTTGCCCTGACCCGGACAACGACGGCGATGGCATCCCCGATACCGCCGATGCCTGTCCCCTCAACGCCGAGAACATGGGGGTCGGTGATGACCAGGACGGCTGCCCCGACCTGGACCAGGCCCCCGCCGAGGAGCAGGAGGCTGCGCCCGAAGAGCAGGAGGCTGCGCCCGAAGAGCAGGCGCAGAGCCCCAGCGAGGCTCAGGAGGCCGCGGCCGAAGGGCAGGGCGAGAGCTCCAGCGAGCCCGACGGAGACCAAGAAGAGGGAGGCGATTAAGCCATGCAGTCAAGCCAGTTCCGATTCCTGCTCGCGTTGTCTGTGCTACTCGCCTGTTGGACTGTGACCAACCTGTCGATTCACGATGCGCACGCTGGAGGAGACGACGACGACTCCGCCGGTGACGACGACACCGCAGGAGACGACGACACCGCAGGAGACGACGACGCCTCCGACGACGATGACTCCTCGGACGATGGGTTGGAACTGGGTGGGCCGGAAGTGCCCTTCGAAGATCGAGAACTCGGCGGCGGTTGCGCCTGCTCCAGCCAGGGCAGCAGCGTTGCTGTGGGCCTGGGGCCGACCCTGCTGTTGCTGGGCGGGCTCGTGCTTCGGCGGCGCCGACACGCACTCGGAGCCTGATCCGGGGGGTCGGGCAGGGCTCCCATGGGGGCAATCGACACACAGCGACGGGCGGATGGGTGGTTCGTGCCCATCCTCGCCCTGTTCTTCGTCTCAGGTGCTACCTCCCTGCTGTACCAGTTGCTGTGGATGCGGCGGCTGACGCTGGTATTTGGTGCCACTCAACTCGCTGTTGCAACCGTGCTGGCTGCGTTCATGTTGGGCCTGGCCATTGGTGCGTTGGTCAGCGGTCGAATTGCCGACCTTTGGCCTCGTCCCCTGCGCCTGTACGGCCTGCTCGAAATACTCATCGGCGGCTACGCGCTGATCTTTCCACTGCTGATAGACCTCGCTACGGGTCTTTATCGGCAGGTGTTCGCCGGCAGCGAACCGGGCAACTTCTGGACCTTCCAGGCCTTCCACCTGCTGCTCATGGTCACTGTCCTGGTGCTGCCCACGGCGGCGATGGGGGCGACCTTCCCGCTGCTTGCCCGCTTCGTCAGCGAGCGACTCTCTGCAGTGGGTCGAAGGGCCGGGCTGCTGTACGCCTTCAATACAGCTGGTGCCGTCCTGGGTACTGGTTTTACGGGCTTCTTCCTGCTGCCGGGCCTCGGCGTGCGCACCACCGAGGTTTCGGCTGCCATTGCCAACATCGCGGTGGGCCTGGTGGCGCTGTACTGGAGCCACTCTCGAAGTGAGGGCCCCGCTGTCGTCGAGGATGATCTCGAGGAACGCGAGGAGATCGCACGGATCCTCGAGGTCGAGGTCGAGCCGGAGGCAAACCTCGAGCAGGAGACTCGCCTGCCGCTGCGAGCCACGATCCTCGCCGTGCTGGCCATTGCCGGCGCTTGCTCGATGGTCTACGAGGTGGCCTGGACCCGCTTCCTGACCCTGCTGCTCGGTTCCTCGGTCTACGCCTTTACGCTGATGCTGGTGGCTTTCCTGTTCGGAACGGCCGGAGGCGCCCTGTTCGGCTCGATCAAGGTCAGCCGCCCTGGCGCGCGGCCGTTGGACTGGCTGGCCCTGGCGCTGGTCGGCGCTGGACTCTCGGCCTGGGGCACCAATCACCTGTTCCGTTTCATGCCCTACTGGTACGTCGACCTGTTTGGCCTCATTGGTGGCGACGGTGTCCTGCTGTTTGTCGTGCACGCAGCCCTGGCCATGTTGGTGATGGTGCCCACCACGCTGTGCCTTGGCAGCATGTTTCCCTTTGCCGTGCAGCTGCTTGCCGGCCGGCCGCAAAGCGTGGCTCGGGATGTGGCCCAGCTGTACGTGTTCAACACCCTGGGCGCGGTGGCTGGAGCCCTGCTCGCCGGCTTTGTGCTGGTGCCGCTGCATGGCATCCAGGCTGCCCTGGGCTGGGCCATTGCAGCCGACTTGCTGTTGGCTCTTGTCCTGCTGCAGCGATGCCGGCTCCGGTGGCTCCGTAGCCGCCTGGCCAGGGGGGCCCTGGTCCTCGTCTTGCTGGGAACCCTCTGGCTGCGGCCGCCGTGGGATCCGCTCTTGATGAGCGCTGGCATGTACAAGTACGTAAGCGATCTCTCTGAGTACAGCCACGAGGCCTTACGTAACTACGCCATCTCCGACTACGAACTGCTGTACTACGCAGAGGGCATCGCCAGTGTCGTGACCGTCGCTCGCAGTCGCGGTAGCGGCAATCTCTGGCTGGCCAACAATGGCAAGGTAGACGCCAGCACGAAGCAGGATCTCCGTACCCAGGTGCTGCTCGCCCACCTGCCCTTCGTCTATCGACCGGATGCGGAGCAGGTCCTGGTGGTCGGCATGGCGTCCGGGATCACGGCAGGCTCGGTGACCCTGCAGCCTGCCGTTCGGTCCATCGATGTGCTGGAGATTGAGCCCCGGGTGTTGGAGGCCTCGCGCTTCTTCGATGAGTTGAACGGTAGACCCCTCGAGGACGCCCGGGTCCGCGCCATTGCCAATGACGCGCGCAACCACCTGCACCGGCATCCGGGGCGCTACGACGTAATTATCAATGAGCCCAGCAACCCGTGGATTTCCGGTGTGTCGAACCTGTTTACGCGGGAATTTCTCGAGCTTGGCAGAGAGCGCCTCTCGGAAGGGGGTGTGTTTGTCCAGTGGATCCATACCTACGGCATGGCGAAGCGGGATCTTCGTAGCATGGTGCGGACCTTCTCGGAGGTCTATGGGCACGTGGCGGTGTTCTCGACCATCGAGGATGCAGACGTGCTACTGCTCGGCAGCACGGCGCCTCTGCTCGCCGGACCCGAGCGGCTGGCGACTTACCTCGAACAGCCGGCGCTGGCCTCTGATCTGCAGCGCATTGGCGTCCAGGATCCCTATGACGTGCTGACGTTCCGCTTGATGCACCACGCCGCGGCGTTGGCCTACGGTGGGGATGCGCCCCTGAATACCGATGACAACGCGCAGCTGGAGTTCTCGGCGCCCCTGTACCTGCACTATGCGACCCAGGAGACAAACGCTGCGTCACTGGTGGCTGGGAGCGCGCCCTACCTGGAGATGCGCCCGGAGTCTGAGGTCAGCGAGCAGGACTACCTGGTGGCCCTAGGCCAGGCCTTCGAGCGCGGCAAGCGTTGGAAACAGGCGCGACGCTGCTACCTGCAGGCCCTCGAACTAGACCCACGTAGCGAGCAGCTGCGGATGCTCCTGGAAGCCCTGGTGGAGAACAGCGCCGGCCGCTAGGCGGGTGCTTCTTCGTCTACGTTCTCATCGACCTCTTCGGCGTCGATTTCGCCGAGGTAGTAGAAGTCGTCGGAGCGTCGGAACCTTGTGAAGGAGAAGGCCTCTTCGATGAGTCCGGATCCGATGTAGGTGCCACCGATCAAGACCAGCAACAAGGTGATGTCGTAGACCACCAGCACCGCAACCATCGCTGCCAGGAACACGGCGATCATCGAGACCCCGACTGGCGAGAGTCGGAACTCCCGGAAGGTGCGGAAACCGACGGTGCTGATCATGAGGTACGACAGCATCAAGGTGAGGAACAGCACCGAGATGTGGCTGTCGACTTCGGTGGCTCGTACCTTCGCGTGGTGGAGTACCAGCACCGCAACCATGCCTCCGGCGCAGGTGATGGGCAGACCTTCGGTGTACTTCTTCGGCCGCTGCTCACCCTTGTTCTGGTGTGCGTCCATGTTGAAGCGGGCCAGTCGGAAGACTCCGCACAGCGTAAACAGGAAGGCCACCAGCAGGCCGAGGCGGCCATAGGCACCGAGGCCCCACTTGAACAACAGGACTGCGGGGGCGACGCCAAAGGAAACCACGTCCACCAGCGAGTCGAGCTCGACGCCGAAGTCGCTCTGGGTGTTGGTAAGTCGGGCGACGCGTCCGTCCAGACCGTCGAAGATGCCGGCAAAGATGATCAGCAGGGCGGCCGTGTAGAAGGAGTCGACCTCGTGCGGCTCGGCGCCTGCCGAGACCATCACCGAGTACAGGCCGCAGAACAGGCTCGCGCTGGTGAAGAGGTTCCCTGGTGTCAGGATGTGCTTCATCATCGTTCAAAGGCCGCTCAGGAAGTGCAGTACCCAGGCTGGATCGTTATGTACGGGTCTTATCATAGGCACGGGCGAGGGGTGCGTCCAAGGGCTGGAATAGACAGATGGGGCGCCAGTTGCAAGGGAAAGGTGCTCTAGTCGCTGTCTCCGTTGTCGCCAAGGCCCGGAAAGGCTGCGTGCCAGCTGCGCACGACGTCGTCGAGTCGTGACCGGGAGACTTCGGCGGTAATCCCCCACGAAGAGCCGCTTATACGGTGTGCCAGGATGCCGAGCTCGGCCAATTGCTGCTCGGCAATTTCCCAGCAGCGTCGCTGCTCGGCGATGCCTTCACCGACGACCGTGACGGTGCCCAGGTCGCGGTGGTCGCGAAACTCTGCTCCGGCTTGCGCAGCCAATTGCGCGGCACGTTCCAGTGCCGCTTCCCAGGCGGCGGTGTTGCGGGTGTCCAGGACCAGCTCGCAGCGGCTCTGAGTTCCCTCGTTGTGGCGAACCAGGTGTGTGGCGAGCAGGCCCGATTCCGACAGGGCCACGAGGATCGAGGAAACCGCTTCCGCCGAACCTGCCAGGCGTACCGGTACTGCTGCCGCATCTGCTGTGACCGCGACGGCCCGGCCAGTGCCGGGGTGGGGGGCATGGGTGATGACGGTGCCCGGCCCGGCCTCGAAGCTCGAGCGAGCGTGCAGGGTGACTCCGTGGCGCCGGGCGTAGTCGATGGCCTCGGGTGCCAGCACCCGAGCACCGCGCAGGCCCATCTCCAGCAGTTCGCCGGCAGCGATGCGGTCGATGCGGTGTGCGTCCTCGACGACCCGTGGATCCGCGGTGTAGACGCCATCGACGTCGGAGAAGATCTCGCAGGACTCTGCCTCGAGCGCAGCGGCCAGGGCGATGGCGGTGGTATCTGAGCCTCCGCGGCCCAGGGTGGTGACTTCCTTGTCGGTAGAGACCCCGGCAAAGCCGCCGACAATGACGATGCGGCCTTGCTCGATGGCCTCGCGGACGCGCACCGGACGTACCTCGATGATGCGCGCCTGGTTGTGGTCGGTGGTGGTGATGATGCCGGCCTGGGAGCCCGTAAAGGACACAGCCTCGTAGCCACGATCACCGATGGCCATGGCCAGCAGCGCCATCGAAATACGCTCGCCGGCGGTGAGGATCATGTCCAGTTCGCGGCGATGGGGCGCGTCGGTGACCTCTCGGGTCAGGGCCAGCAGAGCGTCCGTGGTGCGTCCCATGGCGGAGACCACGACCACCGGCAACTGTCCGTCTCGCCGGCGCTCGACGATGCGGTCGGCGACCGATTGCAGTCGCTCAGGTGTGGAAACCGAAGATCCGCCGTACTTGTGGACGACGACAGTCACGGGTGACGATCAGGGCAGGACGGGCTGCTAGAGCCCGCCGACGAACTTGTAGCCGACCCCATGCACAGTCTGGATGTAGCGGTTCGGGGGCCCGTCCTGCAGCTTGCGGCGCAGGTTCAGCACGTGGGTATCGACGGTGCGGGTGGAGACTTCGGAGTCGTAGTTCCAGACCTTGTCCAACAGGACATCGCGGCTGAGTACCTGGCCGCGGTGGCTGACAAGAAAGCGCAGCAGCTCCATCTCCTTGGCGGACAACCGCACCGGGTTGCCGTCAACACGCAGATCGTAGGTGGTGAAATTCACCGAGATGTCGTCGAAGGCGTAGGTCTCTTCGGTGGGCTGTTCCTTCTCAGCACGCCGCAGCAGGGCGCGGACTCGGGCGTGCAACTCGAGCAGCGAGAAGGGCTTGGTGACGTAGTCATCACCGCCCACGTCGAAGCCGGTGAGTTTGTCGACCTCTTCTCCCTTGGCGGTAAGGAACAGCACGGGGCCGGAGTAGCCGCCAGAGCGCAGCCCGCGGCAGACGTCGAAGCCGTGCATGCCGGGCAGCATGATGTCCAGGACGATCAGGTCCGGGTTTTCGGCCAGGCCCAGCGCAAGGCCCTGGTCACCGGTGGCTGCTGTGTGGACCTCGTAGCTCTGCAGGATGAAAAAGTCCTTGAGACTCTCCAGGATCTGTCGCTCATCTTCCACCACGAGGATCTTCTTCTTCGCGCTCATCTTCGTCCCTTGGTACCTATCTGCTGCTGTGGCTGTCGCACCGGTAGTTGAATCTCGAAAGTACTGCCTTCACCCAATGTTGATCTAGCTGATACCTCACCGTCGTGAGCATGCACAATGTGCTGCACGATCGCGAGCCCCAAGCCGGTACCGCCGATCTCTCGTGTCAGGTGCTCCCCACCGCGGAAGAACTTGTTGAACAGTCGGGGCAACTCCTCGGGACCAATGCCTGGTCCGTGATCGGTTACCCAGAGTACGATGTTACCACGATCCAGGCGTGCGCCGACCTCGATGCGCTTGTCGTCGCCGCTGTACTTGACGGCATTGGCAGTGAGGTTGATGAGGACTTGAATGATCGCGTCGCGGTCAAAGCTGGTCGCTGGCAGGTCCTGTTCCACCGAGGTGCTGATCACGAAACCTTCCTTGCCCGCGTAGTCGCCGATGATGCGCACGACCTCGAAGATTACGTCGCCCAGGTCACCCATCCCGAACTGAAACTTCTTGCGGCCCTCTTCGATCCTGGCGAAGTCCAGGACGTTGTTGATGAGGCGAGTGAGACGCTCTGCTTCGGAGACGATGTTGCGGTGGTACTCGGCCTTTTTGTCGTCGTCCGGTACGGCGTTGAGAGCCAGCATCTCCGCCATGATCCGGATGGTCGTTAGCGGGGTTCGCAGCTCGTGCGAGACGTTTGAGACGAAATCGCTCTTCATGCGGGCAAGGCCGACCTCCCGGGACAGTGCACCACCACTGATCCACACGCCGGCGATGACGATCGCAACCAGCGCGACAAGCAGGCTGATCTGCAGGCCGATCTGCGAACCGCTGGTTCCCGCTTCAGCCAGGTCGCTGCTCTGGATGCTCAGCGACCATTGCGGCAGCCACGGTGTCAGCGATACGTGGGTCAACGCTGACGCGGGCAGCTCCGCCCTCCCCGAGCCCACGGTGACAATGCGCGCCGAGAGCCCCGGACTTGCGCGATTGAAAGAGCTGACCATGGGCTTCAACTCGTTGAGAAGCAGTTGTTCGTCGAGGCCCACCAGGATCTGTGCCCCGCTAATGTGGGCCTCGGCTGCAGTGATGCTGAGCCTGGCGGAGCTGAGTGTGCGTAGCGTGAAGGGCGCGTCGCGGTTCCCCCTGCCCGATGCTGCCAGCAACTCGAGGCCGCGAATTGGTGAGTCGCTGTCCGTGGTTTCGCCGCCAGGCGCTGGAAAGAGTCGCTTGCCGTTGCCCAACACGACCACGGTCTGTGCTCGGCCTGAGAGTGCCTGTAGAGCCCGGGCGCAGGAGTCGGAGCTTTCCAGCCACTGAGAGCCCCGACAGGCTTCGTTGGCTGCCGTGTCCAGGGCGTTGAGGGTCTGCTCGCAGTGGCGCAACAGGGAGTCCCGCAGCGGTCCGACTCGGCGCTCGCGTTCGTCCTGCAGGGCAGCCTCGTACACGGTGTCGACTTCGAGCAGGCCGCGCACGCCGTATACGGCCAGCACGATTGCCGGCAGGATGGCGCAGAACAGCAGTACGGCGAGCATGCGGGAGGTCGATCGGCTTTGCGATAAGAAGCGTCGCACGACGGCGGGAGTCTAACGCGAACAGGTCGCAGCCGTCCGCTGGTTGTGCCGGCCGGCTGCTGGCGAGTCGCTCGTTGCAGCGGGCGAGCCACCACACTATGTTTGCCTCGTTCTCGTTGCCCAGAGGTGCTGGCGAGAGCGGGAAGCAGGTCTCGGCAAGCGAGTGGACGACGAGCAACCACCTCCCCAGCGCCCCACCAGCCCCGCGCTGCGGCACGCACCGCTGCGCCGCTGGAGTCCGTATACGGCCCAGGAATACCGGGAGGTGCGTGGTTTCCTCTCAGTGTTCACCTCATTCCCGTACCTGACCGTCGGGACGATTGCCGTCCTCGTTTGTATCTACGCCGTACAACTGGCCCTCGGCTGGCCGATGTCCTGGTTGTTGCCCAGCACCGAGAATCTCGTCGATGAACTGTTTGTGCTGCGGTTGGGAGAGTCTCTCGGCTGGCTGAGTGCACCTGCTGTGCTGGACAACGGTGAGTACTGGCGGCTGGTTAGCAGCACGCTCCTGCATGGCTCGAACCTGCATGTCGCGGGCAACTGCGCGGTGCTGTACATGTTCGGTCGGAACGTCGAGAACGGAATCGGCCGGGCGGCCTACCTGGTGACCTTTGTGGGTGCCGGTGCCTTAGGTGCGGCAATGTCCACTGTGCTCCTCGGCCACGAGTCGCTGGGTGCGAGCGGCGCTGTGCTGGGCATGCTGGGGGCTTCGCTGGCCTTCGGACGCCGTTATCGTCAGCGCTTGCCGCACCCCCTGCGTGACTATTTCGGCATCGACATGTGGATGGTCGTGTTGCTGGTAACTCTCCTCAGCCTGCTTCCGATGGTGGACTGGGCAGGCCACCTGGGTGGTTTTCTCTGGGGGCTCGTGGTCGGGGCGTCGTGGCCTGCACGTATGTACTCGGAGGCCTCGGACGGCGAGGGCCGAGCCTTGCGACTGGCATTGGCGGTGGCTGCAATTGGCTGCGTCGCGGCCACGATGGGTGTCATGGGGCAGCGAACGATGGAGATCCAGGCCTTCCTGCCCGACAACGAGTTGCGCGCGCTGCGCTACGCAGTGGAGTCGGACGAGGTCGAACAGCAGTTGGCGATCGCTGAACGGCTTGCAGAGGCCTATCCAGCCAGTCCCAAGGTGCAGATGATTCGAGCCTCTGTACTGGTGACGGCAGGACGCTGGGACGAGGCTGCCGACCAACTTCGTATCGTCGAGCAGGAGTGGCCGATGGTCGTAGATGCCGAGCCCTACTTCGACAACGACCTGGCCTGGAGCCTGTTCATGGGTCGTCCCGATGACCCCGAGGCGATCTCGGAAGGCCTGGAGCGGGTGCGCCGCAATCTCGGCCGCGACCGCGAAAACCACGCGATGCAGAACACGCTCGCTTATGGCCTCTACCTCGATGGTCAATTCCGCCAGGCCGATCGGGCTCTCTCGGAAGCGATGACCGGTGCCAGTCCCGAGGAGCGCGGCAGCGACGTGTTTCTCGATGTGCTGATCCAACTGGCCCTGGAACGCCCGCAGGAGGCGCTCGATCGCTACGGGGAGGCGGTGGCGCAGCACCCCGACGGCGAGTTTCGTGGCAAAGCAGAGGCCAAGCTGGCCGAGTTGAAGATGCTTGACCCGAAACCGGACAACGGGCTCTGAGTCTACGATCCAGACGAGCCCGGGAGCCGGGCGGCAAGCAGTCGTTCCACGTATTTGCCCAGCATGTCGACCTCGAGGTTGACCCGGTCGCCGGGCTGACGCTGGCAGAGGCTGGTCTCGCTCTGGGTGTGGGGAACGATCATCACGTCGAAGCGGCCCGAGTCCTCGTCGAGGCCGTTGACGGTCAGTGAGATTCCGTCGACGGTGATGCTGCCCTTGGGAATCACGTAGCGCCGCAGGTCTTCGGGTAGTGCGAATGCCATCTGAAGGCACGAGCCGACCTCGTCGATGGACTCTAGGGTGCCTGTGTTGTCGACATGGCCGGAGACGAAGTGTCCGCCGAAGCGATCCCCCACGGCCATGGCGCGTTCCAGGTTGACCAGGTCGCCCTCGCGGCGCTCTCCGAGGGTGGTCTTGTCGAGGGACTCGGGGGATACCTCAACCGCAAACAGGGGCCCGTCCGCGCGCACTACGGTCATGCAGGCGCCGTCCATGGCAATGCTCTCACCGAGTACGAAGTCGGGCGAGTCCCAGCTCGACCGGACTTCGATCAGTCGACCCGCCGGCGTCTTGCTGTGGCCCGTGATGGTGCCGACCGCGGTGATGATGCCGGTGAACATGCTACGAGTCCTCTGAGTGGGGCAACTGGGAGCGCCACCAACCTGCCGCTGGCCCATCTGCAGTGCGCGCCTCGAGCAGCAGGTCATCACCGAGCCGGGTCACGTTGAACGGAGTCAGGGCGAGTCCATCAGCTGGCTCGTCAGTGCCGTTGCCCAGGGCCATGGGTAGGGCCTCGGAGCCGCCGAACAGCTTGGGTGCCACGTACAGCAGCAGCCGGTCGACACAGCCGGCGTCCAGCAGGGCCCCGTGGACACCGGCACCACCCTCGACCAGCAGGGCCGAGATCTTCCGCTCGGACAGCGCGGCCAGGGCGGCGCTCAGATCGACTCGAGGTCCCGGCCCACAGGGGATCAACTCGGCGCCGGCCCGTTCCAGAGCCTGGGCTCGCTCGGTAGCCAACTGCGGTTGCGTGGTGCAGAGGAGAACGTCGACCCCGTCGCTGGCCAGGAGCCGGGCATCGGTGGGTGTGCGCAGGGAGCTATCGAGAATCACTCTTGTGGGGTTGTCCAGGCCGGGCTCGTCGGGCTCTAAGCGAACCGTCAGCGCAGGGTCGTCGGAGAGCACGGTGCCGACGCCGACCAGTACTGCCTGGTGTGCTGCTCGTTCTCGGTGGACATGTTGTCGGGCGAGTTCACCGGTGATCCACTTGCTCTTGCCGGTGCGGGTAGCCAGGCGTCCGTCGGCGGTGATCGCCGCCTTGAGAGTGACAAAGGGGCGGGGACTGTCGAGATTGACGGCATAGACCTCGTTGAGCGCCCGGCAGTCCTCCTCGAGGACCCCCACGACGACCTCGATGCCGGCATCTTCCAGGAGTTGGATGCCCTTGCCGTTGACCAGTGGGTTGCGGTCGAGCATGCCGACCACCACTCGGTTCACGCCGCTGCGCAGGATGGCGTCGGTGCACGGCGGCGTACAGCCAAAGTGGCAGCATGGCTCGAGGTTGACGTACAGGCAGGCTCCTTCGGCCTCGAAGTCGACCTTGAGGAGAGCGTCGACCTCGGCGTGGTCCTCGCCGTGGCGGTGGTGGTAGCCCTCGGCGAGCACGGCGCCGTCACGTACCACGACGCAACCGACCATCGGATTCGGCCAGGTATGACCCAGGCCGAGGCGCGCCAACTCGATGGCTCGAGCCATCGCCTGGCGGTCGTCGGTGAAGCGGCCGTCGCTCACTCGTCGTCCTCCGGGTCGTCCGCGGAGGGCGGGCCCTGTTCGGGTCCAGCCAGCGTGATGAAGTCGGACAGCGTATCGAATCGAAGATACACGCTGGCAAAGCGGGCGTAGGCGACCTGGTCTACCTGGGCCAGTTCGTTGAGGAGGTGCTCGCCGATTTCCTGGGAACTGACTTCGCGTGCCGCCGAGCCTTCCAGCTCGTTGGAGACCCGGTCGACGATCTTCTCGATGACCTCTGCTGTGACCTCGCGTTTGCGACAGGCGGTTCTCAGGGCGCTGCGGACCTTGTCACGCTGAAACTCCTCGCGTCGTCCGTCTCGTTTGATCACGAGTGGCACGATCTGCTCGCAGCGCTCATAGGTGGTGAAGCGATGCCTGCACAGTTCACATTCACGGCGCCGGCGGATCTCCTGTCCCTCGTTGCCGGGGCGCGAGTCGACCACCTTGGAAGCCAGGTGGGAGCAGGACGGACAGCGCATGGTGGCTTCCCGGCTCCCGCTAGCCGACGGCCTTTCTTGCGGCTGCGAGCCGGTCGGGATAGATGGGGAAGCGGTGACAGAGGGCTTCGACCTCAGCGCGGATGCGGCGATGCAGGGCCTCATCCTCGGGATCGCCGAGTACCGCCACGATCCACTGGCCGATTCGGCCCATCTCTTCTTGCCCCATGCCGCGGGTGGTCAGCGCTGGCGTGCCGATCCGAAGTCCCGAGGTGACAAATGGCGAGCGGGTCTCGCCGGGTACGGTGTTCTTGTTGACCGTGATTCCCGCGGCATCGAGGGCGTGCTCAGCCGCCTTGCCTGTGAGGTCAGTGCCGCGCAGGTCGACCAGCAACAGGTGATTGTCGGTGCCGCCGCTTACCAACTGCAGGCCTCCGGCGAGCAGCGTGTCCGCGAGGGTGCCAGCGTTGCCGATGACCCTGCTCGCGTAGTCCTTGAACTCGGGTTTCAGCGCTTCGCCCAGGGCGACCGCCTTGGCGGCAATCACGTGCATCAGGGGCCCCCCCTGGATGCCGGGAAAGACCCGCGAGTTGAGGGCCTTGCCGAACTCCTCGGTGCACATCGCCATGCCGCCGCGTGGCCCCCGCAATGTCTTGTGAGTGGTGGTGGTGACAAAGTCGCAGTGCGGCATCGGGTCGTTGTGCAGGCCGGTACAGACAAGGCCCGCGATGTGAGCGATGTCGGCCATCAGCAGTGCGCCGCATTCCTCGGCGACCGCGCGGAAGCGAGCGAAATCGATTTCGCGCGGATATGCGGAAGCGCCACAGACGATCATCTTTGGGCGGGTGCTCAACGCCTGGCTGCGGAGTGCGTCGTAGTCGATGCGGCCGTTCTGCTCGTCGACGCCGTAGGCGACCACCTTGTACAGGCGTCCGGAGAAGTTCACGGGGCTGCCGTGGGTGAGGTGGCCACCGTGGCTGAGGTTCATGCCCATCAGGGTGTCGCCCGGTTCCAACACTGCCATGTAGGCCGCCATGTTGGCCTGTGCGCCCGAGTGAGGCTGCACGTTCACGCGCTGACAGCCGAACAACTGTTTCGCCCGCTCACGAGCCAGGTCCTCGGCGGCATCGACGTACTCGCAGCCACCGTAGTAGCGCTTTCCGGGCAGGCCCTCGGCGTACTTGTTGGTAAGTACGGAGCCCTGCGCCACGAGCACAGCCTCAGAGACGTAGTTCTCGGAAGCGATCATCTCCAATCCAGCTTCCTGCCGTTCAATCTCGTTGAGGATGAACCTTGCGACTTCGGGATCCTGTGTGGCCAGCGCGGACATGAATGCTCCAGTGTGGGGGGCCTGGTGGGAGGATGAGGAGGGCGGCTCGGGGCTTTTCAGGTGGGCTCCATCTTGCCGACTCGTCGTTCATGGCGCCCGCCCTCGAAGCTGGCGTCCAGGAAGGCGTCAACCAGGGATTCGGCGAGAGCAGGCCCGAGGACTCGGGCACCCAGGCAGAGCACCTGGGCATTGTTGTGCTCGACGATCATGCGGGCCGAGAACACGTCAGAGACTACGCCGGCCCGGACGCCCTGCACCTTGTTTGCGGACATCGCCATCCCCTGGCCCGTGCCGCAAACCAGGATGCCCCGATCGGCGGTGTCGGAGGCCACGCAGGACGCGACCGCATGGGCAAAGTCGGGGTAGTCGACGGAACTGGCCCCGTCAGTGCCGAGGTCTTCGACGCTGTGCCCCCCACGGCGGAGCTTTTCGGCCAGCTGGTTCTTCAACTCCACGCCGCCATGATCTGCTCCCAGCACGATACGCATCGGCTACTCCATCTTCCCGAGCACGAGGCAGGCGTTGGTCCCGCCAAAGCCGAAGGCATTGGACAGGATGTTCGTTACGCTCTGTTCGCGGGCCTGGTGCGGAATGTAATCGAGGTCACAACCCGGGTCCGGGTTGTCGAGGTTGATGGTCGGCGGCAACGCGCCGTGGGTCAGTGCGAGTCCGCAGATCACCGCCTCGATCCCGCCGGCGGCACCGAGCAGATGACCGGTGATCGACTTGGTGGAGGAGACCGCCAACTTGTAGGCGTGGTCGCCGAAGACGCCCTTGATCGCCTGGGTCTCTGCGACATCGTTGAACGGCGTGCTGGTGCCGTGAGCGTTGATGTACCCGATGTCCTCAGGGTTGAGCTTGGCATCGTCGAGGCAGCCCGGCCAGCAGTCCAATGCACCCCAGGCGTGAGGAGCAGGTGCTGTCATGTGGTGGGCGTCAGAGTTGGCGCCGTAGCCTTTCAGCTCGCAGTAGATGCGGGCGCCTCGGGCCCGGGCGAATTCGAGTTCTTCCAGGACCACGATGCCGGCGCCTTCGGCCATGACGAAGCCGTCGCGGTCGCGGTCGAAGGGGCGACTGGCGCGCTGCGGGTCGTCGTTACGGGTCGAGAGAGCCCGCATCTTGGCAAAGCCAGCGACTGACACCGGGATGACGGCGGCCTCGCCACCGCCGGCGATGACTGCTTTGGCGCCGCCGTACTGGATGAGGCGGAAGGCCTCGCCGATGGAGTGGCTGCCGGTTGCGCATGCGCTGACATGGCTGAAGTTGGGTCCCTTCGCGCCCAGCGCAATCGAGACATGGCCCGAGGCCAGGTTGATGAGGATTCGCGGAATGAGGAAGGGGGAAACCCGCTTCGGCCCGCGGTCGGCGAGCAGCGCGCTGCCGCTGCAGAGTGAGTCGGCGCCGCCGATGCCCGAGCCAATGTAGACGCCAATGTCGCGGGCATTGGCGTCGGTGACCTCGAGACCAGAATCGTCTACGGCGATCAGCGCGGCAGCGATCGAGAGCTGCAGGAAGCGGTCGAGCTTCTTGACCTCTTTGGGCTGGATCCAGCGGGCCGGCTCGAAGTTCTGCACCTCTCCGGCGATGGTCACGGGGTAGTCGGTGGTGTCGAACAGGCTGATCTTGCCGATCCCGCTCCGGCCTGCCATCAGGGCTTCCCACAGTTCGCTGGACGAACTGCCGAGGGAGGAGAGGCTACCCATTCCAGTGATTACGACTCGCTGCCTCAATGGACTAACTCCTTGGGCCTGACGGCAGTGGAGGGATGGTTGAACCAGAGTCCCTCAGGTACAGATCGGCCGAACTCCAACGGGGCGGTCCTGCCCCTCGAAGTCCGGCCGCAGAGAGTGGTTCCGAAACCCGGGTCAGAGGGTTCCGGAGACGCATCACTAGTTGCTGTGCGCCTTGATGTAGTCGATTGCATTGCGGACGGTCTGGATCTTCTCGGCCTCTTCGTCGGGGATGTCCATTTCAAAGGACTCCTCCATGGCCATCACGAGTTCTACAATATCCAGACTGTCAGCGCCCAGAGCATCAATGAACGAAGAGTCCAAGTTGATTTCGGTGGCACTGATTTGCAACTGCTCGGCGACGATCTCTCGCACCCTTGCTTCGATCGACTCGGACATGGACTCAACTCCCTGCAAGCTGTGAATGGGTTATTGGAACGGCCACTCCGGCGCAGACAAATAAGCCCATAAACTACTGAAATAAAAGCCTTTTTGGCGGAAAGCCTCGTGGCTTTGGGCGATTCTACTCGCCCCCAGGGGGCATTTCAACTGCCTGTCGCTGTTCCGTTACCGACTCACGGATCTGGTCGAGCAGGCGCGCGCGGGCGACGCGCTCGGCGAAGCACAGTGCTTTGGCGACGTTATTGCCATCTGCAGCGCCGTGCCCGATGACCGCCACGGCATTGATTCCCAGCAACAGACCACCACCGTACTCGCTGGAATCCAGGTCTGACATCGCCGCGCTTAGAGACGGTTTCATCAGCAAGGCGCCCGCCTGGCTCAGCACGTTGCGGTCTGCCGCTTCGCGCATCAGGCCCTTGATGTGTTGCACCATGCCTTCGGCGGTCTTGAGCATGATGTTGCCCGTCCAGCCGTCGGTGACCACTACCTGGACCTTGCCTTCCAACACCGAACCGGGCTCGAGGTAGCCACAGAATTCGATGCCTTCTGCTGCCTGGAGAAGTTCGGCAGAGGCCCGGGTCAACTCAGTGCCCTTCTCGGCCTCGATGCCGTTGCTCAGGATTGCCACTCGTGGGTTTGCAACGGCGAAGGCGGCCCGGGTCAGTGCTGCGCCCATCGTGCCGAACTGGAGCAGGTACTCGGGCTTGCAGTCGACGTTGGCACCGACGTCGAGGAATACGACCGGGCCGGCGCTGCCGGGAAAAATCGTGGCGATGGCGGGGCGGATCACGCCATCCAGGCGACCACAGGCAAACAGTCCGCTGGCCATGGCGGCTCCGGAGTGCCCCATGGTGACCATTGCATCGGCCTGTCCATGTGCCACCAGCTCAAAGGCAACGCGTAGCGAAGAGTCGCGCTTGTGGCGAGCCGCAGAGGTGGCCTTGTCGTCCATCTCTACGACTTCGCTGGCGTGGTGCAGATGGACGTTCGGTGGCAGCCCACCACGTTCGGCGATTTCCTCGCGCAGCACCGCTTCGTCGCCGACCAGGAGGACCTGAAAGCCGTACCGGGAGACCTCGATGGCCCCAGCCACGTTCGGTCCCGGGGCGAAGTCTCCCCCCATTGCGTCAAGGGCTATGCGCACAGGGGTCTGCCGCCTTCTTGCGCAGGCGCAGCCTGCAAGTGATGTGGGGAGGGAACCCGCAGGGGCCGGGTTCGAGGAGCTCTAGGCTTCTTCGATGTCGAAGACTTTGCGGCCGCGGTAGGTGCCACACTCCTGGCACACGTGGTGCCGCTGTTTCCAGGCAGCACAGGTCTCGCAGCGCACCAGGGCCACGTTGAACTGGATCGCGTCGTGGGAACGACGCTTGTCCCGACGGCTCTTGCTGGTCTTTCTCTTGGGAACAGCCATGGTGTGGAAACTCCTTCGCAGCGCCGAGCTTTGCTCAGCGCGGCGCAATTATCTCCCTCGCTTTGCCGCTGTCAAGCACCTGTGTCGACGAACGAGGGATTTACTGGCTTGCTAGTTGTCCACCTCGAAGGTGCTTAGCACTGCCCAGCGGGGGTCAGGTTCGGGTTCGCAGTTACATTCGCTGTGGTTGAGATCGGCTCCGCAGCTCGCACAGATTCCCTTGCAGTCGGCCATACACAGCGGCTTCGCCGGCAGCGCCAGGACCAATTCCTCGTGGAGCAGTTGGGTGAGGTCCAGCTGGGTACCGGACAGCTCGTCGCGGTCCAGTTCCGTGCTGCTGAGTTCGACCTCTTCTTCGTTTTGGTACTTCGGTGATCGCAGGAACACTCGCACGAAGTCCCTCTGCACGCCCTGAGTGAACGAGTTGGCACAACGGGAGCACTTCTGGCTCAGCCGGGCCTGGACGTCACCTCGCACATCGAGACGTTCCTTCCAGGCGTCCACATGGAACGAGGCGCTGCCCGTGGCTTCCGTTGCGTCGCCCTCTTGTAGTTCGGCCAGTGATCGACGGTAGCTCGGCTCGTCGTGTTTGACTTGCAGGTCGAGGCCGTCGTCGGGAATGTCTTTGATGTCGATCAGCAGGACACTGCTCATGCCGTCGCCTCTCCGTGCACCTCGTCCTGGGGCTCGCCAGCGACGCCGATCGCCTTGTCCAGCCGATGCAGTGTCTTCTCACGGCCGAGGGCAGCGAGTGTTTCGTAGATTCCGGGGGAGACGGTGGTGCCGGTGATCGCCGCCCGGATCGGCTGAGCCAGCTTGCCCATGCCGACATCCAGCTTCTCGAGCACTCCGCCCAAAGCACTCTCCAGCGCAGCCTCGTCCCAGGTGTCGAGCTCGGTGAGGCTGGCCAGTGCCGCCTCCAGGCGCGGGCTGGTGTCGGTGTTCAGGAACTTGCGCCGCGCCTTGGGTTGGTAGGTCACGTCGTCGGCAGCGTTCCAGTAGAAAGCGCCCTGCTCGACCAACTCGGCCAGGGTCCGGGCGCGTTCTTTGAGAGTATCGATGCGCTGTGCCATGAGCTCGTCGGCAGCGCAGTCGGGATGGCCGGCAGCGGCGATGCGCGGTGCGATCTGCTCGGCAAGCTCGAGCCCGGTCATGGCCGTGATGTACTGGCCATTCAGCCAGGACAGCTTCTCGGGATTCCACACTCCCGGAGACTTGCCGACGGTGTCGAGGCTGAACAACTGGCACAACTCGTCTCTGGTGAAGATCTCCTGGTCACCATGGCTCCAGCCGAGCCGTACGAGGAAGTTCACCATTGCGTCGGGCAGGTAGCCCTCGTCGTTGTACTGCATCACGTTGGTCGCGCCGTGCCGCTTGCTCAGGCGCTTCTTGTCTTCGCCCAGGATCAGCGGCGCGTGGGCGAACAGAGGCACAGCTTCTCCCAGCGCTTCGTACAACTGGATCTGCTTGGGCGTGTTGTTGAGATGGTCGTCGCCGCGCACCACGTGGGTGACGCCCATGGTTACGTCGTCGACCACGACCACGAAGTTGTAGAGGGGGTCGCCATTGGAGCGCACTACGACCTGGTCGGAGAGTTCCTTGTTCTGGAAGGTCACGTCGCCACGGATGAGGTCGCGCACCACGGTCTCGCCGTCGAGGGGAGCCTTGAGACGCAGTACATAGGGCTGGTCGTCGGGCTGCTGGTCGGGTCCCAGGTCGCGACAGGTGCGGTCATAGGCCGGCTTGCGACCTTCCTTCTGGGCCCGCTCCCGCTTCTCCTTGAGCAGCTCCGCACTGCAGTAGCAGCGATACAGGTGTCCGCTTTCGATGAGTCGATCGACGTGCTGCCGGTAGATCTCCTTGCGGCGGCTCTGGAAGTAGGGCGCGTGTGGCCCACCGGTCTCGGGGCCTTCGTCCCAGTCAAGGCCCAGCCAGCGCAGGCCGTCCAGAATCGCCTGGATGGATTCCTCGCTGGAGCGAGCAGCGTCGGTATCTTCGACGCGCAGGATGAACTGGCCACCATGGCGACGGGCGTATAGCCAGCAAAACAGTGCGGTTCGGGCACCGCCGATGTGGAGGAAGCCGGACGGGCTCGGGGCGAAGCGCAGACGGGGTGTAGTCATGAGAACTCCGTGGTGCCCTGGTCGATCTTTGCCGGGACACACTGGATAATGGCGGCGCCGCTTCTAACACCCGTTCAGGAGAGCGTCAATGAGACCTTCGAGCCACTGTGCGGCGTTCCTGGCAGCCGCCCTGTTGTTGTCCTGGGCAGGGCTTGCGCACGGCTTTACGCTCGCGTTGTCCGAGGGGGACGACCCCCAGCCGCTGCACTGGGAGGTCGAAGACGATGGGCCCATTGTCATCCGGCAGCATGTTCTCGGTGGCGGGCGCCTCTATCAGCCGCTGCTGCAGGCGGCGACCCGCAGGGCCTTGCAGAGCTGGGCGGCGCTGCCGAGCTCCGACGTCTCGTTTCGCGAGGGTCCTGTGTTCAGCGGCCAGGCCTGTCCACACCGGCTGCCCCCGTCCATGGACCCGGACCAGGTCTGCGGTGCCGAAGTCGCCGAGGTCGACGGCCAGTCTGCGCTGTTCTTCATCGAGACGACCTGGCCCTTCGGTGAAGAGGTAATCGCCCTGACGACCGTGTCCTATGGGGCCGGTGGGGTCACGATGGATGCGGACATCTCCTTCAACGGTGTGCACTACAACTGGTCGCTGGACGACAACCAGGTCCGCACCGACTACGAGTCGATCGTGCTGCACGAACTGGGGCACCTGCTCGGCCTGGCGCACTCCGAGGAACCGGGTGCTGTGATGCGGATTGACTACCAGGACGGCGACCTGGTGAGGGTTCTCGGCGCGGATGACGCGTTGGGAATCGCGGAACTGTACCCCTGTGGCTCGTCGCCGTGCATAGGCGGGGTCGACCACGAGAGTTCGGGAGGCTGTGCTGCTGCTGGCGAGGATGGCGGCTCGAGTTCAGGCTGGTCGCTGCGAGCGGCCGTCGTGCCCCTGCTGCTGCTGCTCGGCATCGGCCTGCGTAGCGGCCAGCGAAAGGGGTCGGCAGGAGTGGCGCTGTGCCTGTTGGGTTGCGTCTTGTTCCTGCCGGGCTCGGTGGACTCGAGTACCGCCCTGGCTCTGGATGTCGACGACCTCCTGGCGCGCTCGGATCGGGTAGTGCACGTTCGGGTCGAAGGCCTGGACAGCTGGCGCGACGGCATTGTCTGGACACGCGCCTCCCTTCAAGTCCTCGACTCCTGGAAGGGCAGCAGCGACGACCGTTTCGAGTTGCTCCTGCCTGGTGGCTGGACCGGCGAGTTCGGCACCCGGGTCTTCGGCATGCCGCGCTTTGAGCCCGGCGAGGAGGCCATGCTGTTCCTGGTTGGCGAGGGGGATGCCGAGCGCGTTGTTGGACTCGCTCAGGGCAAGTTTCAGGTCCTCGAGGACGGCACCTTGCTTCGCGATCTCAGTGGCCTGCGATTGGCGCGGGTTGGCCGCAACCGGGCGCCCCGCGAGATCAGCGCGCCGGTGACGTTGGACGCGCTGCAGCGACAGGTCGCGGCGGCTCTGGACTGATCCGCGTCGTCGCCCGGGGCGCTAGTCGTCGTTGACCAGCAGCAAGGTGCCGCCGGGCCCGGGGCGCAGTCCCGCGCGGCCTACTGCACTCACGGCGAGGCGGCCGAGCAGCACCGGTAGCTTGCGCTTTACTGCACTTGCTTCGGCCAGAGAAGCGTCGTGCCAGCGTTCCAGGCTGTGCCGCTCTCGCTCCAGGGCGCGTCGCTCGGCATCTACTGTGGCGAGGCGTGCCAGCTCAGGGGCCAGCGAGCGGAGCTCCGATGCCGCTCGGTCCATGCGCTGCCACTTGCCGCGGTTCCAGCCGGCTACCGATGACAGGCTGCTGGTTGCGCACAGGGCAGGTGGAGACCACTTTGCCACCGGGTCCTCCAGTTCGCGACGCCGCCTTGCCGGAGCCGGGTACTCCCAGCGCAAGGTCATCTTTACGTCGTCGGAGTCGTAGCTGATGGTCTCGAGGTCGAGTGCCACCAGGCGGACCAGTCGGTCCTGCGCATAGAAGCCCTCGAGGAACATGGGCAACTGGGCGCGGTCTCCCGCGACTCGTAGAGAGCCGGGAATTGCGTCAAAAGCCTCGCCTCGCCGCACGGTTCCGAAGTGCATGTCATCGATCCGCAGCGAATGGCTGTGGCTGATCTCCTCGAGGAGGTTGCGGACGGGGACCTCCTCGTCGACATCCAGCAAGCGTTCGCCGCGCTCGCGTGCGAGGTCCCACTCGTTGCGCAGAGCCTCTTCGGACTCTCTCTGACGCTGCAGCCAATCGCCTGCTTCTGAGCTGCGCTCCTCGCAGATCTGTTGAGCAGCCTCGATGAGCTTGCCCTGGCGCAGGATCGGCATTGCCAGCGCGATGAGGATCCCGGTTCCGCCGATGACGACCAGCGCCGACAGCAGCATGTCAGCCACGTAGCGAGGTAGGGGCGGCGAGCCCTGGTTGTTTCGGACCGTGTCGACCTCGCCGGACTCGGTCTCTTCGTCGCCAGGCTCGAGCCCGTCCGGGTCCTGGACGGAAGTGATCTCGTCGTGGGTGACGGTTGCGTCTTCCATTGCCACAGGTTGTAGCAGGAAGGAGCCCGGTTTTGGGTCACCGTGGCATACTCGCGCAGGTTTCCAGCCCGCCCGTCTCCGGGGGATGCACTTGTCCGACGCTCACAGATCGCTGTCGTTGTTGACCGAGAAGCTCCTTGCCGGCGATCGGCGCGCGCTCTCGCGGATGATCACCCGGGTCGAAGAGGGGCGACACGAGTTCGTCGCTGTGATTGAACAGCTGTGGGAGCGTCGAGATGCTGCCGCTGTACTCGGGGTGACCGGCCCCCCCGGCGCCGGCAAGTCCACCCTGGTCGACATTCTCATTGCCAGGATGCGGGCCGACGGCCACCGGGTGGCGGTCCTGGCAGTGGACCCGTCCAGCCCCTTTTCGGGAGGCGCCATCCTCGGTGATCGGATCCGCATGCAGCGGCACGCATCCGACGAGGATGTCTTCATTCGTTCGCTGGGTACTCGCGGCCATCACGGCGGCCTGACCCGTACCACCCTCGAGTCGGCGGTGCTTTGTGCGGCAGCGGGTTTCGAGAGGGTCCTGATCGAGACCGTCGGTGTCGGTCAGACGGAGCTCGAGGTGGTGGGCCTGGCAGACCAGGTGCTCGTCCTGCTGGTGCCCGAGTCCGGCGATGTGATCCAGACGCTCAAGGCCGGCCTGCTGGAAGGTGCCGACCTGTTCGGGGTCAACAAGGCCGACCGGCCCGGGGCCGACGACCTGGTTCGTGAACTGCGGGCCATGGTTCATTTGCGTCCCGGGGAAGGGGAGGGGAGCGGAGCTATCCCGGTGTTCCCTCTCTCGGCTCGCGATGGGGACGGCGTGGAGCCGCTGGTCAGCGAATTGCTGCGTCGATTGACCGAGGGGGTGCTGCCGTTGCGACGTTGCGATCGACGTGGCCTGGCGGCTCGCATCTTCGCCCAGGAGTGTGCGCGGAGGAGTGAGCTGGCGGCTACCGAGGCACTGGCCGAGGGCGGCAGGCTGGCGGAAATGGGCGAGGACCTGGCTGCTGCTCGAGTCAATCCCTACCGGGCGGTGCGCGCGCTCTTGGAAGGGGAGGACCGGTGAGGTGTAGCGTCGTGTTGCTGGTGTTGCTCATCGGACTCAGCCTGGGGGCTGCCTGCAGGACAGCTGGCGTCTCGTCTCCCGCCACCCCCGTGGCCGACCACGCCGAGCAGCAACCTGAGAGCGAGACTGCGGTCACGGATCCGGCTCCCTGGCGGCCCGACGGCCGCGGCGGCAGGCTGGAGGAGCCAGGCTCGGGTTTCAGCTTCGAGTTGCCCCTGGACTGGACCTGGCGGCGCGGTAGCGGCGAGGTCCTGTTCGAAGCCCGCGGCCCCGATTCACTGCCCATCTATGTGCGGCTCAGTCGCTGGGATGGAAACCGGGTCTCTGCCCAGCAGCGGGTCTTTGACAAGCCTCTCGCGTTTCTCTCCTCGGGCCCTTACGGCGCCCTGGACGTGCTCGCAGACGAGCCGCCCGTCGTACTCACCATTCCCGAGCGTGAGGGCCCTTCCGAACTCGCGCTGGCGTGGTTGTTTCGGATCTCGGATCAAGGCCTGAGCCTCGAGGCTCGCATGCCCGTCGATTCCTTCGAAGACTCGTGGCTCGCCGTAGACTCCATTCTGCGTAGCGCAGCGACTCGTGAGGCCGGGGCAGTACAGTGAAACGAGCGCTTTCCTTCCTTGCCCTGGGCCTGTGGGCGGCGCTCTCTGGTTGTGCCCACGGTAAGGCGGCCGATGCCATCGCCCGAGCCGCGGCAGAGGAGGCGCTGTGGAACTGCCAGTGCCTGGTCTCCGGGCTGGCGACGGGCTTCGACGAGGTGGGCGGCGAGCAGCGAATCTGGGTGGCAGCTGGTCGGGAAGTGACCCGGGTCGTGCCGGGAGGAGAGCCCGTGGTGGAATGGCGGGCACCCCGATTCACGCAGATCTTGAGGCTCGAGTCTGGTGACCTGGACGGCGACGGGGTCGATGAGTGGGTGGTTATGCTCAAGGCGAACTCGGTACGCTCGGTGCTCATCGGCAGGCGCGAGGGCAGGCGCGAGGCCCTGGCAATGCCCTGGAATGGCTACCTCCGCATCATGCTCGATGCTGAAGCTCAGCCCACTCTCGTCGGCCAGGGCAGCTCCGGTCACAGGCCGTTTTTCGGTCCGGTACACCGGATCGAATTGTCAGAGGACGGCAAGTTGCGCAAGGGTGCTCCCCTCGGCCTGCCGGCGGGCACGCCGCTGTTCGACTTCTTCTGGTTGCCCGGCAGCGAAGCGGCCCCAGCCCGCTTGTTTTCGTTGGAGCCCAGCGACCAGTTGGCGGAGCGAGACTTGCGCTCGCCGAAGGCTCGCACCTGGCGGTCCGACAGTCGAATCGTCGCTCGTCCGGTCGAGATCGAGAGGGAGTTTCGCGGCTACTTCGGTGAGCAACAGGACGAGTTCATACGCCTCGCTGCCCCGATCGAGGTGAGCGATCCCGATGGCGACGGGGTGTTCGAGGCTCTGTTGGTGGGCGGCACAGCGAAGTCTGCGGTGGTGTTCGAGACGATGCGCTTTCACCAGGGTGGTGACGTGCGACTGCTGGCGGCTTCGGACCGTGGCCTGGTTGAGTTGCGCCGGTCGGCACTGCTGGGTCGTGCGGTCGCTGCAGCGTCGTCTTGGTCAGCAGGGAACGGTCGGCGCTACTGGGTGGCTGCTGTCTGGACCCGGCATCGGGCAGTGTTCAAGCCGCCGGAGTCGCGACTGCTATTGCTCGACGCCGCGTCGGGCGATCTTGTCTCAGCACTCGCCGTGGGCTCGTCGCCGCCGCGACAGCCAGACGATGGGCAGCAGTAGGGCCAGGACCTGGGGCGCGCCGAGTCGAATCTTGACGCGGTGCTGAACCCTATCGACTCGCACACCGTCGCGGGTGATGGTGGCACGCCAATGGCTGTGTGACGAGGGTAGGGGCAGGACATCACAGCCCTGGCAGCCGGTGTCTTCGGGCTGGCTGGAGGTCTCTCCGCTGCAGCCGGAGTCGGCCATTGCGTCGGACAGCTCGCAGCCACCTTCGCCGCAGCCAGCGGCATCGCAGCCACCTTCCTCGCCGCCGCAACCGGCGGCATCGCAGCCGCTGGCGTCGCAGCCTCCGCCGTCATCGCCACAACCGTCGCAGCCGCTGCTCTCGCCACCGGTGGACTCACCCAGCAGCATGTAGGCACCAAGGAAGTCGAGCAGGCTCGGCGAGCTGCCGATGGCCTCGAGATCGAGTGCGGTAGCGCCGATGCCGCCGAAGGTAGGCAGGGCCATGGCGATTCCTTCGAGCAGGGAGCCGCCGACGGTGTCGATTACGACGCCCAGGAAGCTGCCGAAGTTGCTCTCGAGAATGGGGTTCAACGCCGGCGCGATCTCGTTGTATGTGACCCGCGCGTTCAAGTTGTCGGTGTCCAGGTGCAGGTCCAGCAGCAGGGCGCCGTCGGGGCCGATGCTCAGGTTGATCCCGGCGGCGAGGGCGATGGCGACCGTCGCCAGGTGAGCCAGCCGGTCCTGCATGATGGGATAGAACTCGATGCCCAGGCCATCGATCTGGATGTTGATGTCCTGTTCGCCATCGAAGCGTGCGTCGGGCGGGGTCTCGGGCACGGTTCGAATGACCATGGCGACCGGGCCGCGGAAGAACAACTCCCCGAGCAGCTCGGTGTTTTCGAGACCCAGCAGCAGCGACAGGAGGTCTGTGTTCATCGGCAGGGTGCCACCGGCGTCATCAATGACGTAGCACATGACGCCGCCCTGCCAGAGCGCGAACAGGGCCTGGTTGATGAAGTCGTCGGCGGGAATGCCGGCGAAGTGGTACTCCTGGCCGCTGGACGGAACCACGGCGGTCATGGCGGGCATTTGCGATGGGGTGAAGCGCGATCCGCCGAGCTCATATTGGGCGACACATTCGGCGACGTCTTCGGTGCTGAAGCTGCCACCGAGTACGGTACGTAGGCCCAGGTCGTTGTGTTGGAATTCGGTGGGCTGCAGGTCGTAGCTCAGGCTGGTGTCAAGGATGTCGATGGTGTCCTGCAGCCACAGGCCGCGTAAGGCGTCCTCGATGGTCTCTTCGAAGCCTTCGACTGCGCCCTGGTACTGGCTCTCGATCTCGCCCTCGAACACGCTGAGTACCAGGTCGAACATGTCGAGACCCAGGTTTTCGGCCAGCCACTCGTTGGTATTGCCGAGGGCACAGTCCGTCAGGTGGATCTTGCCTTCCATCGCCGCGGCGATGTTGTGTTCCAGCGCACCAAAGGTGACGTCGACGAAGGGGTCGCCCTGTGCGTCTGCGGACAGAGCCAACGAAATGGGGATCCGCAGCACCAGGTTGGCTGGCTCCGTGTACAGGAAGCAGACGTAGTCCATGCAGATGTTGTCACCGTGGAAGACAATGACAGCGGGTCCCACAGGCCCCGTGCTGGCGGCGGAGTCATCGTCATCGCCGGCTGCGCTGCTGTCGTCGTCATCGCCGGAATCCGGCCATCCGCCGACCGGTTCGTTGATCCACATGTTCAGGTCAACGACCAGGTCGAGAGAATCTTCATCCGCTTCGATGGTCATCGAGTTCATCTCGGTATGGATGACCAGGTTCTCGAGGCGGAAGTACTGTGTGCAGATCAGAAAGCCGAACAAGGGGTCCTCGATCGGGAATCCCTGGTCGGGCGTCGTGCCGATCACCATGTCCGGCGGAATGAAGTCCTGTGCCAGTTCGAGGATCGCGTTGATGCCGGCTTCGGTGGCGTCGAGCCCCACCCCCTCCGCGATGGGACTGCCAACCGGCAGTAGCTCCTGGGCCTGTGCCGGCGCCGCCGAGGCCAGGAGAGATGCCGCTGTCAACAGCGCAGGAAAGCTGGAAAGGCTGCGCATCAGTAGGCCCCATAGAGGTCGATGAGATGGTTGCGGTTGGGGTGGCTGGTCCACCCCGCAAGGCGCGCGAATCCTAGGAAATGACGCCTTCGACGGCAAGGGTTTGTCACTGCCTTCTACTCCGCGAAGTCTCGGAAAGGGAACTCTTGGGGGGGGTGCATTGCGATTTTCTCGATCCTTGGACCTATAATCGGCCCGAAAAACAGTATTGGCTGGGAAACATCCCTTCGCCACCTCTAGCGGAGTTCACGAGGCGTTCATGAAGCAGTGCCCGATCTGCGAAGCGACTTACGAAGACGCGGTGGACTTCTGTTTCAAGGACGGTGCGCCCCTTGACGAAGTGGTAGAGGCGGCGGCTGAGGTGGACCCGGGGGCGGAAGCCGAGACGGTCCGCGACAAGGCGCCTGACCAGGACGCTCTCGACGCCGACGGCCTCGACCTGCCCGAGGCGGACGGCCTCGACCTGCCCGAGGCGGACGGCCTCGACCTGCCCGAGGCGGATGGCCTGGACCTGCCCGAGGCGGATGGCCTGGACCTGCCCGAGGCTGCCGGCCTCGACCTGCCCGAGGCCGACGGCCTCGATCTTCCTGATGCCACCGGCCTCGACCTGCCCGAGGCTGCCGGCCTCGACCTGCCTGAGGCCGAGGAGATGGTGGAAGCCGCCGAGGTGGTGGAAGCCGCCGAGGTGGAGGAGGCGCAGGAGGCTGAAGCAGAGGAGGACGAGGCGCCTGACGACGTGGGCTCGGACGTTCCCGAAGCCAGCAGCATTGAGTTCCCGGCCATCGAGGCCATGGAGGTGGTCGACGACGCCGCTGCTGCCGACGACGATGCTGACGTTGTCGACGACGCTGCCGAGGCAGCCGTCGAGGTGGCGGAAGTCGTCGAAGCTGAGGTCGTCACCGGAACTGAGGACGAAGAAGCGGCCGAGTCGCTGCCTGCACCTGTGGCCGCTGCCGACGAGGGCAGCCTTCCTTCAGCCGCTGCGATTCCTCCGGAATCTGATCCCTCGGGACAGATGCTAATTGTCGGCGGGCTAGTGGGTGTTGTGCTGCTGGTGATCTTCGTGTGGCAACTGGTGGTCATCGATGGCGCAGCTCCTGGCGGAGACCAGGTCCCCCGACAGGACGCCGTTTCCGATGTGCGAGCACCTGTTGCTGAGCCGGCCGCCGGCGATGCTGCACTTGCGGCTGCAAAGAGGGCTGCTGTGGTTGGCGAGGACCAGTCCGCTGGCGACGCGGTGGCCGTCGCTGGAGATGGGAATGAGGCGCTGGAACCTGTAGTGGACACGGTCGACAGCAACCTTGCAGGTTCGGAAGTCGAACCCGAGCCCGAGGTCGTCCCCGAGCCTGAGCCCGAGCCCGAGCCCGAGCCGGAGGCCGAGGTCGTGCCCGAGCCGGAGGCCGAGGTCGTGCCCGAGCCGGGGGGCGAGGCGATCCCCGAGCCCGCAGCCACTCCCGAGCCGGCAGCCCCGGGGGACAGCCTCGCAGAGATGAAGGAGCGCCAGGAGGAGCGCAAGCGCAAGGAAGCGGAGGAACTGGCGCGCCGTGACGCTGAGGAGCGTGATCGGGCCGAGAAGAAGGAACGCGAGCGGGCCGAGAAGAAGGAACGCGAGCGGGCCGAGAAGAAGGAACGCGAGCGCGCCGAGAGGAAGGAGCGCGAGCGCGCCGAGCGGGATGCTTCGCGGGTTGATCCGAGCAGTGCGTGGGCATCTGCGGGCAGCGCAGACAAATCTTCTGCGGATTCCTCGTCGAAACCGGTCGATGCCAGCAATCCCTGGGGAGTTGCCGCCGCCACCACAGGAAGCTTGAAGATCTCCTCGAAGCCCAGCGGGGCGCGGGTGTCTGTGGGCGGTAGGTCCCGGGGCAAGACGCCGCTCAAGCTGGACCTGGAGTTCGGCAACCACGAGGTGCGGGTCGAATATCCTGGTTTCGCCACGCAAACGCGGGTGATCAAGCTCATCGGCAGCAAGCCAATCTCGCTGGATGTCGTGCTCGAATCGCTCAACCAGGTGCTGCGCGGCACGATCAACGTCGTGACAGCGGTCCCGGCCGTGTTGTACGTGGACGGTGCGCGAAAGGGCCGCACGCCCCTGTCAGTGTCTATTTCCCAGGGCAAGCATCGCTTCCGCCTCGAAGTCTCGGGCAAGCCGCCCTACGAAGAGGTGCTCGACGTCAAGCTCAAGTCGGACGGCGACAAGGTCACCCACTTCTTCGCGCTGCCGCCCTGATCCCGGCTAGAAGCGTCCTCGCAGCCAGATAGCCCCGCCGCCGCCGACGGTTCGGCCCCGCTCGTCCAGCGACAAGATGGGAGACGCCGTGGGCGCGACCTGCACACCGGTGACTGGTTTCTTGGGGGCTCTGGCCTTCACCTTCCTGCTGCGAACCAACAGGGAGACCTGGTTGAAGGCTACGTTGATCGCGTAGGGAGCGAGCACGGTCGGGGTCCAGAACGCCGCTTCCGTGCGGGCCGTCGCGCCAATGAGGTAGATGGTCGCAAAACTTGCCGCGATGGTGCCGGTCAGCGACACCACGAAGCCGACTTTGTCGCCGTGCAGAGCGGATGACAGGCCCGGCACCGGAAGAAAACCCAGCGCGATTGTCTGGCCGCGGCTGAGACCGGTCCGCGGGCGCCGCGAAGGGGCCTCGACGGTGGCGGCAACCCCTTCAGTCTCTGGCACAGGTTCCGGTGCAGCCTCGGCCTCGGCGCCCCGGGCAGGGTCCGGCGCAGGCCCAGGGTCCG
>CAZBDA010000031.1:0-44459 GCA_964490445.1 uncultured Rickettsiales bacterium | reverse complement strand
CACGCGATGTTCGACTCACTGGAGGCCACACCGGTCCACTCCCCCGCGGCCCACACCGCCCAGTTGACCGAAGCGCAGGTCGACAACTTCGTCGCCAACAACAACTACTCCACCGGGGCGCACACGACGAACACCGACACCCTGGCAAGCCTCAGCTGCCTATCTGGCGACATCGCCCGTTGGGATGCGAGCACACTGCAATGGCTGTGCGACAGCGACGCGTTGTTGAGCGAAGCGCAGGTCGATACCTTTGTCGCCAACAACGGCTACTCCACCGGGGCGCACACCGCCCAGTTGACCGAGACCGAGGTCGACAACTTCGTCGCCAACAACGGCTATTCCACCGGGGCACATACCGCCCAGTTGACCGAAGCGCAGGTCGATACCTTTGTCGCCAACAACGGCTACCTGACCCTCTCTACGACACCTGGGAGCATCCCCTCGAAGTCTTTCGTCGATCGCTCGGTGGAGGGCGGCACGAGCAGTACGTCGCTGTCTACAGTGGCGAACTTCTACCCCTTGCAGACCGGCAACCACCTGACACCCACCGAGATCAGGTTCTTAATAAAGACCAATTGGTGGCAGTACACCTCTGCGGGGCAGTACATCATCTACTTTGCGGACGGAACGAGCATCACATCCGATACGTTCACGACCACTGACCATGCCTCGTTTGACCTGGTGGACACAGTGAACCTACCGATCCACGCCGGCATGAGGGCGACCATCACGAGGATCGAGTTAAAAGCACGCAGAGGAGCCTCAGGGGCGGGCTATGCCAGAGTCGAAGTGACCGGCTTTGAGACCGCTCCTACGGGACTGACTGCCAGCAAGCCCTTCATGGATCGCTCGGTGGAGGGCGGCACGAGCAGTACGTCGCTGTCTACAGTGGCGAACTTCTACCCCTTGCAGACCGGCAACCACCTGACACCCACCGAGATCAGGTTCTTAATAAAGACCAATTGGTGGCAGTACACGTCTGCGGGGCAGTACATCATCTACTTTGCGGACGGTACGAGCATCACATCCGATACGTTCACGACCACTGACCATGCCTCGTATGACCTGGTAGACACGCTGAATCTACCGATCCACGCTGGCATGAACGGAACCGTCACGAGGATCGAGTTGAAAGCACGCAGAGGGGCCTCAGGGGCGGGCTATGCCAGAGTCGAAGTGACCGGCTTCGAGACGTCTCCCTGAGCGTCCGTCTGAATGCGTTCGTCCAGCCTCCCGCCTGTTGTGTACCCGCTACCAGAGGACCCCATGCTGCTTCGCATCACGCACCGAGCCCTACTCACTTGCCTGACCCTGAGCTTGCTGTGTGGCTGCGGGACGACCGATGACGACGACGACACCGCAGGCGACGACGACACCGCAGGCGACGACGACACCGCAGGCGACGACGACGACAGCGCGCAGGGTCTGCCCTGCGACGACCTCCTCGTACCGGCCCTGGGCTGGTTCGCAGAGGATGAGTCCGGGGTGCTCGCAGGCGGACTCGAGTTCGGCCAGACCCACGTCGTTGGGCCCGAGGACCCTCGTCTTGCTCCGCCCATCGTATCCGAGCGCGAGGCCATGCTTCTGTTCACACCCAACGCAGCGCTCGAGTCCAGCCTGGACCTGCGGGTAGCAGCCTTCGAAGACAACGAATTGCTCGGCGTGCTGGCGATGGCCGCACCGCAAGATCTACCTTCGTCTCTGGAGGAAGCCCTCAGCGCAGTGCCGCTAGACCCCTACAGTGACGAGAGTTGGAGCGCTGCCCTGCCCTGGCACTGGATAAGAGAGGGTGTGGAGCTGCGCATCGGTCATCCCTCGGCCGAGGGAGTCGAGGTACTCAGCCATGTCCTTGCGGGTCTCGGTGCGCCGCACACCTTCACCCTCTCGCGCGCCAAGATCGTGCTGTTCGGCGAGCCCAGCTTCGACACCTCGACTGTGCCCTCGACCCGGCTGGCACAGGACTTCTTCGCCGCCCTGCCCTTCGCCGAGTTACGTTTCGTGGACTCAGCTCCATGGCGGCTGGACGAACTGGTCATCCATACCGACGACGGCCCGCGCCTGGTCCACTCCGAGGACGAGCGACTCGCCCAGACCAACCAGCCTGACCGCTGGTCGATTCTCAAGCACCAGTTCTCCTTGCGCATGAGCCTCGCGAACACCGGCCGAGGGCTGGTCAAGACCGGCGGTTCGCAAGGTGACAACTCGCCTTACAGCTTTGGCACTTCGGTCGGACTGGGTTGGGTGCGCAACGGGGACGGCAGCTACTCGGACATCAACAACGCTCCCTATGCCGCTGGCTGGACCGGCTGGTCGGCGCTGTGGCTGGGCGAATGCGCCAATGTCTTTCCCCACGAGATCGGCCACTCCATGACCATGGCCCACTTCACCGGCAGCGCCTCGGTCGACTGGGGCATCGACGACGAGTATCCCCTCAACGGCACCCACCTTGTCGGGCACCCCTGGGGCTTCGACAGTACTCGCCGCCAGTTCCGGACCTGGTACCGGGTCGACTCATCCGGACCAGTCAGCGATGTCGATGGCCTGGTCGGCAAGCGCGACCCCATGAACGGCGGTGAGGCCGGCAACGCAATTACCTGCTTCCCGCAGTACACCGGCTACCACGCCTGGAAGGCGCAGGACTGGGCTGAGAGTTCACCCACCATCGCGCAGATCGACGGACAGGCCGGGATCTGGCGTTGGGATTCGAACTCGGCGAGCTACCAGTCAGAGGCAGCAGATCCCGCCCACCAGGAGCCCACCGCCGTAGCCGTACCGGTCCTCACTTTGACCGGTACGCTGAGCAACGACGACGCAGCCTGCCAGACCTATCCGCCCATCCACTGGCCCTCAGGCAACGCCTTCGAGTTGCCGGACCCGCTGTCGCCCAACCTGCCCGCTGACTTCGATGGAGCACGCTGGTTCCTCGAGATCAGCTACGCCGATGGCAGCCTCGAGCGGGCGCTCATCGCCCGTGGTGCCATGGACGCGAGCAACGACCTCGCGCTGTACTCGCTCAACCTGGAGGCGTCGCGGGATCCCGTGCAGGTGGACCTTTACCGATCTGCTGACGCGTATCCCAGCATGGACCCGACCGCCGCCACCCTGATCCACAGTCGCGCCATCGATCCGCCCGGCGAGTCCGTGCCCGAAGTCGTCCGGGTCGGCCGGGGCTTCCTTGCCAACGGAGGCCTTCAGCTGGAAGGACGTTGCACGATGGGCATTGATTGTGCCGGCCAGGTCCGCGAGAGCACCTGGCGGGTCGGCGCTGAAGCCCTGCAGTTCCAGGACGAGGACGGCGTCAGTGGAGAGGCTGCCTTGTGCCAGGACGAAGACGGAGTACTCGCCCTGGAGTTGCTCGCCGTGCGCGATGGCTCGAGCGTGGAGACGATCACGTTGCACGCACAGCGAGTGGTCGCCGGCAGCGACGGCTCCCGGGCGGTGCCGATGCACGACATCACCCCCTGGTTCCAGGCACCGGACAACGAGCAGAGCCTGCGCACCTGGCTGCCCTACGATGCCAACGCGCAACTGCCCGAGGGGCACTACCGAAGCGAAGGCGAGTTGACCATTCTCGGGACCCTCGAGGGAACCCCATTCAGCAGCACGGCGATCAGCGTGGACTTCACGATCCACAACTTGATCGCTGTCGATCTCGCCAACGAGTACACCAGCCCGGGCGTGAGCCAGAGCGACAGCTCGGTCTACTACCTGGTCCAGGACCCGGCGATGGGCCCGGCGGATCGCATCTGGTGGGGCGGCTCGGGGCCCACGATCTTGCGGGTCCCGGTAATCGATGAGGCCACGGGCGAGGTCGCTATCCTGGTGCTGAACTCGTGGAAGGAAGCCTGCGGCGATCGCTGGGACCTCAACTCGGGACAGGTCGCCGACTGGGGCTGTGCCCACTCCATCGTGCTGCAGGTTGCAGACAGCGGCAACGAGGCGCTCGTCTCGGGCCACAGCTACCGCAGTCCGGGCTCCTCGCCGCTGGTCACGACGGCACACCGCTGGCACCAGCCCAATGCAAGGCTGTTGCTCGACACCTTTGCCTTCGAGTTCACCTACACCGCGCCCTGAGCAGCCTCTCGCAGCACGTCCTCGGGCAACGCCCTGTCCTTGCCCGCCGCCGAGCCTGATCCACCAACAGTGGTTCGACCAGAGGCACAGCCCTGCTAGCGTCAGGACACCACGATGAGAGCCACCCTCCTGCTACCAGCCCTGTTCCTGCTCAGCGCCTGCACCACCGAACCGCCAGGGTTCGCTGCTCCCAGGGGCTGCCCGCCGGGAATGACCCACATCGCCGCGGCAACACTCGAACTCGGAGAGTGGGAGAGTTGCGACGAGTTGCCCTACGAGAGCAACTCGGAGTGCGAGCGGGGCGGGATGATCACTCTCCACCCGTTCACAATCTCTGCATTTTGCATCCAGACGTTCCCGTTCCCCGGAATCGAGGGCACCTCGTGGCCACAGGAAGCACCCACCTACGACCAGGTGGAACAACTCGATATGGCGCTACCGATCCTCGGGCGCAGGCTCTGCGACATGAGTGAACTCCTGCTGGCAGGCACTGGTCCCGACAACTGGCGCTACCCCTATGCCCCGGACACCTGGAGTGATTCGATGTGCGACCCGGATGATTTGAACCCTGAAGTCATGGGCTCCTATCCGGGCTGCGAGAGCCCCCTGGGAGTCCGCGACACCGGGGTCCGGCCGACCTGGGGCGTGTACGACGAGAGCATGCGCCAACTGCTCGAACCCCTGGGCGGCCCGCCCCACCTGCCGCACCTGTCCGAAGACCCCGACTTTGACCCGGCTGGCGAAGACTATGGGCTGATCGGCGGCGCGGTACGCACCAACACCTTTTACGCGGCGTCCAACTTCGGCGCCCACCGCCACGCCCGCAGCGAAGACAGCTTCGCTGACGACGACCTGCGGATCTGCGCGGACCCGACGGACGAACCCGAGAGCCACGATGCCGAGTACACAGAAGCGATCGAGCGCTTCCAGCAGCTGGGGCAACTGTACGCCCCCTGGCTGGCCGCCCTGGCAGAACAGTCGTAGGCTACTGCCGTGCTGTTCGGCCCCCGTCGCGATCCGAACGACCCGAGATTGAGCAGGCATCGCCGGCCTGAGCGAACCCGCGCACGAGGACACGGACGGTCTGCGCCATGAACACACACGAGACCGCACTTCTGCTGGTCGGCTTCCAGAACGACTACTTCTCGGTCGACGGCGTCCTCCGGTCGGTGATCGAAGACTCTGCGAACACAGACCAGGTGCTGCTCAACACAGTGCGCCTGCTTCGGGGCCTCTGCGACACCGACCTGTTGATGCTCCACGCGCCGACCCTGTTCTCGGACGACTACAGGGAGCTGACCAACCCGGTCGGGTTGTTGAAGGCGATTCGTGAATTCAAGGCACTCCAGCCGGGTCAGCCCGGTTCGGAACTCGTTCCAGAGATCGCTGAGTTCGGTGATCGGTTGCAGGGAGTGCAGGGAAAAGACTGCTTCAACGCCTTCTCCAATGCCGGACTGGGGGCGGTGCTGAGGGAACACGGGATCCGCAACCTGGTGATTGCAGGGGCGATTACCTCGATCGGGATCGACTCGACCGGTCGCTCAGCCCACGAGAACGGCTATGTCGTGAGCGTCCTTTCGGACTGCACCTGCGGGCGTACCGATTTCGAACAGCAGTTCTACTGCGAGCAGATCCTGCCGGTGTACGCCGAGGTGCTGACCGCCGACCAGCTACTCGCCCGCTTCAGTTGAAGCAGCAGCAGACGCCCTGCCAAGCAGCGCCCACACCTGCTGCTGTCCCTTGCCCTTGAGTTCGAGGACGCCGCGGTCAGCAAAGCTCCAGCCTTCACCCAGACCATCCCGGATGCTGTCTGAACAATTGATCTCTCCCAACGCGGCAGCACTCTCCAGGCGACTGGCCAGGTTCACCGTGTCCCCCCAGATGTCGAAGAACAGACGGTCCGAGCCGAGAATGCCCGCCAGCACCGAGCCCGCGTGGATGCCCACCCGAAAATCGAGGTCGAGGCCGTCCTGAGCCAGGTGGCTACGGAGTAGAGCAGCTGCTTCCAGGGCAAAGGACGCGATGGCCTCGATGGGATCTGCGACTTTCGTGGACACGCCACTCACCGCCATGAAGGCATCGCCGATCGTCTTGATCTTCTCAACCTGGTGCTTCGCGCAGGCTTCTTCCAGAATGCCAAAGATCTCCTGCAGCATCGCCACCACCGCCTCTGGCTCTGTCCTCGCCGAGTAGGCCGTAAAGCCGGCGAGATCACAAAAGAACACCCCTGCCACCGGGATACGGTCCGCGATGTTGGACTCGCCACCCTTGAGGCGGCTGGTCACCGACACAGGCAGCACGCTGGTCAGGACCGAGTCGGCTTGGTCGAGGTTGGTCTCGAGCGCCTGCATCGCCCGGAACAGGCCGAGGTTGGAGCCGATCGTGCTTGCGAAGCCTCGGAAGATATCCTGGGTCGGACGGTCGAAGTGAGCCTTGAAGCGAGTGCCGGCGCTGAGCACACCGATGGTCGTCACACCGGCCAGGACCGGCATGGCGATGCCTGAGCTGAAACCAGCCAGGCACAGCATGTCGGCCCAATCTCCTGCCTCGACGTCTGAGTCGTGGACCACCAGCTTGCCTTCCTCCACCAGGTCTTCGAGCCAGGGCAGCGCCTCGGCAGGCACCCATTGCCCGGGCTGTTCCCCATCTCTGCCGTGCAGAGACCGCTCTTCGTGCGGCCCGTGCAAGACCAGTCGCCGCAAGCCGGGGCTACCAGCGTCTACGAGTAGAAGCTCTACCTGGTCGGCTCCAGAGATGCGTCCGGCCATCTGCGAGCTGTACCTGATCAGAGCCGCTTCGCTCGCTTGCTGGTCGCACAACTCAGCGAGCCGGCTGAGACCGGCGACCCGGGCCAGGTGTTCCAGGAAGTACTGCTGTGACTCGATGCGACCACGGGACTCGCGGTCGAGTTGTTGGTTCAACTCGCGTTCCTGATCGACGTTGTCCGCCAGCTTCTGGTTTGCCGTTTTGATGGAGCTACGGGCGGTCCACAGGTCCTTTTGCACCATCGCAAGGACGACCAGGCAAAGGCCTGTGGTGGCGGCGAGCGTGGCAGCACTCAGCGCAGCGAGAACCTGGTCATCGGTGGGGGTGGGCCAGTAGGGTTGCCATCCCGTACGCTGCAGTTCAATGAAGATCATCGAAGCGAGTGACAGCGCAATCAACAGTCCCGCCCAGATCCTGTGCATGGCGTGGACAGTGGCGAAGGTGAACACGGGAATAACCAGCAGGAAAAACTGAATGCCTGCTTCAGGACCGACGAAGCCCAGCGGGATCACACTCAGGTGGACCTGTCCACCAAACAGCATGAGGAGCGCCGACATTCTCACGTAGCCCTGTCGGTTCCAGAGCAGAATCGAGCTGTACCAGCACACGAAGAATGAATTGAGGACCGTCAGTTGCTGCCAGCCGAACGCAGCAAACGCGAAGGTGTATGCGGAAGAAAGGACGACTGCAGCAACAGCAATGAAGTTGGTCGTCCGGATGCGCCGGATCTCGGACGTGCCGTGATCACCGGCACCCAGGTTCAGCAAGGCTCTGCCCAACGAGGTCTTGTGCGCGTTCTCAGGTTTGATGAGGCCCATTATGACAAGTTGCCCTGCGTTGCGCTGCGCTCGGAGCGAGCGCCAGCAGATGACGCCGTTGCGGCGCCCCTGAGCTTATTCTGATGCCGGGTGTGCCTCGTGCATCTATGTTGTAGGCCAGTGGTTCGCGCTACCGCCCATTGTGTGTTGATCCTGCTCGGGCTGTGCGGCTGTGGCGGAGAAGCGGAGCTGCAGTTCCCCTTCGCGGGCGAAGGGACCATGCCCCAGGACATCTGCACTCCTGACCCCGCCGTAGCCGTCCCGTGCTTCGCAACGACCGAGATCGATGGGCTTGAGGTCGTGCGGATCTGCCCCGAGGGCCCCTTCGTGTTGGGCTGCCTCGAGGAACGCGACGGCGATTGTTCGGCAAGCAACGCGCAACCAGCGCACGAGGTACGGCTGACCCGGGACTACTTTCTCATGAAAGAGGAGTTCACCCTGGGGCAACTGCAGCAGGTGGTAGACCAGCATCTCGACATACCGAAGGACTGGCTGAACCGGCCGGCCTTCAACACGTCCTGGAGGCAGGCCCTGGACATTGCCGACATCATCTCCCAGGACGCCGGGCTGGCGCCCTGCGAAGAGGAGGGCTTTCACCCCATCAACCCCTACGAGTGCGAGGGGTGGCGTATTCCTACCGAGGCGGAATGGGCGTACGCAGCAAGGGGCGGCGAGCAGTTCCGATTCGCCGGCAGCAATGACCTGGACGAGGTGGCCTGCCACGAGCAGACCGGATTCTCCGAGCCCCAGGCCGGCTGTGCGAAAGAACCCAACGGCTTCGGGCTGTGCGACATGACCGGCAACCTGTGGGAGATGACCTGGGACCGCACCCGGGACTTCCGCGATGAGCCGACCATCGATCCCTTCGGCAATCCCTATGATCGAGAGCCCGTCCAAATCAGCCAACACCCCCGACGGGTGGTTCGTGGCGGTTCCCTGCTCAGCCCTGTGACGGAGCTACCTCTCTCTCAGCGTATCCTGACGGTCAACGGCAGCCACGGGTACCGCGATCTCGGCTTCCGCTTCGCGCGCTCGATTCCCTGCCTCTGAACCGTCGTAGCGGCCGGCCACGGCCCGGGACACAGCCCTCTCGACTCCAGAGTCCAACGACCGCCCGGCAACGACAATCCCGTCCGAAGTAGTAGATTGGCAAACATGACAAGGCTGCCGCTGGACGAAGAACGCAAGGCCGTGCAAAACGGCAGGGGCCTTTGCTGAGACCATGACCTCCCGCACCCTGACCATCGTCTTCACGGACATCAAGGGCTTCACGGAGCGAACCAATCGAAGCAGCCGTGGTGCGCTGGTGCGCCTGCTGGAACGCCACGAGGAGTTGCTGCTGCCGGTGGTCATGCACTTCGGCGGCACGGTGGTCAAGACCATCGGCGACGCCTTCCTGCTCACCTTCGATAGCCCGACCAACGCCGTGCTGTGCGGCCTTGTCATGCAGGACACCCTGCGACGGGCCAACGAAGAGGCCAACGAAGACGACCGCATCGAGATCCGGGTGGCCATCAACACCGGCGAAGTCGAGTTGATCGGAAGCGACGTTTTTGGCGAGACCGTCAACGTCGCGGCCCGGATCGAGGGCATCACCGATGCCGGTGAGGTGTATTTCTCCGAGTCCACCTACCTCGCCATGCACAAGGCTGAGGTGCCGACCTCCGAAGTGGGCTCCTTCCGCCTCAAGGGCATCCCCGAGCAGATCACGGTCTACAAGGTGGTACTCGACGAGAACCTCGAGCTCTACAAGCAGGTGGTTACCAGCCAGCAGATCGACCGCGAGGCGCTGGCCGCGGCAGATGGGGGAGCCGGCAACTTCTCCAGCGCTCTGCTCTACTCAGTGGAGCAACAACAGGCCATGGCCAGCACCGACGGGACCGGCCGCTGGATCTTCGCCGCCACCCTGCTGGTCCTGGCAATGATTGGCGGCTGGTTCGGCTGGGGAGAGTGGCAGTACCGAAGCGAACGCACGGCAGCGCAACTGCTCATCGACTCAGGAGACACTCGCGGAGCGATCGACCAGTTGCTGGGCTTGAGGCAGCAACGCCCGACCGACGAGCAACTTCGCGCACTGCTGGAGTCGGCGTTGAGCCGCGATATCGCTCTACTCGTCGAAGCCGAACGTTTTGAGGAAGCCATGCTCCGGCTCGACGAAGGCCGCGAGCGATTCCCCTTTCTTCAGAGCCATGACTCACTACGCCGAGACACCCGACTGAAACGCGCCGAACACGTGTTTCTCAACAACGCGCACAAGGGACAAGAGTACTTCGAGGAACTGATCGACGACTACCCCGAAGACCTGGAGATCAAGTACCGAAACGGCAAGGCCCACATCGACAGCAAGGCGGGCCGTTGGGACGTGCCGATGTACCAGTTCCAGCAACTGGTCGAGGACGCACCGGAGAAATACCGCGACGACCCCATGGTGCGGCAGACCCTGGTCAATGCACTGGACGGTCGCCTGTCGGCGAGCGGGCAGGAAGTCATGGCCAAACACTACTTCGAGGACCCCGATGTCCGTGCCTTGGTCCTCGAGAACCTGTATGCGGCGGGACCAAAAAGCAGTAGCAAGCGGCGCACCGCCCTGGGAGTGCTCGAGGCGGCCGGCAAGCGGGACCTGCTCGACGAGGGCCGCTACTTCACCATCGAGTTGTTGACCCGGACCCACAGTGACGGCTGGCAGGACGACGAACTCGTCAGTTGGTGGAACGACGCCATCGCCTCGGGCAAGGCCCGTGGCCTGGTCCCCGCCGAGTTACCCGAGCCCACCTTCCTGAGCAAGGTGCACGGCCGCCTGAGCAAGTCCATCAACCCGATTATCGAGCAGCTGTTCGCCGACGGCCTGCGCGACTTCCTCATGAAGCATATCGACTCCCCGAAGCAGACCGGCTACCGGGTGCACGCCTACCGTCTCGGCAGCTCTCGCGGCTGGATCAGCAAGCAGCAGGAACGTGCCTACCACCTGGTCAACCTGACCGATCTGGAGAGCGGCATCATGACGCGAAGTCACACCATCGCCTCGGTCGATTGGTTCGCCAACGAGGCACCGAAGACCGCCGAAGCCATCGAGCCCCTGCGTACCATCCGCGACCGAATGGCGGAAACCTGGGTAGCCTGGGGCGGCGAAGAGGGCGGCAAGCGCAACGAGGTGCACGCCCAGATGCGCGATACCGCCGCGCGTGCGCTGCGCAGGATGGGCGGCCGCTAGTTCACGACAATGGACAGGCTCCAAGACGGAAGCCGAACGCTCTGAGCTTGCCTCGTGTCGTCTCGACAAGACTCCTAGCAGGCAGCTTGTCGCAGCAGGAAGCTAGGGTGGGCTGGACTGGCCCTCGATATCACGACCCCAGCAGTACACGCGGTTGCTGCTGTCGACGGCACAGGTGTGGTAGCCACCTCCATCAACCTGCACGAAGCTGCCTGATGTCGGGGGGGTGGCCTGGCCGTGGTTGTCGCGTCCCCAACAGTCAATTGCGCCGCTGCTGTCAATGGCACAGGTGTGGCTGTCGCCGGCGCTGATCTGGACGAAAGCGCCGGATTCGGGGATTCCAGTCAATTGGCCGAAGTCATGGGGGCCGTCGTCCTCAACTCCCCAGCAGTGCACCTGCTGGTTGGTATCGATTCCGCAGCCGTGGTTCCAGCCCACCGTGACATCGATCATGGCCAGGGCGGGTGGACTCGACTCGCCGTAGTCGTCTTGCCCGCAACAGGCCGGAAAACCACTGCTGTCGAGCAGGCAGGTGTTGCTGTTTCCGGTAGCTACCCGCTGAGCAGGCAGGTTGGAGAGATCACAGTGGGCTGAGACCTGCCAGCTGTTGGCATCACCCCAACAGGCCAACTGGCCCGAACCAGCCTCTATTCCGCAGTTGTGTGCTCCTCCGGCACTGACCTGGACGAAGCTGTCGGTTCCGGGCGTGTCCTCCACCTGGTCATAGTGGTTACGGCCCCAGCACTGCACGGACAGATCCGTTGCCAGGGCGCAGCTATGACCCGTCAGGGAAGTCACCTGGCTGAAGGTTCCGATGGGACTGTCCCGTACCTGGCCGAAGTCGTTGCTCGTGCCGTCATCGATCCCCCAGCAGACCACCGCTCCGCTGGGGTCGACGCCACAGCTGTGATAGTTCCCGGCACTGACGTGCAGCAGGTGGCAGGAACTGTCGCCATCGCAGTCGCGATCGATGCCATCGCAGTTCTCGACATTGCCCGGGAAGGTGGACGCATCGTTGTCGTCACAGTCTCCATCACAGTCCGTGACACCATCGCTGTCGGAATCGGTGCCGCCAGTCACTCCCTCGTCAATGATGCTGTCGCAGTCATTGTCTGCACCATCGCAGGCTTCCTCGTTGCCCGGATAGTTGTCTGGATCATTGTCATCGCAGTCGTCGTCGCACAGTAGGGTGCCGTCCTTGTCGGCGTCGACTTCGTCGGCATCGGCCGCTCCGCTGCAGTCGTTGTCGAGCCCGTCACATACCTCGGGCGCTCCCGGGTAGGAGTCCGCGTCGAGGTCGTCACAGTCAGCGCAGGACAGCCAACCGTCAGCGTCGCCATCGACTTCGCCGAGTTCGTCGGCATCCGCACTGCCGTTGCAGTCGTTGTCGAGCCCGTCGCACAGCTCCGTTGCAAGGGGATTGATGGATGAGTCGGTCGGGTTGCAGTCGTCCGCATCGAGACTGCCATCCCCGTCGAAGTCGTACAGCGTGGCGGTGCCGATAGAACAACCCGGACCGAGCAGCAGGCCGAGAGCCGCAACAAGCAGAAACCGGGGCTGCATCAGCACCTCCAGGAAGCAAGACTAGCGCAGCGGGAGCCGCGAGAGCGACGACAACACCGACGCTACGGAGACCGCCAGGCTAACCGGGCAGCCAGCCAAAGGACTGGCTCGTCCAGGTGGTGTCAGGCACCTCGCAGGTGGTTCCAGGTTGCCCGAGCAATTGCACGGTGACACCGGAGAGGCTGAGGTCGCCACTGAACAGGATCGGCCCCCCCGGCCACGACTCGCCGCCGACCGAGGTCACCTCCATGGTGGCGGTCCCGGCGATGGGTTGCCAATCCTGGCTGATCTGCGGCTCCATGCCCGGCTCGAGAGCATCGTTGCAATCGAAGTAGCTCAGGTTGCTGCCCGCCTGCACCTCCAGCGAACCCGCGACCTGGTTTTGCACCGTGCCGCCGTCAAGCGCCAGCACGAACAGCATGCCGACCGTCTCGGTGGTAGCCGAAGGCACCGTGAAGCTCACCGCCAGGCGGAAGTCATTGCCAGCCGTAGCCGTGGAGAAGAAGTGCCCACACGTGTAGACCAGCGACCAGCTATCGATCCCCGCCAGGGCGGCCTCGAGGGCTGCATCGTCACAGGTCGTGCTCACCGAACCGGTGTCATCGTCGCCCGCAGTGTCATCGTCGCCTGTCGTGTCGTCGTCGCCGGTCGTGTCGTCGTCGCCTGAGTCGTCGTCGCCTGAGTCGTCGTCGCCGGTCGTGTCGTCGTCGCCGGTCGTGTCGTCGCCGGTCGTGTCGTCGTCGCCTGAGTCGTCGTCGCCACGCTCAGAAGCGCTGCAGGCGGAACCTGCGACCAACAGGCCGAGGACCAGGAGCAATGGCAAGGGCAACTCAATCTTCATTACGACTCCTCGCGACGGTGCCAGAACATGCTAGCGGAGGCCCAAGCCAGGAGCCAATCGCTGCAGGTCGCCGCTGCCGGCAACACAGCGGTACCGGTGCTCGTGTCGAGACGGGGTGCGGCGTGAATCGCAAGGACAAGCACCGTGAACAGCGATAGACTCTCAGATCAGTGGAATCTGCACGCGCCTCGGAGGCAGCTATGACCCGATTTTGTTCGACTCTTGCCGTACTTCTGCTGCCTGTGCTCGCAGGCTGTACAGCATCGTACGAGTCGCAGTGCGATCATCTCAGCGAACTCGACGACCAGGTCGCCTGCCTGGATCTGGCCTTCGTACAGTTGCGCATTGGCAACACCGAGGCCCCCGAGCGCGAAGCGCTGCGAGGGGAGCGGGAAGACTGCACCGACGGCGAGTTCGCGACACGAGGCGAAGACCGCTACATCTGCGACGACGGCGAGTGGCGATCGATGGACGAGTTGGATGAAGACGAGGACGAGCGCGACGACGAGTGGGATGAAGACGAGGACGAGCGAGACGACGAGTGGGACGAAGACGATGCCAACGGGGACCTCGACGAGCGAGACGAGCAAGAAGTCGAACGCAGCGAAGCGGGCGAGGACTTCTGCACGGAACTCGAGGGACGCGACGAAGACTTCGAGCGCTGCCGCAGCGCGGTCCGAGGACTCGATGAACTGCACGAGCGAACCCGAGACGCCGCGCAACGAAATGCAAACTCGGGAGAGCGGCGGCGGCTGATCCGAAACGCCTTGCGAGAAGGCCGGGAAAGCGTACGAGACGAGCTGGGTCGAACCCGTGGCGAACGGGAACGCCCTGCTGGCGAACGGGAACGCCCTGCTGGCGAAGAGGACCGCGCACCCTAGCGCAAGAGTTCCAACCACTCGCTCCCCGCTACACCCCGAGGCTGGTCGCCCGGGCGGAAGCGGCGTAGGCTGCCCCCGTGGCTCTTCGCTTCAACCGCCGCCTGGTCGCGCTGCTCGCCACGGCGCTCCTGCTCGGCTGCTCCTCCCCGGCGCCACCAGCTCCGGAGAGTGACTCCACGCCTCGACCGCAGCGCGAACCTGCTCTTACCTCGAGCCAAGCGACCCCCGGGGCCGCTGCCTGTAGCGAAACGATGGTGTTCCTGCCAGCCGTGGCGGCTCTGTTCGGCACGAAACAGCCCACCGAGCCCTGGATGGGACAGCTACGCCGGGTCGAAGTGGCCGCGTTCTGCATGGACGTCTACGAACACCCCAACCAGCAGGGCAGCCTACCGACGGTGAGTCTGCGTTGGGACGACGCCGCTGCACTGTGTCGAGGAGTTGGCAAACGACTGTGCACGGCCGACGAGTGGGAGCGCGCCTGCCGGGGAGCCGAAGGCAGGCGCTTCGGCTACGGCGAGGAGTTCCGCCGGGACATCTGCAACACCCCCGTGGCCGCCGGTGGCCCTGGGCCTGGCAAGCCAGTTCCGCTGGCTGCAAGCGGAAGTCATGCCCGCTGTCACACCCCTGAAATGATCTTCGACCTCGACGGCAACGTCTCCGAGTACGTCAGCGACCCGTGGGACCCTGCCCGCTACGGCGACCATACCGCCGGGCTGTCGGTGGCGACCTTCCAGCGCGACCCCACCGTGTACAACTTCGAGCCGGACACCGATGGCCCGAATCATCCCTGGCACACGGTGCGTGGCAGTACGATGTGGACGGCGACCGACTACGGCATGTCCTGCCTGTCCAGGCACGGCCACCCCGGCGGCTCCAGCGGCATCGACGATGGCTTCCGCTGCTGCTCGGACCCACTGGTCAAGAAACAGTAGCGAAAGCAGCATGACGGGCTCCCGACTCCGAGCTGCAGGGCCCTTGCCGCGGGCAGCGCTGCTGCTCAGTGTCCTGGCGGCGATCCGGGTCGCTGTACACGGCTTCGTAGACCAGCGGCCGCGCTTCGGCGGCGCCGATGCCAGCGACCTGTGTGCCTTGATGTTCGGCCACTACGCGATGCGCGGCTATCGGGGCGACGGGCTGACAGACCTGCTCGAGAGTCTCCAGTACAAGCCTCCCCTGTGGTACGTCGGCGTCGCGGCCCTGTTCACTCCGGCAGAGAGCCTCTCGTACGGACCGCTGCTGCTGACCAACGTGCTGGCCCTGCTCGTGGCGCTGTGGGCTGCCTGGCAGTTCGCAGCCCACCTGGGTAGCGCTCGGACCGGACTGCTCGCCGTGGTTCTGCTCACCTGCCTTCCTGCAGTCGCCGGTCGAGTCACCATCCTCGGCATCGAACCGTGGCACATGGCGCTCCTGGGAGTTTCATTACTGCTCCTCCTGCGGCTACGCGACGCGAGCACAGGCTCGCGGCAGGTAGTCCTTCTGGGTGGAGTCGCCGGCGCGGCGATGCTCATGAAGTGGACCTTCGTCGCCGGGCTGCTGGGGCCGGTCCTGCTGGAAGCGCATGCGGCCATTACCGGGGGCGCTGGCGCGCGTCCCTGGCGGCGACGGCTACTCGCTGCTGCTGCAGTCTGCGGCGCATTGTTTGCTGCGTGGTTCGTGCCCCTTGCCCGGGTCGACCGACTGGTCGGCGGAGCGGGCTCGGAACCCAGCCACGGCGCGCTACTCTCCACAGACTCCCTGCTGGTATTTCCAACCTGGCTGCGCGACGGGTTGAGCCTTGCTGGATGTCTCCTGGTGGGACTCGCCCTGCTCGGAGCAGCGCTCGGTCGTGGCTGGCAGGCCCCCAGGCCCGCGCGCGGCTGCCGGCCGGTAATGCTGCTGCTGGCCAGCGGGCTCGGCATCGTATTGATCCACTGGCTGGTACCCCACAAGGAACCCCGATACCTGCTGCCAGCAGCCTGGAGCCTGGTGATGCTGCTCGCCATCGGCCTCGATCTGCTCTGGCAGCGTGGCCGACCGGCCGCCATCCTGGTCAGTGCCGGTTGCCTGGCTGTGGCAGCCTCATCCTTCGTACTACCGGCTCTCGACCGGCAACCGGCGCATGCCACCCTGGACAACCTGCACCTGCGGCTTCTGCCAGACCGCTCGGACCATGGCCTGGACAAGTTGGTGCGCCACCCAAGCCTGCACGGCCCCGAGCCCCCGCAGGTCTTGTTTTCACTGGCAGGAACGAGGTCGGCGGAGTTGTTAACAATGATCAACTGGGAACTGTACGGCCGCAACGACCATCCAGTCCTCAGCCTGCCCTCCTTTGTGCCGCTGGACGGAGCCGAAGCGAAGTCCTGGTACGGCGAGGGGCCATGGAAAGCGACCCACCTCCTCACCAATCGCCCGATGATTGGCAGTGAACTGAAACTTCTCCGGGAGCACAACTTCGTCCCGGTCGCGGCCGTCGACCTGCCCCTGCCGGGACCTTCCCGCTGGGAACTTTGGCGCATGCAGCGATGATCTGCGACCAAGCGACCTGTGCGCAGTGGCTGATGTCGACAAGTGAGACTAAGATCCGGCCCTAGATTCAACCCTGGAACCACGTCCCTGCACGGGAGGAACCCACGATGCCCCTCAACCAGTTGTTGATGATGATGCTCGCTGTCCTGCTCGTAGCCCCGAGTTCGGGTTGCAGCATCCTCTCCAGCGTGGACGATGACGATTCCGCAGACGACGACGACACCGCAGATGACGATGACTCGGTGGGCGATGACGACTCCGCGGGCGATGACGACTCCGCAGGCGACGATGACGACACCGCCGGCGACGATGACGACAGCGCCGGCGACGACGACGACAGCGCAGGCGACGACGACGACAGCGCCGGCGACGATGACTCGGCCGATGCGCCGCTGGGCGACGCGGATGCCGACGGCCACAGCGAGGATGTCGACTGCAACGACAACGACCCGGCCATCCATCCTGCTGCGGCGGAGTTGTGCGACCTGGTCGACAACGACTGTGATGGCGCCGTAGACGAGGGGGACGCTGCGGACGCGCCGACCTGGTACCAGGACCTCGACGGCGACGGCTATGGCACCGAGAGCAACAGCGAGCAGGCCTGCGGCCACCCCCACGGCTACTCGGCCTATTCGGGGGACTGCGATGACTCCGACCCCTCGTACCACCCGGGCGCCAGCGAGGTGGATTGCACCGATCCTGGAGACTACAACTGCGATGGCTCGGTGGCCTTTGCCGATTCGGACGGCGACGGCCACGCCGCCTGCGAGGACTGCGACGACAGCAGCGCCGCCGTCAACCCGGCCGCGGCCGAGACCTGCAACGCTGTCGACGATGACTGCGATGGGCAGGTAGACGAGACGGGGGCCGCTGGAGAGACCGACTGGTACCCCGACGTCGACGGCGACGGATTTGGCGGCAGCAACGCCGTAGTCAGCGCCTGCTCGACCCCCATCGGCTACGTGGCCGCGAGCGGCGACTGCGACGACCTCGACGCGAGTTCTTACCCCGGCGCACCCGAGTTCTGCGACGGAGCCGACAACGACTGCGACACATCGGTCGACGAGGATGTACTGATCACCTTCTACGCAGATGCTGACGGCGACGGCTACGGAGACGCCGGCACCACGTTCCAGGCCTGCGTACCCCCGCCAGGCACCAGCGCCAACGACCTGGACTGCGATGACGGTGTCGCCAGCAGCAACCCCACCGCCTTCGAGCAGTGCGATGGTGTTGACAACAACTGCGATGGCAGCGTCGACGAAGGCGTGACCTCGACCTTCTACGTCGACTCGGACGGCGACGGCTACGGCGACCCCGGCACACCGATCAGCGCATGCTCTCCGCCTCCGGGCTCCACCAGCAACGACCAGGACTGCGATGACGGCCAGGCCGCCGCCTATCCGAACGCCACCGAGGTCTGCGACGGGGTCGACAACGACTGCAACGGCGACACCGACGAAGCCGACGCCAACCTGGACAACTCCACTCTCGTCACCTGGTACCAGGACTCCGACGGCGATGGCTTCGGGGACATCGGCATCTCGCAGTTGGCCTGTACTCCGCCCACCGGTTTCGTCGCCGACGCCACCGACTGCGATGACTCCGACGCGAGTTCGAACCCGGCGACTCCCTGGTTCGCAGACGTCGACGGCGACGGCTATGGAGATCCGAACGACACGGTGACCGCCTGCATCCAGCCGACCGGCTACATCAGCGATGCCTCGGACTGCGACGACAGCGACGCCGCCACCAGCCCCGACACCTGGTGGTACCAGGACGCCGACGGCGACGGTTTCGGCGATCTTGCCAACGCCCTGCAGGCCTGCAGCCAGCCCAGCGGCTATGTCGCCAACACCTTCGACTGTGACGACCAGGATCCGAGCTCGGGTCCCTGTGCCTTCGACCAGGTGCAGTTCAGCACCTGCGGCAGTAACGGGCCCAGCGGCCCCTCCCAGGGCGACTGCAACTCGGCCTACTCGGGCGGCACCCTCGATGGAGACGTCACGGTGAACTCGGGCATCCAGAGTTGGACGGTGCCAACCACGCGCAACTACACCATCGACATCGCCGGAGCAGTCGGCGGAAACAACACCGACCACGGCAACAACGGTGGCAACGGTGCGTCGATGCAGGGCACCTTCTCACTGACGGCAGGAACTGTACTCGAGATCGTGGTCGGTCAGGCGGGTGTCAACGGCAGTACCGACGCCGGCGGAGGAGGAGGCACCTTCGTGGTGATCCAGGGTGCCGGCAATCCACTCATCGCTGCCGGCGGCGGTGCTGGCGGCGCCGAGAATGACGACAACGGGGGCAACATGGCGCTCTACAAGAACGGCGTCACCACCACCTGCGCCCAGTCGGCACCTGCCCACAGCAATCCCAGCACGCCGAACCCCGGGGGCTGCAATGGCAACGGCGGCACCAACGATCCCAACTCCTACGGCCAGGGTGCCGGCGGCGGTTTCTTCACCGACGGCACCAGCCCGAGCAGCAACTACAACAGCGGCCGAGCCTTCGTGAACGGTGCCGAGGGTGGGCCCAGCAACGGCGGCTTCGGCGGCGGCGGCAACGGCGGCGGCGACGGCGGCGGCGGCGGCGGCGGCTATTCCGGCGGCGCCGGCGGCTCGGGCGGCGGCTCCCCGGACGGACCCGGCGGCGGCGGCGGCTCGTACAACGACGGCAGCAACCAGAGCAACAGTTCCGGTGCGAACAACGGCAACGGCTACGTGAACATCAGCGGCGCCTGAGTTCCCCACCTTGCCAGCAGGTCCAGCCGCGAGGGCCGGTGTCCCCTGCTATCTCGCGGCGGCCTGCTCGAGCAGCCGCTTCATGGTCGCCCGCATCGAGCGGCGCTGGCTCGCCCGCACCAGCTTGTGGGGCACCTTCAGGCGCGTCTTGACGAGCAGCTGGTAGCGCAGCTCGGTGCCGCCCTCGACCGGCGTCAGCAGCCAGCGCGAGAAGAAGGCGTCGAAGTCCTCGCTGGCGACCAGTTTCTCAGTGACGCCGGTAGCGCTCGTGCAACTTTCGAACTCGTAGACCAGCGGCCGGAACAGGCCCTTGGTCGCAACCCGGTAGACGGGGCAGGGGCCGTCTTTGACCAGCTCCTTGCTGATCACGTCCGGCGCCAGCTTCGAGGCGAGACCGGGATCGGTCAGCACCCGCAGCAGCACCTTGGCCGCAATCGGCACCACCCGCACCAGGGTCACCGTGCCGTCGTCAGCGACGCTGAAGCGCTCCTCACCGGCCTGCGCCGGGCCCACCAGGACGAGCAGTACAAAAAACGCCAGCGAGAGGGTGTGGACCCTATTCACGGTGCCGGGCTAGGGGTGATGGAAATTTCGTTGAGGCTGCACAGGTTGAGCTGGTCGGGACGCGTCGAGAAGCACTGCAAGGCGAAGGCGTCGGAGCCGAACTCGACGAGCAGCATGGCGCCCTGGTAGGTCTTCCCCAGTGCGACATCGCGCATTGCGAGGAACCGGCAACTGCGGGCCACCGTGCCGTGGTACGTGCAGGAGGCGCCCTGGACTTCGACCACTTCGATGCCCTCCATCTCGGAGTAATGACGGGTCATCGGGCCCCAGAGGAGATCAGCGGGTTTGTCATCCTCGACTTTGAACATCGGCACCCAGGTGAGCACGTCGGACTCTGTACTGCCGCAAAGCACCTTTTGCAGATCGGCATCTTCCAAGGTGTGCTTGCAGCCTTCGAACATCTTGACCCTATGGGGGCCGACCATCGCATCGGGCGGCGGCTCGGGGGGCGCCAACCGTTGCGGCATGTGGCCCGCGATGGCCGCGACCAGCATGGCCTCACAACGACCCTTGGGGTCGCTTTCGGACTTGCCCAGACAGAGCGAAAAGAACGCAGACGATGGCTCGGTGGGGGGACCCATGAACGCCATCCCCTCCAGCGAACCGCCCTGGCTGCTCAGGTACATCAAAGAAGAGCCCGCCGGAAACGAATCCAGCGTGGCCGGGGTGGCGTGGACCTCCTCTCCAGAGGAGCTTTCGATTCCGGCCACGGCGCTCTCGAAGAGAACCTGGAACGAAGTCGCGGGCGTCGTCTGGGGCATGAACGCCACGAACACAGCGCCGCATATCAGCATGTTGTCCCTGGGATCGGCCCATTCACAATCCACGAAGGGATCAGCCGCCGCCGAAGGTGCGGGCGGCGCAGCCCCCCTGGTAGCGCAGCCCAGACAAAGACCGCTCAGGACAAAGACGAACAGGCTCCATCGGTACATCAGCAAACTCCCGAGGACATCACGCACTGGTGAACTCTTGGAGTCAAGCCGGCCCCTGCTAGCCTGGGGCAGGCGAGAACATGGCGAACATGACAACACAAGCGGTACAGGACCTTGCATTGTGCGCAGCCCGGGTGCACTGGCTGACGCTCGCCTGTGCGCTCCTGGTTGGCTGCTTGCAACCCGAGGAAGTGGACTTCGTCGAGGCCCGACCTATCCCCCCCTGTTCCGAGGTCGCAGCGCCGGGATGGCAGGTCAGTACCTTCTCGGACTTCGTCCACCGTGTCGACGACAGCGCACCGCAATCGCTGGCCGTCCCGGACCGCCTGCTCAGGAGCACCGGTGCGGGCCTGGCCACGGCAGACCTCGACGAGGACGGGCACCTCGATCTGCTGTTCACCAGCCACGTCGGCGGCAACCGGGTCTTTCGCGGACTGGGGGACGGCCGCTTCGAGCCGGTGACCGGCACGGGCCTGGAACTCGAGCAGGGCACCTGGACCAGCGTCGCCATTGCCGACATCGACGGTGACGGGAGGCTCGACGTCAGCCTCGGTGGACTCGAAGACCTGCGACTCCTGCTCGGCAGCGGCGAATTTCAATTTGTCGATGCCACTGCCGAGTTGGGCATCCAGCCATCGACAGGAGTTGCCTCGACCCTGGCCTGGGCGGACTTCGATGGCGACCAGGACCTCGACCTGTATGCCGGCTGGGCGCCGCTGGTGGAATACGGAGAGATGCAGAACACCCCGACCGGGAAGGACGCACTATGGCGCCAGGATGCCGACGGCTTCACCAACCTCGGGGATAGCTTCCCACGCGAAGCAACGACCGACGGCTTCGTCTTCGAGGCGAAGTGGCGGGACTTTGACCAGGACGGCGACCTCGACCTGCTGCTACTCCACGACTTCGGCGACTATCACAACAGCGAGCTCTGGGAGAACCGTGGCCCTCTGGGAGAGGGCTGGGGGTGGTTCGACCGGCTGCCGAGCTCCGGGCTCGGGGTGCTCAGATCACCGATGGGGAGCGCCCTTATTGACCTGGACGGCGATGGGATGCGCGACCTGTGGATCTCAAACAGGGGAAACAACCGGATCTTCCGGCAGATCGCGCCCTTCACCTTTGTCGACGTCAGCATGATCTGGGGCCAGAACGTCCCCATGAATATCGCGCACGTGTCCTGGTCGGTACTGAGTCTCGATCCCCTGAGCAGCGGGCGGCCAGGAGTCTACGTCGGCTACGGCCCCCTAGAGGACTCGGGGCATGGCGCGCACTTCCTTGCCGAACAGGCCGACCGGTTCTGGTTGCCACCAGACCAGGCCACCCCTGTCCCTATCTTCCAGGCAGCCGATGATCTGCTCTCGGGTTTGCTGAACGGAAACGCTCGAGGGGCCGTGCGCGGAGACATCAACGGCGATGGCGCAGCCGATGTGGTCATCGCCAACATCGGCCAGGCGGCCAGTCTTCTGCTCAGCCGCTGCACTCAAAGCCACCGCATCGTCGTGGATTTGCACGATCCGGGCAGCATGAACCCAAGAGCAGCCGGTGCCCGTGTGACCGTGACCGTCGGCGAGCAGGTCCAGACCGAGACGGTCAGCGCAGGCGGTCGAGGAACCCACTCATCCAGCGAGCACGCACTGTTCTTCGGCCTCGGCGATGCTGAGCTGGCAACCCTGCAAGTACATTGGCCCGACGGTGAGCAGACTGTCTTCGACACCGACTGCGTGCGCTGTCGACTACGCGTCAGCCGACCCTAGTCCCCCTCTTCGTCAGGCAACTGCGTGAGCAGGATCACGTCGCCGATGTAGACGCGCCGCTGCTGCAAGCCGAACTGCAGCGAGTCGATGCTCCAGACGACCTCTCCATCGTGATAGAAATCCAGCGAGTCGCTGGCCCAGGTATCGGCATCGGTACCGACCACTGCGAAGGTCGGACCATGTGGGTCGAGCAGGGGCCCGGGTCGATAGCCGTCGAGGCGGGCACTCAAAGTCCCTTCCGAGACCATCTCTGGCGAGGTGACGCGCCAGCGCGCCCCTGCGATACCCTCGGTGGCACTCAGCAGGTTCAGGGCACCGGTGCCGTTCCAGCCCGCATAGGTCGCCGAGCGCGGCATCCAACCAGTCTCGGTCGGAGCAAACCAGCTGGACTCCCGAGTCGGTGTCCACGAAACGAGTTGCAGTGTCGCTGGGTCCTCGGGCAAGCCGCTACAGCCGCCGGTGGTGATTCCGAACAGGGCAGACAGTTCGCCGTCCTCGGTGAAGCTCAGGTCCATGTTCCAGCCCGAAGGCAGGTCGATGCCCTCGCGCAGCTCTACAGGCAGGAATTCTTCGGGCTGCCATCCCTGGTTGAGGAGTCCTCCATCGAACATGTGGGTCAACTGCAGCGGCTGGATTGTGGTGTCCGGATCGCACCAGGACGATCCCTGCCAGGTGACCAGCCAGTCGGGCTCTGTAGGAAGGACACCCAACTGCAGTTGGTTGCTAGACCAGCCGACATCAAGGTGTCGACCTGCCTCGGGCAGCAGGACCCGGCCGGTTTCCCAGTCCCACTCAGCCACCAGGATGTTCTCGCCCGTGTAGCTGTCCCCTCGCCATGCCTGCCAGGGCCCACCGGCATAGAAGCTGTCGCTGCCGGCATCCAGGTCGAACAACTCGCCATCGTAGCGATCAAACACATGCAGAAAGCGTCCGGGACCGGCGTTCACCAGGTCCTTGAACTCGACCATCGTGGCCGAATCCAGCCCTGGCGGGACAAACTCGTCGACGACCTCTCCAAACATGTTCACCACAGCGACATTGCGGGCGTCGCAGGACATCCAGAACTGCTCGTCGCTTTGCTGGTCGAGTTCATCACCGGGCGCCTCATCGCGAGCGCTGGACGGCTCCTCGGAGTTGCCCCGAAAGGGTGCGTTACCGTCCATCAAGATGTCATCGGGGAAGTGACAGGGAGTCTCGCTCCAGGCGATGGCGAAATACAGGTCGGGAACATTGCCCGGCTGCGGCGGCCAGTGTGGATTGGGCGGATCCGTCGGCCCCGGCGGATCCGTTGGCCCCGGCGGATCCGTCGGCCCCGGCGGGTCAACCGGCTCGATCGGGTGCTCCGGGCCAGAATCAACTCTACTGAGCCAATAGTCACTGCTACAGCCCGCCAGCAGAAGGCCGACAAGCGCGATGGGGATCCAGTGAAGTCGCACGTTCGCATCTCCTTTTCCCGCAGCTACGGCACGGGGTTCGGTCGATGCAAGAGCAATGGGTGGTCCAGCTCTCAGGGCACGGCTGTGCCCGAGTCGAAGATGCCGAGCCCTCAGCCCGAATAGGGAAGCGCTGAGTGATGGAGCTGGATCATGAGGCGTCCCTGGGGACCGCAAACGTAGACAAAGGAGTACTCGACCTTGAGCTCCGAGCCGTCCTTGCCAGCGAAGTAGTAGTGGCCCATCGCCATCGCGACATCGCCGCGACAGACAATGCCCTCGTTGTCGAAGCGCACTGAGGCCCAGGGCTCGAGCGCAAAGCCCTTGTCCTCTTCGAAAGCGGCATCCCCGCCGACAAAGTACGAAACTGCAGCTTCGAGGCTCGCTCGGAACGGCTGCTCTGCCGCCTTGGTCGGACAGAACAGCAGGCTGCCGTCGAGCAGGTAGTGCTCCCGGACGAGTTCTGCCGCAAGATTATGGGCCTGTGCCCAGCTGGAGGCGGCGCCTACCTGGACCACAGCATGTCCCCAGGCAGCCTGTATTTCCTCAATCTGTTCGAGAGAGACCATGGCCCTGACATGATGCCCCAGCCAGCAGCCTGATGGAGAGGAGTGACCGTGATTCTCGGTTTCTCCCCTGCCCTCTCGTTGTCCTGCAAGAGCAGATCTTCGCCGCAGGCGCGCTTTGTGCCTGCGTCCACGTTAGACTTCGTCCCGTAATGGACAACAACCTGGGGGCTTCCATAAAGAAGACACTGATCCTGATTGCTGCTCTTAGCCTGCTCAGTCTGGTTGCTTGCAAGAGTTCCGACGCACCTGCCGAGGCTCCTGCAGCCGACGCACCTGCCGAGGCTCCTGCAGCCGACGCACCCGCCGAGGCTCCTGCAACCGACGCACCGGCGGGCGAGACGGCCCAAGCCACCACCGGCGGTGATGCCGCCCAAGCCGACGGCCACGGCCACGGCGACGCAGTCGCTTGCTCCTGTGACAAGGGCAAGGGTGGCGGAACCGTATGGTGCGATGCCTGCTCGACGGGCTACATCAACGGTGAGAAGAACGGCGACAAAGACGCCGTCATGGCGGCGATGACCGCCAAGTAGCGGCAGCGTCCCCGTAGAGAAACGAGAGCATGGCCAGCCGTGGTTACGGCTGGCCGTGCTCGGTTCTGGAACCAGCCGTGCAGCGCTCGATATTCCTGGTGTTGTTCGCAGCAGCCTGCAGCAGCTCTGCTTTGGAGCCCAGTCCAGGGCCTGAGCCGACAACGCCCATCGAGGCGCAAGAAGGCCCTGCCCTGGCCTCATCGAAGGACAACTCCGCCACCGTGGTTGCGGTGGTCCCTCGCCGAAGTTGGTCCCGTGGTGCCGCACAGGGACGCTTCGTCCGACACTCGATTCGCCGAATCACCGTCCACCACACAGCCGCGCCATGGCAGCTGGAAACCGACGGTAGCAGCCGCGTCCGTCAGCACCTGGAGCATCACCGGGGCAAGGGCTGGCCGGACATCGCCTACCACTACGTCGTGGCCGGCGACGGCACGGTGTTCGAGGGGAGACCCATCGACACGGTCGGCGACACCTCCACCAACTACGACCCCAGTGGGCACCTTCTCATCACCCTCGAGGGAAACTTCGAGGAGCAGGTCCCCAGTCCAGCACAGCGCAACTCGACCTCGGCTCTGCTGGCCTGGGCCAGCCATGCCTTCTCGATTCCGCCCGAAGAGATCCGCGGACACCAGGACCACGCGGCTACCGCCTGCCCCGGCGCAACCGTCCTGGAGTGGCTCCGAAGTGGGGAACTGGCACGGGAAGTACAGCACCGGCTGGACCGTGGTGGCGCGACCCTGAGTCTCCCAGCCCTGCGCCACTTCCCCACACAGGACAGCGGCTGCGTCGTTGCAGTGGATGTTGGGCACAGCAAAGCCAGACCCGGCGCGACGAGCGCCCGAGGACGGCCGGAATACGACTTCAACTGGCGCCTTTCCAACGAGCTTGTTGACGGGCTGAAACGCGCGCCAGGAGTGGGCGGTGCGTTTCTCGTCGATCCCGCACAGAAAGGGCTCGCCCTGAAGAAGCGAACCCGCCGCGCAGTGGCTGGCGGCGGCGACCTGCTGCTGTCCATCCACCACGACTCGGTCCAACCGCACTTCCTCAACCAGGGAGCCACCGACGGCACCGGCCAGGCCTGGTCCGAGCGCTTTCGTGGCCACTCGCTGTTTGTCTCGATGAGGGGCCAAAAGCCCGCTGCGAGTGTCCTGCTGGGACAGTCCGTCGGTCGTGCACTGGTCGCCATCGGACGGATCCCCACCGGCCACCACAACGAGCCCATCCCCGGCGAGGGGCGAGCCTGGATCGACGAGAGCCTCGGCTTGTATCGCTATGACGGGCTGGCTGTCCTACGTACGGCGACGATCCCCGCGCTGCTCGTAGAGGCCGGGGTCATCGTGCACCCAGCCGAAGAGCTGGAGTTGGACCACAAGCAGTCAAGAGCCGAGTTGGTAGCTGCCCTGGTGACCGGGGTCACACAGTTCTGCGCGGCACCACGCCCGAACTAGCGCGACCTCCTGGATCTCTTACGCTTCTTGGGAGGCGCACGCTGCAGGCCCAGGTCTGCCACTCGTTCGAGCACCGCCTCTACAAAATCATCGCCGGGATCGACTTTCCCGGTTCGGTAGTTCGGGTCGATTTCGACGAAGTACGGATGCCCCTCCATGCGGCGGTACTCGTGGTGGCCGATCACGTGGGTAATGCCATGCAGCCCATCCAGCCAACGGACAAGTTGCGCATTGGCCTGCACCTGGGCACTCGTCAGTGGGTAGTCCGGCTCGTAGCCAACATTCTCGATGCCGACGCTGATGTGATTGAGACCGATCGTGTGCCGCCCGACCCTGGTGGTCTGCATCAGTTGCGTGATCTCGCCGTCCTGGTCCACCGCGAAGTGCGCTGCGACATTCAGGGCACCGGCCCCCTGCAGGTTGGGCCGTCCGCGAAGTCTGCTGGGAGCGAAGGTCCGCATGACACCGGCTGCAGTGCGACCGCCGGTCCAGTGCAGGACGACGACCTTCGGCTCCATGAATGTCCCGACCGGGTCCTCGGGATCGAGAGCGGGGTTGTTGTGCGCTCGCAGGTACTCGAGCGTGAGTCGAATCCGCTCCTCGTCAAAGTCCAGCAGTTGTACCGTCAGTTCGGGTTGGGCCGCTGCGGGAGCTGGTGCTTCCGGTGCGAGCACAGGGAGCGGCGCGGGGGACTTCGGGCCCGGCGCGTCGGTCTCGGAGGCGCCGGCTGGGCTGACAGGCGGGTCGGTCCCCTGCATGCGGCACCCGCTGTGGGCCGCGGCGTACAGGAGCGCACAGGAGAGAAGCAGGGTCGTGCCGAGTTGCGGAAGAGACATTTTGAGCCCTCGTTCTCCTGCCTGTTGCTACAGGGACCGGAGCCACTTCGAGTGCACCCAGCCGCTGACCGCTTCGAACGGGCCCGCCACCACGGTCACACTCATCCACTTGCCGCTGCGAGCGCCCTCAAAACGTAGCTTGGTGCCATCGCTCAAGCAGCCAAGGCGACGCGCCTTCGAGTTGGGCCGGCTACGCATGTTCAGACAGGGTTCCCTGGCGTCCTTGTAGGTGTCGAAGACGACGTGAGTCGCGACGCTCACGGCTCTTTGCCTCTGGCCCCGGAGCTGGCCAACCCTTGCCTCGTACTGCCGAACCAGGCAGATCCTCATGTCGATGCGACGAGCGCACCGGTCGCGCGTTTGCCGCCAGCCTCTCTGCTCACTCCGCAGCTGTTCGCGGCCGTAATCGTCGAGAGCCTTGCGCTTGGATGTGTACAGCCCTGCCATCTCCCGGTCCATGCCCGCAAGAGTCGCATCACTGCAAATGGCAACCTCTACATCTGTGCGCGCCTTGTGACACTTGAACGAGGGGCGGGCAGCAGGGCGAGACGGAGCCCGAGGCTCTGCCCCACGTTGCAACTTGGTGCGCGGCCCCTGGTGGTCCAACTTCAGCCCCCGGGCATCGGGCTGAACCTCCCGCAACATGCGAAGCAATCGTTGCGCGGTGGCCACGTCGTGATACGGCACCGGACCGACCACAGATCCGTACCTGTCCTTGGCGGACATGCTCGCGTAATCGAGGAAATACAACCAGCCAGCATCAAAGCCCTGTTGACGGAGACTCGCCGCCTTGGACATGGCGTTCTCCTTGCTGGAGTAGGAGCCCTCCAGGAGGATCCAACTCGGAACGGGATAGACACCGGAATAAAGCTGCGCCTCGGCCGGTGACACGCTGTTTGTCGAGGTCGAGGCCGGGCCAGACTCGTCTTTACGCAGCTGCAGCGCCAGGACAACCGCCACCAGGCACACGACCACCAGCATGGCAGCGACCAGCCCCTGGCGACCACCGCTGCCCTGTGGCGGCATCTCAGTGTCCGTGGAATGCACAGCGGGGGGGGGCGGCGCGGGGGGCCTGGCAGCCGACGGAACAGGAGCAACCGGCGTAGGCGCCGGCGGCGGCGGCGGGGCAGGAGCCTGGGCAGCCGGTTGCGGCGAAGCGCTGGCCACTGGTTCCCCCTGCAACGCAGAGAGGAAGTCTGCAACACTCGCAAAGCGACCCTCGGGCGTCACGGACATGGCCCTGCGAAGCGCAGCGACCACGTGCGGAGGAATATCCGGATAAAAGGTAGTAGGCGGTGGGATTTCGTCGCGGGCCTTCTTGTTGAGCACCGTGTACTCCGTGGTGCCTGGCTCCCATGGCAAACGCCCCGCCAGCATCTCGTAGAGCGTCATGCCCAGGGCATACAGGTCGGCCCGGTGGTCTACGTGCTTGGCATCGGTGTACTGCTCCGGCGCCATGTAGTCGACAGTGCCCATGCCGGTGCTGGTTCGCGTTCTGCTCTCGACCGCACCGAGTTCCTTGGCGATCCCGAAGTCCAGGACTTTCAAGGTACCTGCAGCCGAGATGACAATGTTCTCGGGCTTGAGGTCGCGGTGGACCACACCGTGCTCGTGTGCATGCGCCACGGCCTCGCTCAATTGCTTGAACAGAGGAAGAGCACGAGACCAGGGAATCGGTCCCGTCTCAATCCCGATCATCCGCGACAGGGGCCGCCCATCCACCAGCTCCATGACCAGGGCGAGCACCCCGCCGTCCACCACCAGGTCAAGGACCTTGACGATGCCCGGGTGATCGAGCTTCAAACCGAGAGTTGCCTCGCGCTCGAAGCGATCCAGGTAAGTCGCATCGCTGGCGTACTGCGGATGCATCATCTTGATAGCGACATCACCACCCTGTCGCTTGGCGATGCCATCGGATCGGTGCCGACCGCGATACACGGCGCCCATACCGCCCTCGCCGAGGGTCTCGAGCACCTCGTAGGCCCCGATGCTGGTAGGCCGGGCGACAGCTGAGGCGCTGGCGGCAGCAGCACCGTGCCCCATCAGGCCCCGCTTCTGCTGCTCGAACTCCTCGCGCGTGATCAGCCCCTTCTCGTAGAGGCCGGCGAGTGATTCGAGCTCTCCCGTGACACTCGAAGTGCCCGGCGGCATGCTGGCGCGACCCGGGGTGCCGGCTTGCGCGGAGGCTTCTGTTGCCTGCGCCACCTGGAGAGCACTGCCACAGCGAGCGCAGAACCTCGCAGCGCCACCGTTGGCGTGCCCACAGTCACCGCAAAAGAGTGTCTCGTCCACCTGCCCCTGCCTGTTCTACGAGAATTGTAGCGGACCCAGTAGGCGTGGGATCGCTGCAGTCAGTCCCCGGAGACGGGTTCACCGACATAGCGCTCCAGTGCCTTTTCCGCCGTGTCGTCGACGCCGGACACCGGCAGCAGCCCCTCGACCTCGACAGGCACCGCCAGCATGTTGCAGTTGACCCACTCACCCAGCACGTTGTCGGGGTTTCCGAAGTAATTGTCCGGTCTGAAAAAGGACGAGAAGTGCCAATACACGTGGTAACCGAATTCCTGGAGACGGGCGATCAGAGCCGCGGAACGATCAGCGCGGTTGTTCTCGACATACAGAACGGGTTTGCTCGAGGTGATCAGCCCGGCCGCACCGTTGATGACCTCCAACTCCATGCCCTCGACATCGATCTTGATGACGTGGCAGCCGGGAAGCTTAAGCTCATCGAGGCTGAGCACCGGCACACCGACCCCATCACTGTCCTCACCGACAGTGACACCACCGAAGTTCTGCTCTGCGCTGTGGTCCAGGCGCGGCATCGTGCTCATCCCGGCACTCTCTCCCACCGCACTTTGGAAGGTGGCCACGTTGGTGTAACTGTTGAGAGCAATGTTGGCGCAGAGTTGCTGAAACAGTACGCGCTCGGGCTCGAAGGCATAGACGCTCCCGGTCGGACCGACAGCCTTGGCAAAGAAGACCGTGTGGCAGCCGATGTTGGCGCCCACGTCCAGCACCACCGAACCTTCGCTGATGACCGAGCCCAGCAGGCTCATCTCCTCCTCTGACCACTCGCCGTAGTGTTCGAGGGATCGGCCCACGTGGGTGTCCTTGCTGTTGTAGAGCATGTAGCCATGACGACACCTCTTGCACCGGTTCAGCCCGCTGCTTTCGTCCAACAGTTGCGTACCCTTTTCCATCATCAGCCCTACCAGCATTCCGTGAGCAGCCACCTCAACTGCCCGGGTTTGCGGAGTATACGGGTGGATCAGGACGCTCGGGGAACCGGGGTCGCTACGGGATTGCCGGACCGCCTTTGGACAGCCGATCTGCCAACGCCGCAGGCGGAGCAATGACCCACATCTGCAACAACGAAATCAGGACCATCGCCCCGAAGCTCAAGCCCATCAGGAAGCCGCTGGCAATCACGACATAGGCAAATCCGGCGAACACCTTGGTCAGGTACCAGGAAATGATGTCGAAGACGATGGCGGCGAATGGAAGGCCGATGATCGTGCTCTTCAGCCACACCGGACGCAGGTAGGCGTGACTGAAGATGACCCCCATGATGAAGAACATGAAGGTGATCCCGAGCAGGTGGGTGTGGGACACCCGAACCATGGTGTAGATGTCCATCCCGGTATCCAGGTCGACCATCTCCATGACCTGCGCAATAGGACGTGAGCCCCGGCAGGTGTGGGTTGGAGCCGCCGTGGCAACTGACACAGCGTTGCTCGAAGATCGCCGACACGGTGCTCTTGTAGGCCTCTTGTTCTGCGCCACTTCGCACCCAGGCAACGACCGCGGCGCGATCGGCCTGCGGCAACATGCCAGCCATAGGCCCCTTGAGGGCAGCCTCGAGTCGGGTGTCGGACTTGCTACCGCTGTAGGCGATGACCAGGTCATCCACCGAGAACATCGGCTCACCATCACGGCCCGCGTGCGAGGCGAAGATGTAGACCATCGAGAAGATGTAGCCCACGGACAACACCAGTAGCGTGCCGGTGTAGGCCACCCGCAGACTCAGCGGCAGCTCTCGAAAATGCAGGAACAGGCGGTGCGGCTCGGGTGACATCATGGGCAACCTCGGAAGCTAAGTCCGGTAAGCCTACACCGGCTGGACCTGCTCACCGTAGGCCAGCATTCAACTCGGCCACCACGGCAAGCAGATCCCCCACCCCGTAGAAGTCCACCGCCAACAGGTTGGGCTGCAGTCCCCGCTCCTGGCGACAGCGCTCGATCTGTGCCCACAGGACTTCCGCCCTGTTCGCCTCCTCGGCGTCCGACTCCAGCGACGCGCCCAGGGGGCCGACCACCCAGTGGTTGACCAGGAACAGCGGGCTGTCTGCGCTGCCCCGATGGGCCTGGCAATGCATCGACTCGATGTCCTCGAAAGCGTAGTGGGTGTCCTGGAACAGGTCCCAGGCGTGGTGGTACCAGGCCGGCGGCGGGCCCGAGAACTCGGCAGTAACCAGCAGGCGTGTGTTCGCTGCCACCATCTCGCCCACCAGGGGCCAACTGCCGCCCGGGTGCGTGTAGACGAACTCATCGAGACCGGCGGCAGCGAAGGCAGCAGCTGTCTGCTCGGGGCTGATGTCGTCCTGGAAGATGATGGTCATGACCTCGCCGGGGTTGCCTGCCAGGAAGTCCGTGAGGATTTGCAACGCTTCGGCCAGCGGGATGGAACCCAGGGCACAGTCGTTGTGGCAGAGGTACAGCCCATCGTTCCACACCTTGGTGTCGAGCAGCAGGCCGCGGATCCCGTCGTCCAGTTGCCTCGCCAGTCCGAACTGCTGGTCCGGCAGGAGCCAACCCTCCTCGGCGTTGGACATTGAGTTGTGGGTACCGGCCAGGGCAAGTTGGTCGAAGCGGAGGCCACACAGGTCAGCGCTGCCGTTGCAGAGCAACTCGGGCGGGACTTCCTCGCCATCGCCGCAGCCCGGAGCAGCCGCCAGCAAGAAGCCCAAAGACAGCAGGACAACAAAGCTATGCCCGCGATCGATGGCAGGCACGGCTACTCCCCGTCGAGCCAGCGGTCGGACCGACTGAAGCCGACGTCCGTTCGCTCGTAGCCCATCTCTTTGAGCAGGGCACGCAGGCGCGCGTAGAAGACCTCACCTTCGGAAAGACCCAGCTCACAGGCGGTCAGCACCGCCCGGTGGGCATCCCGAACCAGGCGAATCTCGAGGGGCGCGATGTAACGCGTCCGCTTCGCCTGCTCCAACTCGTACAGAAGCGCTTCCACCCGGTTGCGCACAGACGAGGACAGGCGCTCGGGGATCCGGCTCGGCAGCTCGGGCAGGTTGAGGCCGTCCATGTGGTCATCGCTCACATCGGCCACCGTATCGGTCGGCGAGCGACGCGGGCGAGGAGGGCTGTCATCTTTACGACGGCTCATGGTGCTCCGGTGCCCTTACTGCATGCCAGCGCCATGGAGAGAGCACCTGTCCAAGATAGCCCTTGGGAAAGTCTGGCAGGTCGGCAAGTCCGATCGAAGACGAAGCGGCCCGATCCTTGGGGTAGTGCACGGTCCCGAAGACAAGGTCCCAAAAGAGGATGTTGTTGCCGTAGTTGGAGTTGGCTTCCTCCAGGGTCAGCGAATGATGCCAGCGGTGCAGCTCGGCCATGCTGAAGATGTAGTTCAGAGGACCCAGCCGCAGGCGGACATTGCAGTGCTGGAACAGGCCGTGCACCGAGACCCACACCGTGTACAGCAGCAACACCTCGGCACCGGCGCCGAGCACAACCAGGGGGGCCGTCGCCACGGTATAGAGCAGGGCAGCATCTACTGGATGAAAGCGCGCAGCGTTGAGCCAGTAGAGCCGACCCGGACTGTGATGCGTGGCATGGAAGCGCCACAGCAGGGGCACCTCGTGCAGGCCGCGGTGGACCCAGTACTCGCCGAACTGCGAGAGCACCAGCGCCAGCACCATCTGCAGCAGCAGGGGCCAGTCGCCGGGCCACACAGAGCCGCCTGCCAGCTCGGCGAGCCGCGTCGCGGCCCCGAGCAGGGCAATGCGGATGCCGAGCTTGAGGAGCTCGGGGATCGCCACCATCGACACCGCGCCATGCATCAGGTCGGTGCCCACGTCGCCCTGCGACCGGTTCCACTGCTCGTGCTCAGGCAGGACCCGCTCGAACACCGCCACCACCGCAATGGTAGCCAGCGTGATGGCGGCCAGCACCAGGTCAAACGAGGCGCCCCGCTCGATGCCGAGCAGGGCAAAGCCCAACGCCGCAGCAAAAGTGACCGGAAACAACAGGTGGCTGATCAGCCAGGACATCGCCTCACAGCTCCATGTCGGAGTCGGGCACCCCGGGGACACCGAGCAGGGACTCGAGCCTGGCGAGATAGCGCCCGAGCTCGGACGCAGCCGACGCCGACAAGTCGTTATGGATTTCCCCCGCTTCGAGGTACGAGGCGTGGGCCGCCACCAGTTCCCCCGCAAGGTGCTCCACTTCGGCACGCTTGCAAAGAAGCAGTGCAAGGGACGACCGATACACACCGCGCAGTGCCTTGTCGCCGAGGGCGAGCAGGCGACGGGCCTCGTCGAAGTTGCCGAAGTGTGCCTCGATGATGGCCAGGCTGGCGCGGAAGAATCCAGCACCGCTGGGAAACACCTCGTCGCAGATCTCGACCGCCTGGACGAGGTACTCCTGGCTCTTGCTCAGCTCCCCCTGGGTCCAGGACAGGTCGCCGAGAAAACCCAGCATCATTCCTTCAAAGCGGCGGTTGCCCACTTCCCGGTGGATCATCAGGGCCGCATTCCAGTACCCAGACGCCTCGTCCCAGCGTTGTTCCTGCCTGCAGATGCCGCCAAGGTTGCCCAGGGCGATGCCCTCGAAGCGACGGTTGCCCACCTCGCGGTGAAAGCCAAGGGCCTGCAGGAGGCTCTCTTCTGCCTCGCGGTAGTGACCCGCCTCGCTAAAGACCAGGGCGAGGTTGCCCAGCGCGACCCCCTCCGAGCGGCGGTTGCCGACCTCGCGGTGGATGGCAAGTGCCGACGCGTAGTGCTCCCTTGCCCGGGCCAGATCCCCCCGCGCGAGGCAGTTCAGACCCAGGCTGCCGTACAGACTGCCCTCGCGGCGCCGGTCCCCCACCTGCTGAAGGAGCGCCAGGGCCTCCTCGAAGAGCTGAAGCGACAGGTCATGGTCACCGAGGGTGCCGTGGATGAGCGCCAGCCGGTCGAGAGCCACGCCATGAGTGGCTGCATCTTGTGTCCGCGCGGCGATGTCCCTGGCATCAGTCAGAGCCTCGATCGCCTCGTCCATCCGCCCCACGCTGCGGAGAAGGTCTCCCTTGCCGAGGAGCAGTCGGCCGCGCTCCTGTTCGGCCACTCCCGGAAGACCGAGGATTCGGTCTGCAAACAGGATCCCGTCGTTGCAGGGCCCGGTGAGGCAAAAGACCTCCATGATCGCCAGGACACAGGCGGCTCCTTCTGCGGGCCAGCCCCCCGCCACCGAAGCGTCCATGCCCCCGAGCAGGTTCTCGGTCTCCAGGCGCAGAGAGAGCCAATGCTCCACCCCGCCATGCAGGTTCAGCGAGTCCAGGTGTTCGCGTGCACCGAGCTTGCTGTAGTGACGGGCGTGTCGCCGACGCAACTCCTCAAGCGCCTCGGCGCCGGTCTGCCGCTCGAACACCGGCGAGACGACAGCCCCCTCGTCAGCCATCTTTTCGGCGGCAAACTCGCGGATGGATTCGTACAGAGAGAATCGCAGACAGCCTGGCTGAGCCTCATCGACCCGCACCAGGCTGTGGTCCACCAACGCCTCAACATTGTCCATCACCCAGGGCGACTGTTCCCATGCGGCTGTATCCAGGACCTCTTCCGCAGACTCAAGAGTGAAGCCTCCGCGGAACACCGAGCACTGTGCCAGGGCCGCCTGCTCCCAGGGCTCAAGCAGATTCCAGGACCAGTCGATCGCGCCGCGCAGCGTCAGCTGTCGTCCGCTCTGATCCCTGCGCCCCGCACGAAGCAGATCGAAGCGTGCCGACAGCCTCTCCAGCAACCGAGCCGGAGGCAGGATCCTCAGGCGGGCCGCCGCCAGCTCGATGGCCAGCGACAGACAATCGAGACGAGTGACGATCTCACCGATGAGCGACCGATTGTTGTCGTCGATCGTGAAGCCGGCCTGGACCATTCGGGCGCGGTCCTCGAACAGCTGGACCGCCTCATCGAGCGGCAGCGGCCCCAGGCCGACGATCTGCTCGGACTCGATGTTCAGCCTGCGGCGACTGGTCACCAGGAAGCAGGCCTGCGGGGCCACAGACAGCCACAGGCCGATCGAGCCCACCGCGTGGTCCACCAGCTGCTCGAAGTTGTCGAGCACGAGCAGGACCCGTCCGCGCCCTGCGATTGCGTGTGCCAGTTGCTGTGTGGGCTCCTTGCCCACCAGCTCGAGGCCGAGGCTCTGCCCTACCGACGAGACCAGGCCCTCCAGCGTCACGGACTCGGTCAGATCGCAGAACCAGATCCCGCCGGGGAAGTCCTCCTGATACCGGAGCCCGAAGTGCGTCGCCAACCTCGTCTTGCCCGTGCCACCCGCGCCGAGCAGGGTCACTAAGCGACCAGAGCCCTGGACCAGCGCCGCCGCGATCTGCTCCAATTCGCCTTCCCGGCCGACAAACGAGTCCAATGGCGGGCGCAAGTTGGTTCCCGGCGCCACCCGCACCGTCGCGATGGACTCTGAATCACTCCTGGCAGGCGAGAGATCGCCAACGATGGTCTCATCGGTTGCGAGGAATTTTGAACTGCCTGGAAGCGTCACCGCAACCGGCCGGCTGCCCCTGCCAAAGTCACCGACGGAACGCTGCAGAGGCAATCCTGGCAGCACGTCATCCAGCCAATCTGCGAGGCTAGGAGCAGCCGGCAGATCGCGCTGCAACTGCACCAGCGCCAACCTGAGTTGACGCGCCGACTGGAACCGGCCCTCGGGCTCGCCCGCCATACAACCGGTAATGATGGGCTCAAGAATTCGCGCCTCGGAAGGCATGCGATCGATGACACTCTGCGGCTGCGAAACGGTGATGTGGTGCAGGATCGAGACCAGGTCTTCGCCCCGGAAGCAGGGTTCGGACGAAACCATCTCGAACAGCACCGAGCCCAGGGAAAACAAGTCTGAGCGGCGGTCCAGTGGCTCACCCCGAACCTGCTCGGGGGACATGTACAGGGGCGTTCCCTTCGAGACCCCGACGCTGGTGTTGTGGAAAGCGTTGGTGTCCGCCTTGGCAATGCCGAAGTCCATGACGAGCACCTCACCAGCGCGGCTGATCATGATGTTCGCCGGCTTGAGATCCCGGTGCACCAGGTTCAGCGGCTGGCCGCTGCGACTGACGGCCGAGTGCGCGTAGTGCAGGCCCTCGCAGATGGAGATCACAACAGCAACAGCCACCGACACGGGCATCGGCTGCTCAATCTCACGACACAACCTCAGCACCTGCTGCAGCGTCCAACCATCGACGTACTGCATCGAGAGGTAGTAGTGCCCACCGACCTGGTCGAACTCGTAGATCTCCACCAGGTTGCGGTGCCGCAACTCTCCCCCGAGCCGAGCCTCGTTCACCAGTGCCTGGACGAACTGCCCGTCTTCGGTCAGCTGCAGGTCAATCCGCTTGACCGCAACTTCCTTCTCGAAGCCCATCGGCCCGGGAAGAACAGCCCGGTACACCCGTGCCATCCCGCCCGCGCCCAACAGGCTGAGCAGGCGATAGCGCCCAAACGGAACCGGCGCCTCTGCCATCACCAACCGCTCCTCCCTCTACCCATCGCAAGGGCCGACTCACACCCGGCCTTTGCTGCCGACCGGTGACCATTATGTCAACCGAACCGAATGGGCGAGAGAGGAGGAGCAGATTCACCTGATTCGCTTCAAAGCATCTGCACGAGCACGGTCAGATCCGAGACGTCGATGTTGCCATCGCCATTGACGTCGGCATTGACTTCGCACACTTCACCCATGTCACCCCAGAGCCACTGACCGAGCGACACGATGTCAGAGATGTCCAGGTTGCCGTCGTTGTTGACATCACCGGGCAGACTCTGCGAGACCGGAGCCGGGCCGCCGTTCCACACGAAGTTGCCGAGCAGGTAGGCATCGGAAAGGTCGATCGCGCCGTCACCGTTGACGTCGGCTGCCTTGATGCAGAGGCCCTTGGCACGACCGACGTACAGCCAGCGGTAGATGGCGCTGACGTCGTTGAAGCCGACGGAGCCGTCACCATCGACATCGCCTGCGATGCGATCGCAGGCACTCGGGCACTCTTGTGGCATCGCCATGGCGACCGAGGGGAGCAAGATGGCCGCGGCCAGGAGAGGCAGGAAGAATTTGCTCATCATGAGTCACTCCTTGTGTTGGCTGGAGACCGATTCGTCTCCGCACCATCAACATGGAATATCTCCTGTATTCGTGTGGTGGCAGCCTGTGGCAGCTCTGTGGCAGCCGAGCAGTGACCTCTTTGCGAACGATAGTCGCGGGTCCTGGGGAGCGCTATAGTTCGCGAATGCCTGACCATTCTGGAGGCGACCACAGGATCCGGGGCGAGACACTGGCTCGGCGCCTGGTGTTCGCCCTCGGCCTGCCCATCGGGCTGTGCTGTCTGCCGCCGGTGTTCGACCGCCTGTTTGCCGTGCTGTCGACGGTTCGAGGCGAAACCGTGGGACTGCTCGCCGACGAGCGGACCTGGCTATGGGCAGCCTCACTGCTGCTGATCGTCTCACTCACCCTGGCGGTTCGGCCCCGAGAGCGGCCCTGGCTTGCCTCAGGACTGGTCGCGCTGCTGCTGCCCCTGCTGCTGCTGGTGGGCGCCGAGCTGGGCAGCCGAGTGGCGATGAGAATCCAGTACCCCGACCCGACAGCCCCCAATCCCCTGCGAGAGATGGCCCATGCCAGCGAGGCTACGCAGAGCGAGTTGCTACCCCACCCCCTGCTGCACTACGTGAAGCAGGGGCGTCTCTGGAGCGCCCTGCCAACGGTGGCGGAAAGGGCGGCGCTGCTCGAGCCCAAGGCGCCCGGTGTCCGCAGAATCCTGCTGCTCGGCGGCTCGACTTCGGACATGTTCCTCGCCCAAGGGTTGAAACAGGAATTGCTGCCTGCCGAACGCTTCGAGGTCCAGAGCCTGGCGACGATCGGTCAGACCAGCGCTCACTCACTGGTCAACCTCGCTCTGAACGGGGTCGCCATGAAGCCGGACTTCGTCGTGATCCACCACGGCTGGAACGACGCCATGACCTGGGGCTTCGGGGACGCCTTTCGCCCCGACTACTTCCACGCCCTGGAACCCTGGACACTACCGGTGGCGCCCGACCGGCTCCTGGTACAGACCTCGGTGCTGTACCGCTGGCTACGCTACGGAACCGAGCAGCCCCCGCCGTGGATGATCCTCGACGGCTGGCGCTCCCCGCCGCGCACCTTCAACTACCCCGAAGACCCCACCGCAGAGGAAATCGGCGTGTTCCGACGCAACCTGGAGCAGATGGTGATCCTCGCCGAGGCCGCCGGCGCCCACCCGGTCCTGGCGACCATGCCGCGTTCCGTGAAGCCCGAACACGAGATGCTCGGGGTCCACACCATCCCTGACTGCAACGAGGCGATGCGCGCCCTTGCAAACGAGTTGGGCGACCGGGCGACGCTGGTCGACCTCGACGAGGAGATGACAGGCATCGTCGTCGATGAGTTCACCGACATCGCACACCTCACGCCCGCAGGTGATCTGCGCAAGGCCGAGTTGATCATCGCTGCAATTCGCCAGCGGGCCGCGACTGCCACGCCCACACCGGGTCCCCCTGCTCCCTGAACCGGGTCGCGGTACTCGCTACAGCAGCGTGATCTCTACGGAACCATCGCCGGTATTGCCGAGGTTGCCGGTCGCACTGCTCGTGTTGCTCCCCGAGTTGAAAGAGCCGCCGCCGCCGCCGCCCGCGTAGTTGCCACCACCACCACCGGAATAGCCGCCGCCGCCACCGGGATGGGCATCGTGCCAGGTGCCACCCCCGCCGCCGAAGCCGCCGGCACCGCTGTTGCTGAAGCAGCTCTGTGTACAGTTGCCTCCGGTGCCACCATTGAGGAAGGAACCGCCACCCTGAGCATCGCTGTTGTTGGTGCTGTCGCCACCGTCGGTAAAGAAGCCGCCGCCCCCCGGCTGGCCGCATTGGTCGCCACCGCTGCCGTTGATGCCCCCATTGCAACCACCGTTGCCACCGTTCTGCGCATTCTCGCTGTCGTTGGCGTCGACGTTGCTGTAGCCGTTGCCGGTCTGGTCGTTGTCGCCGTCGCGTCCCGCGCCACCTCCACCGGCAATGATGAGCGGCGTGTCGTTGTCAGCGACCACGAAGCTACCGCCGCCGGGGCCCCCGACCCGACTGGACGGATCGCCCTGCTGACCCACCATGATCTGCAGGATGTCCCCCTGGCTCAAAGCGAATTCACCGCTCATGAAGGCGCCGCGTCCGGGGAAGCCGCCACCATTGTTCAGGGACGGACCACCCCCCGCTCCCCGCACCTGGATCCGGTAGTTGCCGGTCTCAGGAACCGTCCAACGCTGGATGCCCTGGGTAGCCATGTTCAGGTAGGCCGAGTTCTCGTCCCACGCAGTACCGTAAGCGCTCTGGCACTGACTCAAGGTCGGGCCGAAACGGCCGGAGGCGCCGCAGGTCGTGAACGTGTGTGAACTGAACGAAAACAGCGAACAGTTCTGAAACAGGCTGCCGTCGAGGTCATTGCAGTCGTCGCCACCGTAGTCATCGCTGTCATGACCGTCGCCATCCTGGTCGGCGTCGCTGCCGCCGCTGCAGTCCTGGTCGATGCCGTCGTACCAGACCTCGGCAGCGCCGGGGCTGATGGCCCCGTCGCCGTCATCGCAATCCCCGCCAACGGCTGCGTGGGCAGCCGGAACGGAACAGGCGGCCACGCTGAGCAGCGAGTCGCCGTAGCCGTCGCCGTCAGCATCTGCGTACCAGGTGGTCGCATCAATGGCGGAACTCTCGTCGATCACACCGTCGCAGTCGTTGTCACTGCCATCGCACAGTTCGTACGAGCCGGGATGGGTCGAAGCCACCGTGTCATCGCAGTCACCGCCGGAGCCGATGTAGCCGGCGGGCGCGTTGCAGGCCTGCTGACTGGTGGCAGAATCACCGTAGCCATCACCGTCGATGTCGGCATACCAAGTGGCCAACGTGCCCTCGTCGACCTGTGTGTCACAGTCGTTGTCCAGGCCGTCGCAGAACTCGAAAGAGCCCGGGCTGACCGTGGCATTGCCATCGTCACAGTCCAGCGAGTTGCCGCTGTATCCCGAGGGCATGACACAGGCGACCAGCACGGTTCCGATGTCTCCGAAGCCGTCACCATCGGCGTCGATGTGCCAGCTCGTCCCGGCACCGTTATCGGCCACCCCGTCGCAGTCCTCGTCGCCCCCGTTGCACACCTCGGTGGCACCGGGATAAGCGGCGCCATTGCCGTCATCGCAGTCGCCCTGGCAGGGGCTGAACGTGTCGGCATCGTCGTCGCTCTCGGCTGCCGATGGCGAGCCATCACAGTCGTTGTCGATGCCGTCGCACAGTTCGTTCTGGCCCGGATAGATGGCTGCATCCGAGTCGTTACAGTCGGCATCGTTTGCGGCATAGCCGACCACGCCATCGCAGGCCGTGATGGTGGCCGTTGCCGCGCCGAATCCGTCACCGTCGGCATCGACGTACCAGGTCGCCGCGTCCAGCGCGGTGGACTCGTCCACGACCTGATCGCAGTTGTTGTCGATGCCGTCACAGATTTCCCAGGCAGCAGGATTGGTGGTCACGGTCGCATCGTCACAGTCCAGGGCATTGGCGCTGCTTCCCGGGGGCTGGACACAGGCGGAGAGGATACTGCTGGGGTCGCCATAGCCATCGCCGTCGCCATCCGTGTACCAGCTGGGCTGCACGTCCTCGTCGACCACGGAGTCACAGTCGTTATCGGCCTCGTCGCAGACCTCGGTAGCTCCCGGGTAGCTCGCTGCCGAGAGATCGTCGCAATCGATGTCGTTGTTGACGTAGCCCGGTGGCGTATCGCAGGCCTCGACGACAAACCGGTTGCCGCCGTAGCCATCCCCATCGCTGTCCGCGTACCAGGTCTGCGTATCCACTGCACCCTCATCGATGAGCACGTCACAGTCGTTGTCGACGCCGTCGCAGGTCTCCAGGGCGTTCGGATGCACCTGGCTGTTGCCATCGTCGCAGTCCTCGCCGGCACACCAGTTGTCCCCGTCCTGGTCCACGCAGTCCGCGGTGTCGTCGTCGTCGCCCGAGGTGTCGTCGTCACCCGAGGTGTCATCGTCCCCTGCGCTGTCGTCGTCGTCGTCGTCGTCGTCTCCGTCTGCGCCAGCTTCTGCGACGAGCAGCAGCACAGCAGGGCTGACCAGGGCTGTCTCACTGCCGCTGCTCAGGCCCGAACCGGAGACCACGCCCGAGAGGGTGCCGGGAAGAGTCAGCATCGCGGCGTACGCGCCGGGCAGGTCGGCAGTGAAACGCACCGTGAAGGTGTGAGTTGCGCCTGGTTCCATCGAGATGGGGAGCGCAGCGTCGATCAACTCGAAGGCGCCGGCGGCGCTACCGGTGAAGCTGGGTTCGTCGAGGTCCACGGTGTTCGGACCAGCAACACTGACTACAAAAGTCAGTTCAGCGCTCTCCCCCGGAGCGACGACACCGAAGTCGAGGTTCGACGGCGTCGCGACGAGCCCTGCCGGGCCCACCGATTGCCCACAAGCATTCAACAGTGGCAGGAACACGAGCAGGGCTACGAGAACTCGAAAGGCAGGCATCGGCACCTCCACCAGCAACCCAGGGTCCATCCGCCGGTTCGCTGGTCCGACTATAGCCCGACCGCCCCGACAGCCAGCCTGGCCCCCCGTGCCAACAACTGAGGCTCCACGGACAGGACAGAAGACGTATTCTGCCGGAATGGGACCCTCCATCCGCTCCTGCCCGGCTCTGATCGTCGCGCTGTTCCTCGGCGCGGCCCTGGGCTGCTCCCCGCAACCAGGCGGCGGCGAGGGCGATGATTCAGGGCAGGGATCGCATCTTTGGACCGAAGACTGCCCGCCGGACCAGCCCGAGCTGCGGATGCTCGACGTGGGCAAGGTCAACCTGCACGTCGCCTGCATCGGCAGCGGGCCGACGCTGGTGATGCTGCACGGTTTCCCCGAGTACTGGTACGGCGGCTGGGAAGTGGCCCGGCGGCTCGCCCCGGACTTCCGGGTTCTGCTCCCCGACCAGCGCGGCTACAACCTCAGCGACAAGCCACTCGGCCTCGACAACTACAGGCTGCCGGCACTGACCGAAGACCTCGCCGGCCTGGTCGCCGCAGTCAGCGAACAGCCGGTGCTGCTGATGGCCCACGACTGGGGCGGCGCCATCGGCTGGCTCGCCGGCGCCGAGCACGGCGATCTGGTGCGCGGGCTGATCATCGCCAATGCGCCGCATCCCGACGTCTTCGCCCGGGAGCTGGCCGAGAACCCCGACCAGCAGAGCGCCTCGTCGTACGTAAACCTGCTGACTGCAGACAATGCCGAGGACAGCCTTTCAGCCAATGACTTCGGCCTGCTCGGCTACATGATGGGCGACGCACTCAGCGACGAAGAGCTGCCCGTGTACAAGGAGGCCTGGGGCCAGCCCGGCGCGCTGACCGCCATGCTCAACTGGTACCGCGCCAACTTCGATGGCCTGACTCTGCTGGTCGCTGAGCAACCGACCGTCGTCGAGGTGCCCACCAAGGTGCTGTGGGGAATGCAGGATACGGCTCTGCTGCCCGGCAACCTGGTCGGGCTCGACGACTACGTCACCGACCTGCAGGTCGAAGAGTTCCCCGACGCCAGCCACTGGATCCTGCACGAGCAGCCCGACGAGGTAGCCGCCTCGGTGCGGGCCTTCTCAGACGGACTCTGAGGGGCTGGTTGCCGCCCTGGCATGCCCGAGCAGCGCTACAGGCAGCCCTTCTGGCGAGCCTCGTAGTACAGCTCGGAGCTCTCTGTTCGCAGCTCGTTCTCGACAGCCTGCCAGGCGCGTGACTGGTCGAGCATCGGTTGGCGCTCGACCTCGCCATCCTCGTAGCGCTGCAACATCGCGTTCTGCTCGTCGAAGCCCGCTGACCGTTCGTCCTGGACTGCAAGAATCCGCGTGAGGTGCTCGCGACACTCGGCACTCCCCTCCGCGTCAGCACAGGTGCACGAGCACAAGAGCAGCGTCAGGGCGAGGCCAAGGAGGATGAGGGCGAGTCGCAGGCGGGCAGTCTAGCCTGAATTCCTCCCTGCGGCGGCGAAGCCGCGCGAACACAATCTCCACAACCCAACAAGGTGGCCGCCACAAGCCGCCGTTAGGGTAGTGCCGTGATTAACGAGCAGCCCAACCGGATTCGCACCGCTGCCTACCATCCCGTGGACTGGCAGCCAGCACCACCGCCGGCAGTCGCCTACCCACCCGTCCACTGGCAGCCACCACCACCGCCGGCAGTCGCCTACCCACCCGTCCACTGGCAGGCCATCCAGGCGCACAGCGCTGGCTACCCTCCGGCGACACCGCCAGCACATCGAGGCCCCACCGCCCGACCAAAGCACCACTCCGACACGATCCTGGCGACGGCCCTGGCGGCCCTGGTCGCGGCAGCCGGGCTGGTGACTGCCGCCTCGTCCACCTCGCCAGATGGGCACTGGGGATCCGTGGCCGCGGTGCGCTGGGTCGAGACTGGACTCGGATCCCTGCTGAGTCCGCAAGGCACTGCCGGCCGCGAGATCATCGCAGCAGGGATCGATACACCCACGACGAATCTCTGACGAGCCCCCGCTGACGGGATAACATGGCCGCTCCGAGGACCCCAATCCGTACCGGAGGCTGCCATGTTGCCCTCGCCCCCCCTCCTTCTGGTTCTCATCGTCGTGTTCAGCATGCTGACGATGGGCTGCCGCAGCAGCCACGACGCCGCCAGTGACGAGCTCGCGTCTCTGCAGACCCTTGCCGAC
>CAZBDA010000030.1:0-45202 GCA_964490445.1 uncultured Rickettsiales bacterium | reverse complement strand
CCTCGGCCCGATCATCGACCAGTAAACCTGGCACCGGTACTGGTTCGAGGAGTCGAAGTAGCGCCGTACTTCGCAGCCCTCCCAGATCCGATTGTCGCCGGGGTTCGGTCGGTGCGCGAGCACATCGCCGATGTAGTGGGCGGAGCCCTTCGGGAAGTTCCCCTCGGGGCTGACGAACTTGGCACATTCAGCAATTGGACCCGGTCCCGGGTCCGTGTCGTCATCGTCGTCGTCGCCGGGGGGGGCGGCGGCGGCGTCGGGGGCGGGGGGGGGGGCCTCGTGGGGGGCGGCGGGGGGGCGCGCGGGGGGGCTGGGGGGCGGCGTCGTCGCCGGGAGCCAGGTCATCGTCGTCGTCTGCTGGGTGGCGGTCATCGTCGTCTGCTGGATCGACGGCGTCGACCGTCATGGTCCCAGGGCAGCCGCCCAACAGCGGCAGGGCCAACAGGAGAGCGGTGACGAGGAGCAGTTCGTTCAGCTTCATGACGCAGTCTTTCCCGGAGCGAAGGTTCGCAGCGGCACGATAAGTGTCCTCGGACGTGATGCGCAAGGGCAAGGTGCTTCTGCTACCGTGGCCCCTCGCAGCAGATGACGGCCAGTGCGCTTGTCTCATGTGTGCAGCGGCAGCGCCCCCAGGGGCTCATCGAGGAGGGTGGAAGGTGCGATCTCAGTGCAGTCACGATAACGAGACTTCCGGGCTGGTTTCGGCCGCCAGGAGCAGCTGGCTAGTGGTGCTTCTCGCGTTTCTGGTACTGGCTGGTTGCGTCGTCACGCCGAACCCGCCCGACGACGACGACAGCCAGGGCGATGACGACGACTCCACCGATCCGCCGGTCGACTTTCGCTTCTGGTCGTCAGACTTCGATGACGGCGACCTTCTTCCTGCTGAGTTTGAGTGCGGCGAGGGCAACCCCGAGCTTTCCTGGGAGGGGGTTCCCAGCGGTACGGTGGCGCTGGCGATGGTCTTCGATGACAGTTCCTTCGGAGATTATCCCCACTGGGCGATTTACAACCTCCCGCCGGATTCGACCGGTCTCGCCGGCGGAACCTCCGGCTATCCTGGCACTGACAACGAGATCCCCGATGGCGCCTCCGAGTTGGTCAATGGCGGCGGCTGGCCTGGCTACTTCGGTTCGTGCCCCTGCGGTGGGACCAACACCTACCGTTGGAGGTTGTGGGCACTCGACGCGGAACTTGACGATCCTTCCACCGGTTCGGCGGCAGCTCAGTTTGCCGAGTTGGTGGATGCCGCGGAGAGCGCGTCCCTCGAGATGCTTGAGATGACTCACCAATACGGCCCCGCTAGCATCTGTCGCTAGGACAGCCGATGGCTTCGACGCTGCGCTGGTTGCCAGAAGATCACCCCCATGTGGCGCCTGGGGCGAGCGGTCGTGTCGTGCAACTGCCGGTGGACTCGAAGTGCCTGCTAGGCAACCTGCTGGGTGATCCCCACATTCGCGAATTGCCTGTCTATCTTCCGCCGGGCTACGACGACGAGCCGCAGAGACGCTATCCGGTCGCCTTCTACCTGACCGGCTACATGGGTGTGGGGGCGAGCAAGCTGAGTTGCAAACCTTGGGGCCTCCACTGCGGCGGGCGCCTGTAGCTATTTATGGGCGCGGGCGCCCTCGGGCCCATGATCGTGGCGTTCCCCGACTGCTTCACGCTGCTCGGTGGTTCCCAGTACATCAATTCGTCGGTTGTCGGCAGCTATGACGATCACCTGAATACAGAATTGGTGCCGTTGGTAGATCGCTCCTTTCGCACCCTCGCCAACCGCAACTCGCGGGCGGTGTTCGGCAAGTCGTCGGGCGGTTTCGGTGCGATCGTGCAGGGGATGCTTCACCCTGAGACCTGGGGCGCGCTGGCATGCCATTCTGGCGATTCGGCCTTTGAACTCTGCTTCCTTAGCGAGATTTCCCGGACCCTCAACGAGATTGCCAGGGCGGGTTCGGTTGCAGAATTTCTGCGCAGCTTTTTTGCTCGCAAGAAGAACTCCAACGCGGCGTCCCACGCGCTGATGCACCTGGCAATGGCGGCCTGTTTCGATCCTCTGCCGGATCATGCCGATGGTTTTGTGCTCCCGGTGGATCTGGACACTGGGGAGCTGATTTCCGAGCGCTGGCAGCGTTGGCTGCAGTGGGATCCGGTACGAATGATCCCCGACCACGCTGATGCGCTGCGCTCGATGCGCTGCCTGTACCTCGATTGTGGCACCAAGGACCAGTATCATCTGCACTATGGTGCTCGCCAGATGAAGGCGGCGCTGGACCGGCTGAACATCGCACATGACTACGAGGAGTTCCCCGACAACCACAGTTCCATCGACTATCGGATTGATGAGAGTCTGCCTCGCCTCTACGCAGGCTTGCAGTTGGCGTAGGCTGGTATTATCGGGCTCGTAGTGACCAGGAAGGGAAGCTGAGTTGAAGCAGATCACGGTTCTGTTCAATGGCAGGAAGCAGAAGTCACTTCTTCTGGACGTCCCCGAAGTGCTGCTCGGGCGCGGGGGCAAGGTACACGTGCCCCTTGACGACAACCCGATCGTCAGCCGCCGTCACGCCAGCATCCGTGCCGAGATGGACTACCACGTGCTCAAGGACCTCGGCGGGGCCAACGGGACCTTCGTCAATGAGTCTCGCATCAAGGAGGTCCGGCTCAGGCTTGGCGATCGGATCACTCTGGGCAAGCACACGATCCGCTACGAGGAAGCCGAGAGTGATGCCAGTAGTCTCGTGGGCGTCGTCGTCGCTGATGGCCCCGATGATTCGAGGGCCACAATGTCGTCCGAGTCAATCGAGTTTTCCGACGAGGGAGGCGGGAGCACGCCCTGGGAGGAGGACAAGCGGCGCAGTGGTCCAGCACCGGGCTCGGCATTTGCCGCGGATGTACATACGATGGCAGCCACGCGGGATGAGCTCGAGACTCTGCTGGCACAGCAGAAGATCAAGCAGGGACCGCACTTGAGTATCAACCTGGACGGCAACCTCCAACTCATCGCTCTGCAAGAGCCCGTCTACCTGATCGGCCACACGGACGAGTGCCGGGTTCGGCTCAAGGGCAAGCGCTGGCTCGGGCGAATCGCGGCGAGCCTGGAAGAGCGCAAGGGGTCCTGGTGGATTCACGCCAAGTCGCCCTTTTGGAACCCGGTCAAAGTCGGGGGCAGCAAGCTGCAGAAGAAGCGCAAGCTGCGGACAGCGACGATCATTCGGGTCGGCGAGGTGAAGATCCGTTTCTCGCCCGGCGAACAGTAGGCATTGCCTGCGCTGTCCGATCACTCCTCGACGGGGTGCATCCAGATCTGTTTGGTATCTACGCCGAGGCTGCCCAGGCAGTGTTCGTAAATGTCTTCCGGTGCGACCGTGAAGATGACGTCCTCGAAGTCGTCGAGGAAGATCCAGGAGCCGGACTTGATCTCATCGTCGAGTTGACCAGCTCCCCATCCAGCGTAGCCCAGCGATAGGAATGCTCCGGGATTGTTGGAGTCCCCTGCGACCGCCTCGATCACTTCCTTGGCGGGGGACACCCACAGATCCGGTGACAGTTCGAATACTGGCAACTCCAACTCGTCGCTGCCCTTGTCGTCGAGACTGTGAGGCTGGCGGGCGTAGGTAAGAAACACCGCTCCAGGCTGGACCGGCCCACCCCAGTGGACCGGGCCCTGGATACCACCCTGGCCACGAACCTCCATCTGGTCGAGTACTTCACTGGAGCCCAGGCTGGTGACGCGGTTCACGATCAGGCCCAGGGCACCCTCAGCGTTGTAATCACAGAGTAGAACCACGGTCTTCGCGAAGAACACATCGGCCATTTGCGGCGCCGCGACCAGCAGACCTCGGTTTTTCACTCGTTGCCCTCCACGAGAGTTGGTCTTGTTCATCGTCGCGACAGCAACTGTCTGCTGTCAAGCAGCCACTGATCTATGCCTGCTCTCTACCGCCCGGCAGGCTTCTACCCCGCGGTCGGGTGACGTACTATTGCCCGGCAATGAGTCGTCTCAAGCTCGCTGAACATCCTGTCCACTCTGCTCTGCCGGGCCCACTCGTCGTCGTCGTTATGGACGGTGTGGGCATTGGGCGCGCTGACCGCGGCGATGCCGTCTGGTTGGCTGCCACTCCGAATCTGGACCGATTGGCTCGGGGCCCCTGGGTGAAGCTTCGTGCGCATGGCACGGCGGTCGGATTGCCATCGGATTCCGACATGGGCAACTCCGAGGTGGGCCACAACATTATGGGGGCGGGGCGGGTGTTTCCCCAGGGCGCTACCCTCGTCGAAGAGGCATTCGCGTCGGATCGGCTGTTCTCTGGGGACTGCTGGTCCTGGCTGATGGAGCCCCTCCGGGACAGCGGTGCAGCGCTCCACCTGGTGGGGCTTCTCTCCGACGGAAACGTTCACTCGCACCAGCAGCACCTGCATCGACTTCTGCGCAGGGCGGCCGACGAGGGTGTGCGCCGGTGCTACGTCCACGCACTCCTCGACGGACGCGATGTCCCAGGCACCTCGGCACTGGATTACCTACGGCCCCTCGAAGAACTGCTCGCGAGCTGCAGCAGCGAAGGAGCAGACTTCCGAGTGGCCTCAGGTGGCGGCCGGATGACCACCACCATGGACCGCTACGGAGCGGATTGGGCGATGGTCGAGCGGGGATGGCACACTCATGTTCTCGGCCATGCCCGGTCGTTTCCGTCGGCAGAGGCGGCGGTCCTTGCCTATCGCTCCGAGCAGCCCGGGATCGGTGATCAGTATCTTCCGCAATTCGTGGTCGCCGACTCGGAGTCGGTCGAATCCGCTCCCGTTGCGACGATCGACGACGGTGACTCTGTGGTGTTGTTCAACTTTCGCGGCGACCGCGCCCTGGAGATCAGCCAGGCCTTTGTCGAGAAGGACTTCCAGCACTTTGATCGGGTTCGCAGGCCGCAAGTTCGTTATGCCGGGATGATGCAGTATGACGGTGACCTGCAGATGCCGCCCCGTTTCTTGGTCCAGCCTGCCGAAATCAAGGACACCCTCGGTGAATTGCTGGCCGCAACGGGTGTCAGCCAGTTCGCCTGCGCAGAGACCCAGAAGTTTGGTCATGTGACCTACTTCTGGAACGGCAACCGCAGCAGCAAGTTCGACGAAGGCCTCGAGGAGTACGTCGAGGTCCCTTCGCATCCCCCCCCCTTCGACAGGCATCCTGAGATGAAGGCTCGCGAGGTGACAGCTGAGGTGCTTGAGGCCTTGCGTCGCCCGGTACCGCCCCGCTTCCTCCGCCTCAACTACGCCAACGGCGACATGGTAGGCCACAGCGGGAATCTCGAGGCAGCCGTGCGTGCGGTCGAGTGCGTCGACCATGCCCTGGGGGAGTTGCTCGAGGAGTTGCAGTCGCTAGGTGGCGCAGCCCTGGTGACGGCGGACCATGGAAATGCTGATCAGATGTTGCGTCTGGACGACTCGAGTGGCGACTACCTGTCTGAGGCACTCACTTCGCATACTCTCAACCTGGTGCCTTTGTACCTCTTTGATCCGCTTCGCCGACGTCACCTGGTGGGGAGCGAGGAGGCCAGCCTGGCCAACCTGGCGAGTACGATCCTAGAGTTGCTTGGTTTCGTGCCCCCGGCCCAGTACCTGCCCAGCCTGCTGGCGGAATCCTGATCCCTGTCGTTACTCTGACCGCCGGCTCGGGCTGGCGAGACTCTTGAACAGGTCGTCAGGAGAGGGCACGTTTTCGCTGCTAGGCTGAGTCGGGGGTAGACCGACTCCGTCGGTTGTCGAGCGGACTTCGTTCACACTGTCGGCGCCTTGTGATCCTGCTGGGGGCGTTGAGGGTTCTGCGAGTGGGGCTTTGTCGAGATCTTTGAACAGGTCCTCGGGAAGAGCCGGGCCTCCCTCATCAGCCGCCGTGTCGTCGATGCAGGGCTCCAGGAGCCGAGCGTTGAGTTCCCATAGTTGACGAGAGGTGTTGGTCGGGGCGGTTTCGGTACTACAGCCTTCGCACTTGTAGGGGCCCTGCCAAGACAGAAGATTCGCGAGTAGCACGCACTCTGCGGGGAGCAGGAAGGCCGTACCGCAGGCAGCACAGTCGCCTTGGACGTCGACGACCTCTCGACGTGTGGCGCGGCAACTCAGGCAGCGACGCGGTAACGACAGCCCCTGTGTACGGCACCATTCCTGTTCGAGAATATCGACCCGAAACTCGACATCGCACTGTTTGCACTTGCGCTTCACGGAGTCCACCAGTTCATCGTGTCTTCAGGGTTCGGCATCCGAGTGGAGCAACCCTTCCTGAACTCTCCAACATGCAGTCCCTTTTCGTCAAGGGCTGTAACGCGACATTGCGCCAGCTAAGTGCCTCTGAAGGCTACTCTTGGCGACGATGTGCTACGCCGGTCTGCCGGCACAAATCCATCGATCTCGTTGCGCGCGTATGGTAATAAAGGGGCAAGCGTCGGGGAAGATCGCTGGAATTTTCGACGATTTCCCTTTGGCGGCTAAAAACAGCAGGATGTGGAGACCAGGCTAATCTACTGTTATTTAAGGGGAAAGGTGGCGCTTGCCGGTCGTTTGCAAACGGTTTGTCAAGAAAACGTTGACGAGCTGTGAAGACGCGAGGTAAATTCAACTCCAGAACTTCAAAAATTTACACGGTTCGCTCTCGGGCGGGCTCAAAAGAAAATAGCGCTGACAATGGCGCACCAGAGAAATAGGAGAAAGCTATGACGACGAATTATTGCCAGGGTGGTTGGAGTCGAACCCTCCTCTGCCTGGGAGCAGCTGGCCTTTTGGCGCTGCCCGTATTTTCCGGTTGTGCCACGGACACTGGTGGTGGCAGCGGCACCGACCCCTTCGGTGACAACAACAACAACAACAACAACAATGGCACCAGCGACGACGATGACGACAATCAGGCCTCTCTCGCTGTGTTGGCTGGTGTCGTCCGGGATGCTCTGGGCGCCCCGATTTCCGGCGTAACCGTCAGCACTCCCGATGGCACAAGCACCTCCAGTAATATCGAAGGTAAGTTCCGCCTCGAGGGGTTGGAGCCGGACGCGCGCTCGCTGATTAACTTCCGCAAGGACGGCTATGCCCGGACGCAGACTCCCTTGGAGTTGGTTGTTGATGTCGAGAACACGATCCTGCAGGTGATGGCCGAGGTCGACTACGTAAATACCTTTGATGCCAGTGCTGGCCTGTCCTTCGATATCGAGGCAGCCGGTCCGGCGGTCGTGCTTCCTGCCGACAACTTCGTAGACGAAGATGGCAACACCTATTCTGGTGACATCACGGTAGAGGCAACGTTCTACGACCTGACTTCAGCTGTGGATGATGGCAACGAACTGTTTGCCACACCTGGCGACTTTACCGCCACTGATGCGAGCGGCGATGAGCAGACGCTCGAGTCGTTTGGAATGTTCCAACTCAACCTGACCGGCGCTGATGGGCAGGAACTGAACCTCGGTGGTTCGACGTCCAGCATCATCATGCCCATCCAGGATCTCGGCTCTCCCCCCGAGCTCGGTTCCCAGGTCCCGGCGTGGAGTTATGACGAGACGGTCGGCAAGTGGGTTGAGGAGGCCGTAGGAACGGTCATCGAGCTTACTGACGGTACGCTGGCCTACGAGTTTGAGGCTCCGCACTTCTCGACTTGGAACTGCGACCGCCCGATCCAGACCCACGGTTGTCTCACCGGTACGGTAGTCGACAGCCAGGGAACTCCCCGCAGTGGTGCCACAGTGCGCGCCGTGGGTATCACCTACATCTCCACCACGACGGCTCGTACGGGCCAAGATGGCAGCTTCTGCCTCGAGGTGAAGAACGGTGAGACCGTGTGGGCCGAGATCTCCTACACCATCGCGGGCCAGACCGCGACGCAGCGTACTGACCCCGTCACCATTTCACCGGGAACAGCCAGTTGCAGCCTTGGTACCAGCACTTGCGATGACCTCGGCGAGATCCCCGTCGACATCCAGACCTGCGTGTCCGGCATCGTCGTGGACGCTCAGAACGTGCCCCAGGAGGGCCTCCAGGTCGTCAGCCCGCAGGGCGGCGTCGCCACAACGGATGGAGCTGGCTCCTTCTGCCTGACCGTCCCGGTCTTCCAGACCACTGAGGTGTACGTGTTGAGTGAGCAGAATGCGGTTGGTTACACGCCGGTACGCCTGTACTCGCAGCCCGGTCTGCCGAACTGCCAGAGTGGCTGCTCCAACATTGCCGTGCTGCGTCCCTACCAGAACACGACCTGTGCTGAAGGTTTCGTAGTGGTCAACAACCAGTTGACCGGCAACCTGTTGGTCGAAGTCTACGACCTGGCCTTCCCCGAGGTCCGCGTGTACAGCACGCTGACCAACTCTGACGGTTCCTTCTGCGCGGCCCTGCCGGCAGCTGCGAACGTCTCCGTCCAGATCGGTGCCACGGACAATGTCTGTGCAGCCGAGACCGTCAACACTGATGGAATGGGTGGAGAAGAGTGTGGCGATGTTGGTCAGACTGCTGAGTGCTATGCGCTCAACGACTTTATCTGCAGCCTCTAGGTTGCTGATCGACTGAACTTAGCTTTCGCAACACCCCCCGTGCTGGCAACAGCGCGGGGGGTGTTTGCGTTCTGAGCCTAGCTGGCGCTGCGGCTGGGGATTACGGCGCGCTCCTCGAGCCAGTTGAGCACGGTATGGCTCGACTCCTCGATACTCTGGAGGTTGGTGTCGAGCTCGAGTTCTGCGGCCTCGGGTGCTTCGTAGGGCGATGAAACTCCGGTAAAGCTGTCGATCTCTCCTTGCCGTGCGCGCAGGTAGAGCCCTTTCGGATCACGCTCTTCGCAGGCGGCGAGGCCCGGATTCAAGAAGACCTCTACGAAGCGTCCGCTCATCAGGGCCCTTGCAGACTCCCGATCGGCTCGGAAAGGGCTGATGAAGGCGCAAAGGACGACGGCGCCTGAGTCGACCAGCAGCCGGGCGACCTCCGCCACTCGGCGGATGTTCTCGGTGCGGTCGGCATCTGAGAAGCCGAGATCGCGGTTCAAGCCCATGCGAAGGTTGTCGCCGTCAAGGACGTAGGCGAGGATGCCCCGACTTGTCAGGAGTTCCTCGAGCCGGCGGGCCAGGGTCGACTTGCCGGAGCCAGACAGACCGGACAGCCAGAGGCATGCAGATTGGTGGCCGAGTAACTCAGCGCGTTGCTCGGCGGTGACGCGGCCCTCATGCCAGGTGAGGTTGCTGCTGCTGGTCGGATCGGTCATTGCTGGCCCCCAGGTGGGCCTGAGGAGCGCCATGGGTTGCGCAACTCGGTCCCGAGTTGCAGTGTCTCGCTGAGGACTCGACGAATGCGCGAGGTGCCCAGTACCTTGCTCTCGCCGGCCATTCGGGGGCGGATGTCCATGGTCGCTTCACCTGCCTTGTGGCCGTCGCGAATGGCGCGAATGGGCAGCTCGAGGTTGAGAAAGAAGGTCTCGCTACGAAGAGGTAGCGACTGCACGATCTCTCTCTTGATCAGGTACACGCCATCGAGCTTTCGATGCACGCCCGTGGCCAGCCAGAGGATTCCGCGGAGACCACGACTGAGGAGCTTGCGGCCGATGTGGTCAGCCTGCTGAAAGCGGCGGGGAAAGTGGCAGGTTACAACCCCGACCTCGGGGTCGGCGCGCACCACTGCGAAGAGATTCTCCAGCCCGTCGGGGGGGACCTGTCCGTCGGCGGGCAGGAGGCTCACCCAGTCCTTGCTCGCTGCAGCGAAGCCGGTCTTCAGTGCCCCGCCGATGCCTCGGTTTGGCTGGTAAGCCAGCACCTTGATGTGTTCGGGATCCGTTGCTGCTACCGCCCCAGCGGCCTGGGCTGTGGCATCATCCGAGCCGTCGTCTACGACGATTAGTTCAAAGTCTGCTGTGGAGGAGCGGAGAAACGCTACCGCCTCTTCCATGCAGAGCGCGATGTTCTCCTCCTCGTTGTAGGCAAACATCACTACGGAGACCGACAGCATGCGGCGAACCCTAGCAAGGATGCCCCGAGGACTGCGACTTGCCCTGGGACTCGCCACGGCGCTCATCCTCGGTTTTTTTGGAATGTTGTTTCTTGATTCGGGCGACGGAAAGACCCTCGGCTACGTCTTTCTGGGACTCGCAGGGCTGCGACTGCTGCTGTGGTTTCGGGAGGTCGGCCGGGCTCTCACCGCGAAGAGCAGGCGAGACGAGCCCAGCTAGCCTGGTCATTCTTCTGCTGGCGCGTCTGGATCTTCTGTGACGTTAAGAATGCCGCTGCCGATGACGTAGCGTCCCCGCGCGTAGGTGTCTCGCTCGTTTGATGCGGCGCCGCAGCGGTCGCGCACGCGCAGGACGACGTGGAAGCTCGCTCCCTCCACGAACAGGCCGTCTTCGGAAGTTATGGGCAGGGTCAGCCAGCCGTCTCGGCAGCCCGGACCACTACAGCCCGTCGTGTTGGCTGGGAATCCCAGCAGCGCGCAGGCGTCTTCGCCGCCGGGAATGCAGCCTGCCTCCAGCCACTCGGAGCTGATGTAGGGGAGACTCCCTTCGGCATTTTCCACTTCCATGCTCATGTAGCCACCCACCATGTTCTGCGGGTCTTCGCTCTCGGGTGGATGAGGATCACGCCAAGCGAAGTGTGATCCGACCATCCAACTTGCACTTGGGCTGCCATCTGCCTGCGCTATCGGTTGTGAAGAGAGGAACCAGGCGCCGATCCTGGGGTTGCTGTTGTTTCCACAGTCAACTCCGCCCTCTTCCCAACCTTCGATGATGGGCTGCTCATAGGTACACCCGCTACTGGCGAGACCAACCAGGAGTAGGGGCATGCATAGGGAGAAGAACCTTTTCATGGCGGATATCCGTAAGGCAATTCTAGCAAACTCGGCAAGGCTACCGGATTGCAATCTGGCCCAACCCGTGTTGTCGGCCCGGCCCCATCCCAAGGTAGGCAACGGCACGAAGAATTGGTGCCAGACCGCGAAAGTCTCCCTTAAAGGTAATCGAGCCGAGCAGTCCTGCAACCTCTTCGGGACCATCTTCGTCTTGGGATCCGCTGGAACCGAGCAGTGCACTCGGTAGTCGCACGATCGTACTGTTGTTTGCGACCAGGGTGGCTGTCGAGGTGCAGCGGAGCAGGTCGTCGGTTGGCAGTCGCGGCCCCCTGTGCCCGGTGCGGCCCATCCAGGCGCCGAGGCTACGACCCATTCGGTCGACGATCAGTGGCAGGTCGGCGCTGGGCACGCCGGTCTCGTGGCGCCTTCCCAGGGGAGTCGCCGACAGGAATGTAAGAACCAGCCGCGAGGACCGAACAGTGGGTTCAGCGAGTTGTTCCAGCGGAAGCAGGCCGGACGTGATGGTCTCGGCTCTTGCCTTGCGCCAACACAACTCTCCATCCTCGTCGATAGCCAGGTGTTGCACTGCGCCCCACTTGATCGAGGGTTCATCCGGCGGTGCTTCGGGCTCGCCCTGTAGCAGTGTGACCAACTCGGGCAGCATCGAGACGCTCTCGGCCCCGGCGAACACCAGCTCGCAGCGCAGTGGGGTCCCAGCCTTGAGCTTACCGGTACCGGTTCCTGCCGCCCGAACCACCAGCGGAGCCCACGCCTCGCCGTCGGGCTTGCGGCCCGGCGCGTGCCGGCCGATGAGCCGATTTGCCGTACAGTCAGGGAGGCTGCAGCGTGGGCCCCCGCAGGAGCACAATCCGGCGTCGATGGAGTGACCGATGTGCCTGCGTAGCCAGCGTCCGGGGTGCCGGCCGACTCGAATTGCGGAATCGGCAGTCCCAACCAACTTCAAGACGACCACCGGCCAGCCTTTCAGCGCCTCGATAGTGGCCTGGGCTACGGTTTCGTGGTCCGGTAGGGGCCCGTCGGGAATTGCCACCTCAAGGTGTCCTGTCGACTCCTCGTTGGGGCGTGGGGGGCGCTGATTCTTGTACCAGCGGTGTGTCCGCGGTCGGGTTTCGTCGGACATGGCACTGCACGATAGCAGCCTGGGCGCCGGCGAGTGGCGCTGGGTCCTGTCGGTACGCCCTACCGACCGTCGAGTAGTTGAGCTACGACCTGTTCTGGATGCAGGAACTCGAGAATCCCTTCGAGCGCATCTCGTGAGGTCGAGGGGGCTCCGGCAGCCTCGACCAGCACATGCGGATGTTCGTCACTTGCAACCACGTCCATGACAGCCCGGGGTGGCGTCGATTCGCCGAGCAGGCGGTAGTCCTGAGCCTGTGGCCGTTCGTCCTTGCCATGCAGGATGAACGATAGCGTGATGGGGACTCCCTGGTGATTCAGCGCAGTGAGCCTGCAGACCGTTCGACAGCGTCCTTCGCTGTCCTTGCTCCGGCCGACCCGAGGCCACATCACGACGAGCTCCTTGACGTAGCTGGGCAATCGCTCCCGCAATGTGTCCGCTGATCCGTGCCCCCTGCAGGTCTGGCCCAGTTGCAGGTCGGGATCGCTGGCCTTGGATGCTGCCGGCAGGGGAGCTTTGCTTTCTGCCTGGGCGGCTTGGATCGCAGCGCCTTGCAGCTCGTCGTTGGCACTGCAGCCAAACAGCAACAGTAGGAAGACGGCCATTGTGTTGAAGAGGTTGCGCGGCATGGTCGCAACAAGGGTACCTGGGAACAGTTGTCTGCGAATCTGGGTCAGTGATTCCGGACGCGGGCGCGACGTGGTAGATAGCGAGCCCCTGAGGCCATCCAGGTCTCGGCACGAGCTCGACAAGCGGAGGCAAGAAGTGACCCATTCCTTCCTGGAAACTCTCGGAATCTCCTCGATTGAAGAGGGTGCGAGTGACGGCACCTGGCTGGAGACCACCTCTGGCGAGGTCCTGGAAGTGCGTAATCCCGCCGACGCTAGTGTGATCGGCTCGGTCCGGCTGGCATCGACGCAGGACTACGAGCGGGTGATCTCGACTGCGCAGGAGGCGTTCCATCAGTGGCGCCTAGTGCCTGCTCCGCAGCGGGGGGAAGTGATCCGTCAACTGGGAGAAGAGTTCCGTAAGCACAAGGAGGAGTTGGGCGCTCTGATCTCCCTGGAGATGGGCAAGATCCGTGCAGAAGGTGAAGGTGAAGTGCAGGAGTGTATCGACATCTTCGACTTCGCCGTGGGTCTGAGTCGGCAACTGTACGGCCTGACCATGCACAGTGAGCGTGCCAGCCACCGTATGTACGAGCAGTGGCAGCCGCTCGGTGTCGTGGGAATCATCACTGCATTCAACTTCCCGATGGCCGTCTGGGCTTGGAATGCGGCGATTGCGGCCGTTTGTGGCGACACGATGATCTGGAAGCCGAGTGAGGAGACCCCGCTCTCGGCCATCGCGATCCAGAAGATCGTCGACACCGTGTTCAACCGCATGGGTCACTCGGGAGTTATGTGTACTGTGGTCGGCGACCGAAACGAGGTCGGCGAGCGCATGATCAATGATCGTCGCCTGCCCTTGATCTCGGCGACCGGCTCCTGCCGCATGGGCCGTCACGTCGGCGGAACCGTGGCTGCTCGCCTGGGCCGAAGCATCCTGGAGTTGGGCGGAAACAACGCGATCATTGTCGACGAGAGCGCCGATCTGGAGCTGGCGTTGCGCGGCATCGTCTTTGGTGCCGTGGGCACGGCTGGCCAGCGTTGTACTACGACCCGTCGCCTGCTCCTGCATCGCTCAGTCGCCGACAGCTTCGTCGAGCGCCTGGCCAGCGCGTACCAGACGGTGGCGATTGGTGATCCCCTGGCGGACGGCGTGCTGATGGGGCCGTTGATCAACGAGAATGCGGTGGCCGGGTTCGAGGCTGCGGTTGCCTCGGCGGTTGCCGAGGGTGGCACGCTGATCACCGGTGGCAGTGCCCTTCGGGATCGTCCCGGGCATTTCGTCGAGCCGACCATCATCTGGAGTGAGAATCCCCTTCCGATCAGCCGGGAGGAGACCTTTGCGCCGATCCTCTACGTCACCCCCTGGGATGATCTATCGGACGCGATTGCACAGCAGAATGCGGTGGACCAGGGGCTCTCTTCGGCGATCTTTACTGGCCAGATGCGCGCGGCGGAGCGCTTCCTGTGTCCGTCGGGCAGTGACTGCGGGATTGCCAACGTCAATATTGGCACTTCCGGTGCTGAAATCGGCGGTGCATTTGGCGGTGAAAAGGATACTGGTGGCGGCCGTGAGGCGGGCTCGGACTCCTGGAAGGCGTATATGCGGCGGCAGACCTGCACCATCAACTACGGTGACGATCTTCCCCTCGCCCAGGGTCTTGAGTTTGTTTGACAGATGCTTCCGTCTGGGAGCAGTACTTTCGGTCCGCCTCGGTGGGGTCTAGATTAGAAACATGATGCTTTCGACTACGCTCAGCAATCCAATGGTCGCACCTTGCAGGCACCTGTGCCTGCTCTTGTGCCTCCCTCTGTTCACGGCCTGCGCGGGCGACGATGACGATACGATTGGCGATTGCTCCGATGGGCAGGTCTACGTGGCTGAAGCCTGTGGTGGCGAGGAGTACTGCGGTGACCCGGTGGCCCGAGTCGGCACGGGGGGTACGAGCTTCGAGCCCATTGAGGATGGCCAGGATGTCCCGATCTGGTACGGGAGCCAGGGTGGCTACCACGTCTTCTATTCGGTGGAGATGGAGAACCTCTGTCCGGTCGTGTTCGTCCGCATTTCGATGTTACTCGATCCTGGTGACGGCGAGCTGATCGCGGTCCACGAGCAGGAACGGCACGTTCAGGCCGTTCGGCTGCAACCGCAGACGTCCTCGTTGCAGAGCTACTGGGGAGTCAATGGCTTTCTCCCCTGTGAGTACTGGCCAGATGATCCTGAGCACAGCCCGGCTTGCCCCGAGGGCGCGGGCAGTCTCGGCCACCTCGAAGACTACGAGATCGTGATGAGAGTAGAGTCAGAGGATCACAATGGTCGGATCGCCGTTGACGAGAAACGGGTGCAGCCTGTTTGCTGTAGCAGCTAGCTCCTGGACTGCCTGTTCGGGCGGCGGGACAGTCTGTCTGCTGGGCCAGCGGAGGGAGAGAGAATGCCGCGGGTGGTGATCTTCCGAGGGCGTCGCAAGGAAGGCTCTTTCGAGTTGGTCGACCGTGAGTACACGATCGGTCGCGCCGAAGACTCAGACATAAGGATCGACAATCCTCTGGTCTCACGCCGCCACGCGCTGCTTGCGTACCGCGACCATGCCTGGCGGATCGATGATCTCGAAACGCCGAACGGCGTTTTCGTGAACGGCGAGAAGGTGACTGGTTACTCGTTGGCTCCGGGCGATCAGGTGCAACTCGGTCAGCATGTCCTGATCTTCCAGGGGGCCGGTGATGACGACTTCGACATCACCACCCAGCCGGGCCTGGTGATCCCTTCCCTCGACCTGTCGGACAGTCCCACGAGGGTTCTGGCACCCGACCAGATGAAGAACATCCAGACAAAGCAGAAAGACCGACTTGGCTGCCACGTGGCCATGCAGCATGGCGGTCAGCGCATGGACTTCCAGCTCACCGCTGAGGTCCACCGCGTTGGCTTTGACGACGAGTGCGACATCCGGCTTCCTGGCTCGACGCTGTTCGGCAAGAAGGTCGCCGAACTGCTGCGCAAGGGTTCGGATTCCTATGCGATTGTCTCAGTCAGTTCCATGGCGCCGGTGCGGGTGAACGGTGAGAAGGTCAGCAGTCGCTTGCTTGCAGATCGAGATCGCATCGAGCTCAAGGGCCACACCCTTACCTACTTCCGTAACATCAGCTAGCAGCGCTAGCGCACGACGATAATGGCCTGCTTGTCGGCCTCGCTCGCTTCGAGCCCGTAGCTGATGCTCAGCAGGTATTCGCCAGCTCGCAGGTCCACCTGCCAGTCCTGGCGGGTTCCGGGGTTGACTCTGCCTGATGTGAACTGTGGCAGTACAGCCTGCTGGCTACCCCTGCCCCTGAGCCAGAGCGCGATGGGCCCGGAGGTTCCTGGCTCGCTCTCTCCCTCGGCGCGATCCTCTCCGGTGATCACGAGCAGTGTACGGGCCCCGGGTTCGAGTTCAGTGATGTGGTCTTCCAGGTGGGGCATGCGCCCGCGGATCACTCGAATTTCGACCTTGCCGTCCACTTCGCGTGGGTGTTCCAGTCGCGGCAGCTTTGCCAGCGGAGGGTCGATGGCCTTGCGGCCAGTCCAGTTGGGCAGCGGCTGGCTGCAGCCGGCGAGTATGCCGCCTGCGACCAGGATGGGGATGCTCAGAGACAACCAGGCTCTCATGCTGCGCAGAGTAGCAGCCGGCAGGTAGCGGCCCTTCCAGGCCGGTGCGCGCGGCCTCATCCGCAGACCTCGCGGAACAGGCGCAGGGTGTTCTCTCCCAGGCACTTGCGGATCTGTTGTTCGCTCATCCCCGCTTCCAGCATCAACTGAGTGAGGTAGGGCAGGCAGCTGATGTCCGGCAGGTCGCTGGGCGGAATGACGAAACCGTCGAAATCGCTGCCGATGGCAACGTGGTCTTCGCCGACGATGTTGATGACGTGCTGAATGTGCCTGACGATGAGCTGGGCAGAGCCCGTCAGGTGGGGACCCAGGAAGACCGGTGCGAAGATGATGCCGACCACTCCGCCCGTGTCGGCTACTGCGCGCAGTTGAACATCGTCAATGTTGCGCCAACTCTCGGCTGCGCCCGCAACGCCCGTGTGACTGACCAGAACCGGCTCCTTGCTACGTTCACAGGCCTCGAGGAATCCTGCCCGGTTGACGTGGGCGAGGTCTACGATGAGCCGGAGGCGGTTCATCTCGTCGATAAGCTCGCGGCCGTGGTCTCCCAGCGGTGCAGTGGGGTCGGCTCCCCAGCCAAAGGAAGGGCTCGCGGCAAGGTTGCGGCTGAAGTGGGCAAGTCCGATGTAGCGGAGCCCGAGATCGCGTAGTTCGTTCAGTTCGTCGACGCTGCCGCCCAGCCCATGTGCTCCCTCGAGGCCACCGAACAGGGCGATCCGTCCGCCGGCTCTGGCGGCGACGATGTCGTCGGCGTCGGAGATCAGGCAGACGGCATCGGGAGCGTGTGTCTGCCAGTCGCGCATCATCAGCAGAGCGCGGCGCGTGGCGTCCAGCGCGGTGGTCTTGCGCAGTGGATTGATGACGATGCCCAGGGCCACGGCGCCGACCCCACCCTCCTGCATCCGGGGAATGTCGGCGTGGTAGCTGAACGGTGCCATTGGCAGACGGTTCCGATGGCGGATGGTCGGGTTGTATCCGTACAGTGTCTGGCTCAGCAGGGTGTCGCAGTGCAGATCGACCACCAGGGAGTCTCGGTGCAGGGCCAGTGCGTCGCTCGAGATGTCGGGATGCGCTGATGGGACCATCTTGGCAACCTAGCACTAGAGTGGTTCAGCGCGGGCGGTGTATAGCCCCCTGCACTGCCGACCTGCTGTGCTAGGGTCGCCGCCGTGAAGCCAATCCTCAGACTCCCGGGCCTGCTGTTTGCGGCCCTCTTTGTGTTGACTCTTCCGGCGTCTGCAGTGGCGCAGGACGCGGCGGATGTCGGTCCCGCCGGTTCAGGGGGAGAGAGCCAGGCGCAAGTGGCGAGGGGGCCGTCTGCGGAGGAACTGCGCGAACTTGCCTCTGAGCTCGGTATCGACGGCAGCGATGAGGCGGTCCTGCTTGTCTATTCGACCGTTGCGTTGGACCTGTTGCGGGTCGGGGCCCGACTGGTTGCACCCGAACCGCTGACTCCCGCCCAGGGGGTTCGGCAGGTGGTTCGTGGTCTCAGCGAGGGGGTGGTCGCGCTCGAGTTGTCTGCTTCTGGCCGCTCCTGGGAAGGACAGGTCCAAGTCTACAAGAGCGCAGTCACCGTCCTCGACGTCGACAAGGTACTTCTGACCTCCGCGAGCGTACCCGATGCACAGTTGCAGTCCGAGGCTGTGTTTGACCTGTTCGGCTTCTACGACGAACTCGACAGCCGTACGAGTATCGACAAGAAGCTGGCGTACTGCGGCGGGGTCCTTGCCAGCATTTCCGTTGGTCCCGACCGGACTCTGGTGCAGCAGGCATGCGGTCGCTTCGAGCGCAAAAAACAGGAGCAGGAGCGCCGCGAAGAGGAGCTGACGCGACTTGTCGCTGAGCCCGACCAGTTGGTCGACGCCTTGACCGAAGATCCGGCTGATGACGAGACGGAACTCACCCTGCAACCCTTGCTGTATCGCAGCGACGGAACCTTGCGGGTGCGTCCCCGTGGTACCGCCGTGCGGGCGATTGTGGCGAGTGCAACCTTTGCAATGGCTGGCGCATCCGTGGCCGGCGCCCTTTACTGGGAGTATCGCGCGCAGCAGGAATACCTGTTGTTCCGCAAGGCGGAACAGTTCGGTGAAGACACCCAGATGACCGAGCACCTGTATTACACCCAGCAGCACGATATACGGCGCAATGTCGCCATCGGCCTCGGGACGGCGGCGCTGACGGCGGGGATCGTTGCGCTGGTTCTTCAGAAGCTCGAATCGGAGCGGTTTCGCAAGGCTCGGGCCGCCCTCAAGGGCAGTGCCGGAGCTGCAGCAGGGGGCGTCAGGTGATCGTCTCGCCACCTGCCCTGAAGGTTCGAGCCATTGCTACAGCGGTCGCACTGCTGTGGTCCGTCGGCTGCGCCAGCGACTACAACTACCGGGTAGCGGTCTCTGACCGAGTGGACATCCACGACGTGGTTGAATGCGACTTCGAGACGGTGGAGGACGGCTGGGAGCAGTACTCCTGCGTGCCGGTCTTCTCAGTTGACGACGCTGATGCCAGAGCCTGGGAAAAGGACGAGATCGGCGACTTCGACATTCTGCAGCGAGACCTCTTTGGGGCGCCGTTTTACGAGCTTTTCTACTCGGGTGCCGCCGGCGAAGGCAGCGAGGTGGGCTATGCGCTGTCCATGGATGGCGTCAGTTGGCGGCGGCACCCCTACAATCCTGTGCTCCGCAAGGGCAAGACCACCGGTGCCTTCGATCACGACGATGCCAGCGTGGCCTGCCTCGCCTTTGACGGATCGGTCGGTGTCTACCACCTCTGGTACACCGGCACGAACAACTCCAGCCGTGGCACGTTGTTTGGGCATGCCACATCTCAGGACGGGGTGATTTGGACCAAGGACCTGTTCAATCCCCTCAATCCGTTCGAGAACGGGACCAGCCAGCTGAGCCGGGTGTGGGGCTGTGACGCGCTGTACGAAGACGGTGCCTTTCACTTCTGGGTCGGCGGAGTCAACTGGGATGGCACCGGTGTGCTCAACGATGAGTGGTTGCAGTCCGCCAAGTACGACATCGGATATCTCACCACCACCGACGGGACCGATTTCCAGGTGCAGGAAGACCTGGTACTCGAACACACGGGCATTGGTGGAACTCGCTTCGATGCCGAGGGCGTTCACAAGCCGTCGGTGTTTACCTACAGCGGAGAAGACGGTGACCAGACGCCACGCTACTGGATGATGTACTCGGGGTACCAGGAGGTGACGGCCACGGAGGATCCGTTCTCGGACCTGATCTGGATCGAAGCCGAGGGTAAGCGCCTCGGCATGGCAAATTCTGACGATCCGTCGCGTGGCTGGAACCGGGTTTCTGACGAGCCGGTGCCGTTTGATTTTTCGGGGCAGGACAGCGCCGAGAACCCCCGCGCCTTCTTCATCAACGGTCGCCTACATGTCTTCTTCAACGATGTCTTCCAGGATGAGTTCGGCTCTCCTATCAGCGGCATTGGACTGGGCATCGCTCCGTTCCCAGTGGAAGAGGGGGCCCTGTGAGACGCCACTCGCTCGTCCGGATCCTGCTCCTGGCTCTACTGTTGGCCGGCCTGTCGGGCTGTCAATCCAACCGGGAAGAGTGCGAGGAGGTCTGCCGGACCTTTATCAGCACCTGCGATTGGAATGCATGGAGCACTGTGAGCCAGTGCACTCAGGGCTGCGTCGACGACATGTATCGCCGTGATGATGCCCAGGAGGTGTTCGACTGCTATCGAGCCGCCATTGCGCCGCCGAGCCGAGAGCAGGCCGCTATTACGGTGCAGCGGGCGGTGGACGCAGGACTCTTCTCCAAGGACCAGGAGGTGGGCCTGTTTGACTTGGATGCAGCCATTGACGCGGCCATTGAGCACGGCACCTGCGATCCTTTCGCAGCCGTGCAGTGCAAGGTTCAAGCTCTCAAGCAGCCGCCTACGGGCCTGTTCATCAGCGAGTGACCGCTTCAAGTTCGTTCCTGGCTCAGCAATACTTCCTTCCACGTACCCCGCCGGAGTTGCCATGAGCCGTACGACTTTCGTCCATTACGCCCCTGATGCGACAAGCCCTGCCGCCCGTGGCCGAGAGCTTCGTGTTGCGCCACGGATCGCCTGCGAGATCCCGGTGGTCGCGACCATTGATGGCCAGGAGTACTCGACCAACATCTGCGACATTTCGGCTAGTGGATTGGCGATCTTTCTGACCCGGGCGGTGGAGTTGGGCGAGGTGTATAGCCTCTCGTTCTCCCTCCCCACAGAGCCAGACGATGAGATCTCCTGTGCAGGGCTGGTACGAAGCTACCGCGATGCTGGTGACGAGAACCTGATCGGCATGGAACTCCACAACCTCGAAGTGGGCGCGCGTCGCAGCATTGCTGACTTCATCCACTGGGGCCTGGAGGCTGCGGTCCTGGGTGAGCAGCGTCCTCGCTGGACAACGACCGTGGACGTCGGCACGGCGACGCTCTTCGATGCCCTCGATGATGAGCGTCAGGTCCTTCGTTGGACACCGGGGCTACCGGCGCTGTTCGACCAGGTTGCGCAGGTGATCTGCGAACTTGAGACCGTCTTTGTTCCGACACTGTCGAGTTCCCTCACCGAGGGACAGCAGGTCTACCTCGAGGTGATCCCTCCTCTTTCCCACGCGGTGTTCCGCATGCTCGGCGAGGTGGTGTGGGTCGAGCGTGGTGCCCACCAGGACAGTGTCGACGGGGTGGGTCTGCGCCTGGGCGGACTGTCTCCCATAGACCGGCACCTCCTCGAGTCGATCCGGTCCTACTACGTTGCCGAGGCGGCGCGCTACCAGTAGCCGCTGCGTAGAACTCGAGCCTGACAGCGGCGCTGCCGCCGCAATTCAGGGAGCTTCGCCGAGGGCCTCGAGGATCTTGTCGGTCATTGTCTCCAACCAACTGTCGAAGTCTTCGGAGCTCGGGACGGTGACGCGGATTCGCTCGTCGGGCAGGGCTTCGATGCCGCCCGGGTCTTGCGTGCCCAGGGGAATTTCGATGCGCTCTCGGTTGATGTAGCGGTCGTCGAGGATCTCGAGGATCTGAGTGATCTGGGCAAAGGATACGGTCTGGCTCACGACGTTGGCTCCTGCTGTGGTCGGCCGAGCAAGCAGAGTAGCAGTCGCCCGGTCCGTCGTGCGAGTGCCGCTAAATTGCTTGTGAGTGAGCCGAGGTGCAGGTAGAAAGCCCGCTGTAATGATGAGGAAGCTTTCGATTCTGGATCGCGCCACGCTGCTGGCAGCTCTCTGGCTGGGCCTTGCGATGGTCTTGTGTGCTGCTCCACGGGTGGCCGAGGCGCAGATGGTGCCGAGATCCCTCGAGATCGACGTGTTCGGCGGTGGCTACCTGTTTGGTGGGATTTGCCCCCAGGGAACGACCAACCGAGAGAACCTCTGGTGTAGCGCCATCCTAGGCGGCCGCCTGGGAATCAACCTCAACGAGCACGTCGCCGTGGAAGGCACGCTCGGCTATGTGCCGACCAGGACTTCTGACACGGGCCGTACCGCCCACTATCTGCTGCCCCACTTCGACCTGGTGCTGCACCTGACGAAGTGGCGGGTCGTGCCCTACCTGGCGGTGGGCGCGGGTTGGCAGTACTGGACCATCCAGGAGAGCTACCGAAGTGGCGTTCCCTCGACTCCGGCGACGCAGTGGCGTGACCCATACGCGAGCGGAGAGGACGTTGCGGGCAACCCACCCAACGCCATTGTCTACCCGTCGCGAAGCACGGACTTCGTGTTTGACGTTGGTGGTGGCCTCAAGCTGCTGGCCTTCGAACGTGGCGGTGTCCGCATCGATGCACGCTATGTACTCTCCATCGGTCCCGGTGATCCCGAGTTGAATGGTGTGCCCTCTTGGGATGTCGTCAACGGGCAGTCCCAGTTGGTCTACAAGGACCTGTTTCACCACGCCGAGATCACCGTCGCAGCATTCTTTCTTCTCGGTGGTGGGCCCGGAAAGGACACCGACGGCGACGGCATTCCCGATCGCGAGGACGAGTGCCCCGAGCAGGCCGAAGATCGTGACGAGTTCCAGGACCAGGATGGCTGTCCCGAGCGTGACAATGACAAGGACGGCGTGGTCGACACCAAGGACCGCTGTCCGCTGGTTCCAGAAGACCGGGACGACTGGCGCGACTCCGATGGTTGTCCTGACCCGGACAACGACGGCGACGGCCTGCAGGATACCGAGGACGGCTGCCCCGGCCAGGCCGAGGACTCCGACGGCTTCCAGGATGATGACGGCTGTCCCGATCCGGACAACGACCAGGATGGCATCCCCGACGGTCGCGACGGCTGCCCCCTCGAGGCCGAGGACCTCGACAAGTTCCGAGACGATGACGGCTGTCCCGAGCCCGACAATGACGGCGACGGCATTCCCGACATTGGCGACAAGTGCCCCAACGCCGCCGAGGAACTCAACGGCATCGACGACGACGATGGCTGCCCCGAAAAGGACAGCGATGGCGACGGCGTCTATGACGGTGCCGACCGCTGCCCCGCTGATGACGAGGACGTGGATGGCTACGAGGACAAGGACGGTTGCCCGGATCCCGACAACGACGGAGACGGCATCCCGGATGCACAGGACTCGTGTCCGATGGCTGCGGAGGACGCCGACGGTTGGGAAGAGGGAGATGGCTGTCCCGACTATGACAACGATGAGGACGGGATCCCCGACGAGGTGGACGAGTGCCCCAACAAGACCGAAGACGATGACGGCTTCGACGACAAGGACGGCTGCCCCGACTTCGATAACGATCAGGATGGTCTCGTCGACGGAGCGGATGAGTGCCCCAACCATGCTGAAAACATCAACGGATTCCAGGACAAGGACGGCTGCCCGGACGAGATCCCCGAGGACCTGAAGCGGTTCACCGGCGTGATCGACAACATCCAGTTCAAGAAGGGCAGCGACGAGCTACTGGCCTCGTCGTTTCCGACTCTCAACCAGGCTGCTCGCACCCTCGCGGACTACCCGGAGGTCCGCATGGAGGTGCAGGGACATGCGAGCTCCGATGGTGCCGATGACTACAACCTGGAGTTGAGCCAGCGTCGCGCTGACTCCGTGCGCCGCTACCTGATTACCAAGGGTGTCCATGCCGACCGATTGGTCGCCAAGGGCTACGGCGAGACCGTTCCTGCAGCGACCAACCGCAACGAGTCTGGGCGGTCCATCAACCGCAGAGTTGAGTTCCACATCGTCGAGTGATGCGTGGAGCGGCCTGCTTGTCGCTCAGGTCCTCAGCCGGGCTCCCTGGCGCCACATGCCCAGTAGTCCCAGCGGCACCACCCAGAAGATCGACGCCAGGGTGAGCACCAGGCTGACCGCAATCACGGTGTCCGCGGCAAGCACTCCCTCTCCGAAGGGCTCGAACACGGCCAGGGTGACTGGCTGCTCGACTCCGACACCGCCTGGTACAGGGACCAATGACACAGCCAGGGTGGTGGCGACTACGTGCACCGTTGCCGCCGTCCAGGCAGCGGTCAGCTTGACCTTGAACACGAGCAGGCAGAGCCATGCGCCGACGATCTCCAGCAGCCACGAGATTGCCGTCCAGGCGAACACACCCAGCAGCAGTGACGGCTGCTGAAAGCCAGCCAGTCCGCTGCGGAACCGGGCCAGCAAGTCACGTAGCCGAGCCCCGGCGGGCGGAGTCGGCTGTGCTTCCTGGGCGCTGCTTTCGGGGGGGCCGAGCTTCCAGAGAATCGCGAGCCCCGCCAGTAAGGCGAGGGCGGCGATGCCGGCGAATTGAGAGGTGGCGATCACTTCGGCCGGCAGGGACTCGGGTACCGAGAGGAATGCAAACGCGGCCCAGAATACTGCGGCGATGATCAGCAAATCGACGGACCGCTCGAGCACGACGGTGCCGAGGATTCGGGCAAAGGGCATTCGTGCTCGCTGTGAGAACAGCAGCGGACGGACCATCTCGCCCGACTTTGCGGGCAGTACCAGGTTGCCGAGCCAGCCGAGGAAAACTGCATCCTGGACCAGGTGCCGCAGGGCCGGGTCAGTGCCAGCTTCGAGCTGTGGCAACTCGCAGCCGCTGCCACGCAGGAGCAGCCTCCACCGCCGGACCTTGGCAATGAGCGCAAACAGGTGAACGGCGATGACCGCAGCGATTCCCACAGGTGAAGCCGTCCGCAATGCCTGCCAGACATCCTTCGGTCGAATGTCCAGGTAGATAAACAGGGCGGCGAGCAGTCCCAGGGACACCAGCACGCCGACGGCAAAGCGGAGGGCGGGACGGGAGACCGGCGGTTGTTGGGCTGCAGTGCTCACCGTGCGTTTTCGCCGAGCCAACTCTCCTGGGCGTCGAAGATGTCGTCGATTCCGCCACGTGTTGCGTAGGCGACGACCTCGTCGCTGATCTCGGCGCCGATGTCAGACTCGGCCCACAGCGACATCATCCGCAGCGCGCCGCCGCCGGTGGAATCGGTGCTCCAGGTACCGTCGTCGGCATTTTGCTCGCTGCCGTCACGGACAAAGCCACGGCCACCGCGAGGCAGCCAGATCTCGAAAGAGTAGCTCTGCTCGATCGATCGGTCGCCATCCTCGTTGACGGCTCGCTCCGTGCTCCAGGAACGGGCGACATAGGCCCAGCGGGGCTCTTCGGGTGCGGCATCGGGGTCGATCTCCGCGGCCGGGTCGGGAAGGGCGAGGTCCACCCAGCGATAGTCTTTCGGAAGGACGTAGCTAATCGTCAGCAGTACGTTTTCTTTGGTGAGTTGATTGCTGGTTCTTAGAAACTCGCAGTTGCGATCGTTCCAACACTCCTCGCTGTCCGCCAGGAAGCTGCGTTCATAGAAGTTTGGCGAGCCGGGTTCAACGGGCCTCTGGTCGGTCAGCAGTGGCAATTGTCTGTGCTCGTCCACTGGGAACTCGGAGAGCGTCGTCACGGCAATAGGGACGGCCAGGGTGAGGTCGCGGTCGGGATGCTCGAGTCCAACGATGTCCTCATCGGTGAGGCTGGCCGGGCTGAGGGAGCGGTCGAGGTTGGAGCTCGCGGTGACGTCGACTGCGAGATAAATCTCGCGCTCCAACTGGCGCAGAGCAAAGGCCAGCCTTGCTGGGTCTTGCGTCTCGAACTCGCGGAAGGCGAACTGGATGGCGTCGTTGAACGAGGGGTTGGCTGGCGGGGAGGCCTGGCATGCGCACAGCACAGCAGACAGGAGAATGCCGGCCAGGTGCGCCGCCGCGCGGCCGGGTGGAAACCTCGAGGTCGTCATTCAGTAGGACATGCCCACGGGGTAGGCGATGATGACCTGGCTGCCCGGCGGCGGAACACTGGCGCCCCAGAAGTGCACCATGTTGGTCGAGCGATTGTAGCTCCAGCCTTCTACCTCGGTGAAGTCCATCGGGACCTGGTTGCCGATCGCTCCCTCGAGCTCGGAGGGTGCGGCGATGCGGACGTCGAGGAACTCATCGTCGGGAATACGAGTGAGTGGGAAGGAGCGTCGTCGACCGGCTGCCTGCAGGCCAATATCCGACAGGGTCTCGTCCATATCGCCGCAGATCGGGTGGACGCTGCCGCCGGTGAGGCCGGCAAGGTCGATGTATCGGTTGCCGGGGCTGTTGCCCTCGCAGCCGTCCAGGCCTCCCTGGCTACCGGTCTCGACAATGGCGTGGAACGACAGGTCGATTGCTTGATCACGGGTGCTGAGGAAGCGCGCGAGGAACTCGCTTACTGGAACAAGTAACTGTGCCTGGGCCACACAGGCCGCGCTGCCTTCGACAGGCAGGTTGCCTTCATCGCTGCAGTCGTCCTCGTCGGACAGGGCAATCATCACCAGTCGTGAACCGGGGCGGCTGAACCCCTCGTTTTCGTGGCTGGCGAGTGGTGGGTTGATGCTCTGCCATGCGGCGGTGAAGGAACGTTCCAGTTGGCTGCCGTCGGTGCCCATGATGAGGGCGTTCTGGAATGCTGCCGTGCCGTTGGCAGTTGCAGGGGTCAGGATGCGGCTGCCCGATTCATCCAGGGGGAGAAGCCGCCCGCGGTGGGTCGGGTCGGTCATGTCCGTGCTGATCAATCCCATCTGCCAGTCGACCTGGAGCGCCTGGAGCACCGAGATGATCGATGGGAAGGCGAGCGACAACTGCGCCTGCGAGACTGCCATCGAGGTGGAGTTGTCGACGATGAACAGCAGGTCGACGGGGGCGTTCGCACCCTGGACGTAGCGGTCTTCGACGATGCCGTCGCCAGCGCCCAAGGTGCAGGCGCCGCCCCATGCGACGGAGCACAGTAGGAGCAACACAGCGAGGCTGGAGCATGGCTTAACTGTCAACACTGTTGCAGACCTCCAGGGATGTATTCGGGGGATGTGCCAGGCTCCGTGCAGTGTACACTCTGCAGGGCATGCAGGGCCTGAGTGATGGTGCCCGGACCGGGTGGAGTCGATGCGGTTGAAGCTTGTATTGTTGATGTGCGTGGCTGTTCTCCTCGGTGCTGTCGCCGAGAGCCGCGCCGAGCAAAGAGTCGAGGCCGGGCTTGAGCTTGCCGATCCGTCGCCTACGGGCCAGAGCGAACTGCTCGCTCGACTGCTGTTCACGTCGAACTGGCGCGGCGAGTTCGAGCCCTGCTCCTGCCCAGAAGTTCCCCTCGGTGGCATCGCCCAGAGCGTCGGCAAGGTGGACGAAGTTCGCAGTGGTCCGCAGCCGGTGTTCTGGCTCGACAGCGGCGATCGCCTGTTCCGGGTGGACATGGCCCTGTTGTCGACGGAAGAGGCGGAACGACGACTACGCGCCATGCTGCTGGTCGATTCGGCCAGCCTCGGTGGTTTGGATGCGATGGGTATCGGCCGGCTCGACCTGGGCGCGGGCCTGGGCTACCTGAAAAAGCTCGCTCAGCGAGCCACCTTCCCAATGTTGTCGGCCAATCTCGTGGATCGTCACGGCAAGCTGCTGTTCGACGCGTCGCTGCTGGTGGAAAGGGGCGGTCTCAAGGTCGGCGTGACCTCGGTCCTACCCGATGATGTGCTCGGCGAGGACTTTCGGGCGATACCAGCGAAGCGGGTGTTACGAGCTGAGGTCAAAGCTCTGCGGGCCCGTGGTGCGCAGTTGGTGGTGGTGCTGTCCAACCTGAGCGAAGAGATGAATCGAAAGCTGGCGCGTCGTTCCGGTGCGGATGTCATCCTGGGCTCTTCCAGCAGGCGCCTGACCCCCGAGGGAGAGCGGCGGGGTAAGACACTACTCGGTTCGGCCGGCGCCCGGGGCCGCTATCTCGGTGACCTGCGGTGGTATGGCTCGGGCACAGGAAAAGGCCCGCACCTGGTACTGACCACGATGCCCGTCCCCAGCGGCGGCGCGCACAACGCCCAGGTAGACCGCTTGGTCGAGGTGGCGCTGCGACGACTCGCAGACCCGGTCCTCGGAGTTCCACCGATTCCGTATCAGCGACAAGATGACCCGCGTAGGGGGGAGCAGTGATGAACGTTCGAGGGAAACTTCAGGGCTTCGGCTCGGCCCTGCTCGTGGTTGTCGTGGTGGGCGCTATCTACTGGTTGCCCGGCTGGTCAGCGGAGGCGCCCCACTCGGTCTCCCGGGTCACCCAGCGGCTGGACAAGCTCGAAGCCGAGCAGCGACGTATCGGCACGGTGCTCTCGAGCATCGCTTCGGATGTGGGGAAGATGGAGACGCGCGGCGAGCGCTCCGCCGCGAAGTTGGCCGAGTTGATGCCGGCCGGAGCACTCTGGGTGCCTCTCAAGGTGGGTGGAAACGCTCAGTGGAATCTCGGTGACGAGGGGCGGGGGCGCGTCGAGTTTCTTCGCATCGACTCCGGTGCCTCGGGGGAGGTCCCTGTATTTCGCGTCAGTCATCGGGCCGGCCAGATCGAGGTAGGGCTGACTGCCGGCCAGACGATGCGCGCCGTCGATGACCGGGGCAGTATTCAGGTTGCCTACCTGACGACAATGCACCGGTTGCGACTGGATCGTTCGGGGGTCCTTGAGGCTGCAATGCTCTCGATTTCGATCGAGCGCTGAGCGCTACTCCCAGAAGCGGACTTCGCCTACGTACAGGTCGTTGTTGCTCAGTCCCTTGATGATCTCGGAGAAGGTGACCCGCACGTTCGAGGTTCGGACCCCGCCCAGGTCGAACTCCTGCATCTTGGGTGTGTCGGCCAGCGAGAAGCTCCGGCTACTTCCGTCGGAGAACTTCAAGTGGGCCCTGCCGGCTCGGTTGCTGCCCTTGAAGAAGGAGTCAGTCTCGCCGTTGCCCAGTGAGATGGCCCAGCGGTTCAGTGTCTTGGAACTACCGAGGTTGATGTCGAGGTGGTCGTCGGCGCCGCTGCCCGGCCCGTTTACCCAGTGGGTGTCGAGCCAGCCATCGACGGCCTTGTTGGCGGTGTAACTGCCAGCTTCGTCCTCGTAATGGCTCGACGCGGTAGCCCTGGAGCCTTCGATGTGTCCTTCGGGACCTTTGGCATCGAAGAATTCCAGGGCGGTAATCGCGGTGTCGTTCCAGGTGTTCCCCTTGTAGAAGTCACGCAGGTAGATCTTCATGCTGCTGATCTTCTTTGCTTCGTTCAGCGACACCAACTGCGCTTCCATCACATCTTTGAGTTCGACTCGTTCGCTGGTGAAGTCCGGAAACTTGAACTCCAATGCTTTGACGCGGTTGTGACGCTTCCAGAACTCGGGGTCGAGGAAGCATCCGGCCCAGATGCGGAACTGGGACAGGGTGACCTCCTGGGGGAACTTCACGCTGATGTACTTGCCGAGTCCGGCGCTGCCTTCTCCCTCGACCCACATGGTGGCCGACTGTTCGTCGAGCATGTTCTCGGGTCCATAGATGATGCCCTTCTCAGTATCTCGGAGCACCGAGTTGGCGGTGATCTCGCTGACCGCAAGCTTCGCGGCGAAGGCGGGCGCGGGGCACAGCAAGAGGAGGGTCAGGAGGAGGTTGACGGTCTTCGGACTCACCTTGAATGCCTCCTTGTTCGGGTCCATCGAGCCATGGAACGGATCCTGTCTTCTCGCTGGGCCTTCGGCTGGATTGCACGAAATTGTCCGTGTCGTCGATGCGGGTGTCAACGCATTCCCTACGCAAGCTGTCTTGGCGGTGGGTGTGGAAGACTCCCGGTAAGACCGGGTGAATCGTCAACATGGGCAGGGTTTGCGGTGTCATTGTGTTATTACGGGCTTTCAAGTCCTTCTGGGCTGAGCCCATCGGGTTGGACCCGGTAGGGAATTGTAGGGACAGGACGGTTGCAGAGATGACAGAGGTCGAGACACGCGAGTCGTTGGTAGAGACGCTCTTTCACGGCACCGGTTCCAGTTATGCAGAGATGGTGCACTTCGCCACCTGGGGTCGTGATCGTCAGTGGAAAGAGGAACTGCTCGGGTTGATGGAGTCGCCCAACCGGGTCCTCGACCTGGCTTCGGGCACCGGCATTCTCAGTTTTGAGATTGCGCGACGCTTTTCCTGCCACGTCACGGGCGTCGAGCTCCGAGACGAGTACTGCAAGGAGGCCCGAGAACTGGCCGCGGAAGAGGGCATCACCGATATCCGCTTCATCGTCAGCCCTGCGGAGCACTTCCGTATCGACGAGACCTTCGATTACGTCACCTCCTGCTACATCCCCAAGTACATCAAGCGTCTCGACTCGCTGTGCTCGAACATGAGCCAGATGCTGAGCCCCGGCGGCAAGATGCTGATGCAGGATTTTGCCTATCCGAGCAATCCGGACTACCAGGTCCTCTACGAAAATCACTTCAAGCGCATGCAGCGTCTCGCCAGGGAGAAGGCGCCCGACTGGGCGACGATGTTCGAGAAGTTGCCCGACGTGATTCGCGCGAGCACCTGGATCGCGGACATGTCCCGCGAGATGGAGGCGAGTGGCCTGGTCGACGTGACGGTCCACGAGCAGTCGTTTGGACTGAGCGCGATCGTCTCAGGTACCAAGCCCGCCTAGAAGTTCACGCTGACCCGGGTTTTCACGCCGGTGAAGGCGGGGACGGTTCGGCAGGCACCGCCAGTACAGACGACGCCGGCCTTCTGGCTGCCGAAGAACGCGTACAACTCGAGATTTGATACCGGCTTGATGATCAGCTCGCCGCCAATGTAGGTCGAGCGCCGCCAGTCCTTGTCGTACTTCAGGTTCCCGATGGCGCCGTTGTTGGCGAGGCTCTGGACGATCGGGTCATCGGTGTAGTCGATGTGAAGGGCTGCTGTGTACTTGCCCATGAGGGTGTAGGACAGCGAGTTCTCGATTGCGATCCAGCCATCGTCCTGGTCGCAGTACTCGCTACCATTGTCCAGTTGCCAGCAGACCTCGTCCTCGGTTGTAAAGGCGTGGCGACGGTAGCGACTGACCAACTCCAGCGAGTGCTTGCCCACCGACAGGCTGATGTCTGCCGAGTAATGCAGCATGCCGGTGTGCTTGAGGAACTGGGTTCGGCGGATCTCGGCCTCTTCGGCGCTGATACCGGCCTGGCCGTCGCTGCGGACTGGAAAGTCGTGTCGGTAGCCGACGTCGCCGACCAGGTGCAGGTCGACCTTGCCCAGGTGGATCGGCTGATCGATTGCGATCCAGGGATGCACGCTCAATTCGTACTGCCGAGAGAAGGGCGGGTGGGGCTCGAGGTCCATGGCCACTGCGACGGAACCGGTGAGGGTGGTACCGGTGCCCAGGAAGTGCAACTCCGGCTGCAGCCTCAGTCCGTGAATGTTGCCGGACTGGATGGAGCCGTTGATGTCCTCGGTGACCGTGCTCTCGTGTTCGAGACTGGGCGGGTTGTTGTACTGGATAGGCACTACCGGACCTGGCTGGACCAGCTGGTTGACGTTGCGGTAGCTCCGAGCTTCGACGAGCAGGGTCAGGGCACCGGCGTACAGAGTGCCCGCGAAGTACGCTGCGTAGCCGCGAACAGGCTCCTCGTCGCTGCTGTCTTCCTGTCCGTAGAAGAAGCCGTCACCTTCGATGAACAGGTCGAGCATGTCACCGATGTTGTTGATCTCTGCGGTGCCGCCGAGGGTCCAGGATGGGGTCTCGAGCAGGTCATAGCCGACGCCGTGGGCAGTGAACTCGAGGTTGTTGGTCGGCCGCAACTTGAGGGATCCGCCCGCGAGGAGACGTCCATCGAGCTTGTCGATTCCCTGGTTTCTCAGTTCCATGGAGATCTCTTGCGGATTGGTGAGCCCTCCCAGCAGGGTCAGGCCGAGCTTCTGGGTCATGAGGTCGACACGGCCGCCCCTGAGACTGGTGTCCTGGTCGATCTCCGGCTTCTTGACCATCGACAGCACGATGCCCCTGCCGAAGGAGGCGTAGAAGTCTCCCAGTTGCAGTTCGAAGTGGGGGCTGCTGTAGCGCATGTACGCTTTCTCGAGACGCATCAGGAAGTCCTCGCTGATGGGATCGTCCCAGCCGCTACCGAGAACCAGGTTGGGGGGCATGCAGGTCGTGTCCGCACCGTGGCGTTCGGCAAAGGCGGCGCTGTGCGCGCTGTCGCCGCAACCGGGCGCAGAGCCGAGCGCGTCCAACTGCATTCCCAGGGTCAGGCGCTTGATCCGCAGGGTTGCTGTGGTGCGGTTTACCAACTCGTGGAAGGAGAACGGCGGCGGCTGAGAGTCGTCGGGGTCGTCGTCCAGTACAAGGTTGTACTTGTAGTAGAAGGTCTCGTTGATATTGAGGGTCGCCCCGTGGAGCAGGGAGCTTCCCTGCGGTTGGCCCAGCTGCACCGCGTGCCCGGTTGCGGGAGCGAGCCATGCGAAACAGAGCAGCGCGAGGAAGGCTGTCGAGCCTGCGGTCGGCAGCATCTGGGGACTTCTCTTCACTTAGGGAGCCGCCGGCAGGAGTTCCTCGACCCACTTGCGAAGCTTCTCTTCGTCCCCCTCGGTGAAGCCCTTCTTCTTGTGATGAATCTGCTTGTCCATGCCGATGATCATCGTCCACGGCATGTCCTTGCGTGGGTTGTAGGTGTTGACGACCTTGGAATCGAAGTCGAGCAGAACCGGCGGCGTGTAGCGCATACGCTTGATGAGGGCCTTGACCTTGGCCTTGTCTTTGGCCTCGTCGACGCTGATCGAGAGGACCTGCAGGCCGCGCTCGGCCAGTTCCTTCTGCATGGTATTGAGCTTGCCCATTTCCTTGATGCAGGGCGCGCACCAGGTCGCAAAGAAGCTGACCAGCACGACCTTCTTGCCGAGATAGTCGCTCAGGCTGACGTTTTCGCCACTGAGGCTGGGGAGCGTGAAGTCACCTGCATTCTCGCCGCCAGCCGAGGAGGACGGCGCGGTCGTGATCACGCAAAGGGATATGAAGACAGCGAAAGCAAGACGCATGAGACCTCCATGGTGGTTCGAGGCGAAGGACTGCGGGGACGGATCGGGCATGCTCCTACTCCGATGGACGAAGGTCAGAGGCCCATTGTTCAACGGCTTGTTCGACAAAAGCGAGAATTTCGGCTTCCGAGGGCCGCTGTTCGATGCGTTCGATGATCTCTCCGGTGGGGGCGATGAACAGGAAAAGCGGGAAGCTGTTGACCTCCCAGCTGGTCCGAGTCTGCTCATTCTGGTCGAGCAGCACCGGGTACAGGATGTCGTATTCCTCGGCCCATTCCTCGACGTCGTTGGAGGTCGCGGGTAGCCCGGAGAAGTCCTGCACCATCAGGGTCATGATCCAGGATGGCCCGACCTCCTTCAGTTCCTCCCACAACTCGGCGGACTCGGCCGCAGCTTCGTTGCAGGGGCCGCACCAGCGAGTCGAGGCGTCGACGATCAAAACGTTACCGAGAAACTGGTTCAGGCAGGTTTCCTGACCGTGTTGGTCGCGTAACTGGAAGTTGTAGAGGAAGTCGCCCTCGCTGACGCCGTCGCCCTCGTAATCCAGGTATTCCGGCAGTATCTCGGGCCAACCGTTTTCAGTGACGTCGCAGGTCGGCGATCCAGAGGAGCTGTCGTCATCGTCTCCGCTAATGACCAGCGGATTGCGCGGCGAGCAGCCGACCAACAACGCCAGGGCGAGGATGGCGGCCAGCAGCCCGGACCTGTAGCTGTTAGCGGAAATGGATCCGTACCCCTGCGCCCCAGTGCAACTTGAGGCTGCCGTTGCGAGTGCGCACGCTGTAGGCGTTGTCGGTGATCCGCTCTACCGAGTGTGCCGAGATCCAGGCGCTGCCGAAGTCGAGTCGGATCTCGATCTCGGGGCGGGGGCTCATGGCGAGCCCGAGGTCCACGCCGACCTCGGCGTGTTCGGAGATCACCGAGTCGCTGCCGGCGGTGTCCGCAAGAATTGTCGGAAGCTGCAGCCCGGCGACGCCGTGTTCCGGGCCGATGTAGGAGGTGTTGATGGCTAAGTCGAGGGCTACGGTGCGGCCCTTTTCTACGTCTCGGAACGCGGTGATCATGGCTCCGAAACGCAACTGGAAGCGGTCGGCAGCTTTGGGACCTTGCGGTTCGGTGGTCTCGGTCGTCGCCGCGGGTGGCTCCTCGTCGCTGATACTGTAGGGCGCGTTGTGGCTGTAGTGGATCGAGAGGTAGGGCTCGGTGGGGCCAATCATCCGCGATGCGGTAGTCCCGACTGTGATGCCCATACCGCCGCGGCCCGGAAAGCGGCTGCCGTCGTCACGAATCTTGTAGCGGTGCTGGCCGGATGGGAAACGCAGCCCCACATCGAATGCCAGGCTGATAGGTGCTGTTCGATTGGGCAGACCCTCCTGGGCGAAGGGCACGATCCGGAAGCCGAGTCCAATGTCTCCGAAGCCGAGTCGGCGTTCGCTGGCAGCTGAGGCATCCAGGGTTGCCGTGTCCAGCGGCGCGCCCCCCGACATCGTTGGTCGGTCGGTAAGGGGGTCGTAGCGGAAGTCCCTGCCGCTGCTCCAACTCAGCTGGCGGTGGAAGACGATAGCTAAATCCAGGGAGATCGCGATCCCGTGGTAGGGCGAGAAGGCACCACCCAGTCGTAGCCCGTGGTGCTGCTCGGCGTAGCTCGCGACCTCGGTGTACAGCCCATCGTCACTGCTGCGGTCTTCCAGTTGCACCAGCGCCAGTCCGCCCTGGTAGCCGATGTCGAGGTCGCCCCTGAGCATCGGCGGCGTGTAGGTGCCCTCGGCGCCCGAAGCGAGCGACGGCACTAGCAACACGGCTGCGATCAGCAGACCTGTGACTCGAGCGGGAATGGCTCTGCTCAAGGCTCGGCCTCCTTCTTGTGCTGTTGCGCCCGGTCTCGTAGGTCGTAGTCCTTCATCTTCATCTGTAGACCCTTGCGCGAGATCCCCAGGCGTTTGGCGGCGTGGGTGACGTTCCATTGATCTTCTTCCAGTGCCTCCAGGATGATCGCACGTTCCACCTGCTTGGCCTTCAGCTTGACGATGTCCTTGAGATTCCCCCCTGGCAAGGGTTCATCTTTGAGTGTGTCGACACCAGCTTCGGGATCCACGGCGCCGCTGCGAATCTCATCGGGCAAGTCCTCTGGTTGTAACTCGGTGCCCTCGCTGAGCAGGATCATGCGCTCGATGACATTCTCCAGTTGGCGGATGTTGCCGGGCCACGAGTAGCGAACCATGGTCATTTCGGCGTCCGGTGCGATCGAGCTTACGGGACGATTGAGTCGCTCTGCGAAGCGCTCGATGAAGAATTGAATCAACTCGGGAATGTCGCTGGGTCGCTTGCGTAGTGGAGGCAGGTCGATGGGCACCACGTTGAGGCGGTAGTAAAGGTCTTCGCGGAAGGTTCGGTCGCTTACCATTTGCTGCAGGTCTGCGTTGGTTGCTGCAATCAACCGGATGTCGACGGAGATCGGACGAATCCCACCGACCCGTTGGACTTTGCGTTCCTGCAGGCTGCGCAGCAGCTTCGCCTGCATGGCCAGCGGAAGTTCGCCTATCTCATCGAGGAACAGGGTTCCACCATCGGCCAGTTCGCAGCGGCCCGGCCGCCCGGTGACAGCACCGGTGAAGGCGCCCTTCTCATGGCCGAACAGTTCGGACTCGAACAGCGCCTCGGGAATTGCAGTGCAGTTGACCGCGATGAAGGGGCCGTCGGAGCGCTTCGAGAGGCGATGGGCTGCGGTTGCGAACAACTCTTTGCCAGTGCCCGACTCGCCGAGCAGCAGGATGGTCGTCGGCGATGGCGCCACCTTCCGCAACAGTGAAAACAGCTCCTTGATCTGCGGTGAACTGCCGATGATGTCGCTCAGACCGTCTTCTGCGCTCGGGTTCGACCCGTTCATCGAGTCGCTACCGTTGTCCTCGGCGCCGGCCTCGCTCGGCCGGTACGCGCGGCGCTGGTTGGCCTCGCGGTGGGCAACGGCCTTGCTGACGATGGCCGAAAGTTCGGCATCCTCGAAGGGTTTGGTGATGAAGTCGAACGCTCCCTCTCGCATTGCCTCTACGGCGATGTCGACTGTGCCGTGGGCAGTGATCATGACAGTCGGTGTATCGGGCTGTGCGGCCTTGACCCAGCGAAGCAACTGCATCCCATCGCATCCGGGCATGCGAAGATCGGTGAGCACGACGTCGTAGTCGCCGTCTGCGCGGCGCAGCATGGCCCTGGCCTCGTCCCCGTCTCCGGCCGCGTCCACTGCGTGCCCGTCCCCTTCCAGCAGGGCTTGGAGGACACGACGAATGTTTCGTTCGTCGTCCACGATCAGAATTCGTGACACGGATTCTCCAACCGGCGGTGGCAGCCTGGCCTGGTGGTCGACAGGCGGTCACTTTGCGAGCGCCGCCATTATAGTGCCTCGGGCCCGAGGCAGGTGGCAGCGCCGAGCATTGCTCGGAACGCTTCGCTCCAAGCTTGGCGGATGGGTCTTACCGGGCGCGCGGAACCGGGCCCACTACCAGCGTGATCTCGCCGCGTACTTTCTTGCCATCCCAGCGCTCGAGGAGCTCGCCCAGCGGGGCGCGGTCGAACTCCTCGTGGATCTTGGTGAGCTCGCGACACAGGCATGCCGGTCGGTCGGGTCCGGCAATTTCGACCAGTAGCTTCAGGTCTTTGAGCAGCTTGTGAGGAGAGATGTACAACACGACGGTCGCCTTGAGAGCCAGCGCTTCCTCGAGGGTCTTCTTGCGCCTTCCCGGGCGCATGGGAAGGAAGCCGATGAAGTGGATGCGATCGGTGGGTAGGCCTGCGGCACAGGCTGCAGTGATCAGGGCACATGCACCGGGAATGGGCACTACCGGCAGCTCCGCCTCGAGGACGGCGCGGATGAGGGGGAAGCCCGGATCGGAGATCGCCGGCGTGCCGGCGTCAGAGACGAGGGCAAGGTCCAGGCCTTCCTCGAGCATGCGAAGAACCTGGTCGACCCGGCCGCGCTCGTTGTGTTGATGCACGCTCAAGGTTGGGGTGTGGTGGCCCAGGTGGGTGAGCAGTCGCCGGGTGCGGCGGGTGTCCTCGGCGAGCACCTTGTCGACTTCGCCGAGGATTCGCGCGGCGCGTAGCGTGATGTCCTCGAGGTTGCCCAGAGGAGTCGCGACGACGTACAGGGTGCCAGTACTCTCAACAGGCATCGAATGCATCCGGCAGGAATCGCACCTCGGTGCCCGAGTCGGCCGCCTCGATGCCGATCACGGCAAAGTGTGGGGTCAGATCCCACAACCGGTGGCGGTCGATGAAGAGGCTGGCGCACCGGGTGATGCGTTGCTGCTTGCGGTGGTCCACCGCTTCCATGGCGCCGCCGAAGGGAGCATCGTTACCGCGAAGCCGACGCGTCTTGACCTCTACGAAGTACAGGTGCTCACCGCTGCGGGTGACGAGATCGAGTTCGCCTACTTTGGTTCGGAAGCGGCTGGCAAGAATGGTGTGGCCCCGGCCTTCCAGGAAGCACGCAGCCTGCTGTTCGCCGTGTAGGCCGAGTCGGCCGCGGTCGTCGCCGGCCACTGGAGAGTCGCCCGAGCTAGTCGAGGGTCGGCGCCTTGGCCTTGTGTACCTGCGAGAGACGAGCCTTCTTGCCGCGCAGAGCACGCATGTAATAGAGCTTCGCGCGTCGGACACGGCCGCGTCGTACCCACTCGATCTTCTCGATGTTGGGGCTGTGGATCGGGAAGATACGTTCGACCCCGACGCCATAGGAAACCTTACGGACCGTGACGGTGGAGCGGGGGCCCGCCGCCTTCCAAGCGATGATGACGCCCTCGAAAACCTGGATGCGCTCCTTGGCGCCTTCCTTGATCCGTACGGACACGCGAACGGTCTCGCCTGCACGAAAGCGTGGCATGCGGGACTCACCGATGGTTTCAGCTTCGAGTTGTTCGATGATCTTGCTCATGACCGACCTCGTGAATTCTCCAGTACTGGAGCCCTGTGGCTCCTCCGCTACCTGTCAATGCGCTGCATTCCTCGCGCACACGGGCATTCGGACGGGCCTTTTACTCCCCCGATTGTCTTGAGTCCAGTCCTTTAGGCAATTCCGCGGGGTGATTCTTCTCGATGCCTGTCGCTTCGAGCAGGTCTGGACGATGCCTGCGGGTTCTCTCCAGGGCCGACTCCGTGCGCCATTGCTTGATGCGTTGGTGGTCGCCTGACAACAGAACCTCTGGTACTTCAGCGCCCCGAAAGTCCCGCGGCCGGGTGTACTGGGGATACTCGAGAAGAGCTCCCTGGAAGCTCTCTTCCAGGGCAGACTCGCTGTTGCCGAGAACGCCCGGCAAAAGGCGCGCGACCGCATCGACGACGGACAGCGCTGCCAACTCGCCGCCGGTCAATACGAAGTCGCCGACACTGATCTCCAGATCGACGTAGGCAGAGACCCGAGCATCGATACCCTCGTAGCGCCCACAGACCAGGATGAGTTGATCGCAGCCGTCGGCAAGGTCGGTGGCCAGTTTCTGGGTGAATGGCTGTCCAGCAGGAGACAACAGCGCCGTGATCACGCGCTGTCCCTGTCCTGACTGAGCCTGGGCACTCTCGATCGCTCGTACCGTAGGCTCGGCCTGCATGACCATGCCCGAGCCGCCGCCATACGGCGAGTCGTCTACCTGGCGATGCTTGCCGGTGGCGAAGTCGCGAATGTTGGTCACCCGGCACTCAATGGTGCCGGCAGTCCGTGCTCGGCCGATGATGCTGGCATCGAGGTAGCCGGTGACGGCTTCGGGAACGACGGTCAGGATGTCGAAGTTCACAGCATGCCCTCGTAGCGCACGGTCACCAGTCGCTGGTCAGCGTCCACCGACTTCACGAACTTACGGGTCGCCGGAATCATGTGCTCCCCCGTCGCTCCCCGCACGACCCAGACGTCGGCGGTGCCAGCGGGAAAGATTTCCGTGATGTGCCCGAGTTCGCCACGTACTTCATCGACGACTCGCATCCCGAGCAGGTCGTGGACGTAGTGTTCGTCCCCGTCCGTGTCTGGCAGCGACTCGCGCGGCACCCACAACTCGAGGCCGGTGATGGCCTTGGCGTCTTCGGGACTCTGGATCCCGACAAACTGAACCATCAGTTGCTTGCCCTTGGTTTGCCACCGGTCGACCTCGACGGGGGCCAGGGGCCAGGCCTCACCGGTGAGCCAGGCGACCTCACTACACCAGCAGCGATCGCTATCGGCATTGTCGAGGCGGACGACCAGGTGGCCGCGGACACCCCAGGTCTTGCCGAGGCGTGCAACCCGAACGAGGGTGTCCTTGCCCCTGGGTGACAGGTCCTCGCGGACCCGCAGCAGGTCAAGACCCCGCATGAGCAGGTGCTGGGTGAAAGAGCGTGCCGCGCTGCTCAGCCGAGCAGTTCGAGGCGGGCCCGGATGCGGTGCTTGTAGGTGTAGGCGCTGAACGCCGTGTGCAACGCGTCTGCCACCTCATCGTCGGTGACGAATTCGCTGTCGGCGGGGTCGACGCTTACCTCGAAGAGGGTCGGGCCGTCGTCACTGTTGCGTTCCTCGATGCTTACGGCATCGGGATACTCGGCCAGCGAGCGAACCAGGAACAGCAGAAAGTTGCGGGGGCTGTGATCGGCCATTGGACCGCTATTCGGCCGCTTCAGCCTTGAGGGCGCCGGAAGTCTTGATGAGACGCTTCACGGTATCGGTGGGAACCGCGCCGTTGCCGATCCAGAACTGCATGCGGCTGCTCCTGATCTTAATAGCGGAAGCCTTGTCTTTACTGACGGGATTCCAGGTTCCGAGGATCTCGATGAATCGACCGTCGCGAGGATTGCGAGAATCAGTAGCGACGATTCGGTAGAAGGGAGACTTCTTGGCACCGTGACGGGCAAGACGGATAGCAACCATTGACTGTAACTCCTGCAACTGCTTCCGAACGCTACGCCGACTGCGCGACGCACAGAAGCCAAAAAGCCCTGTAATCACAAGAGCTTGAGGTGCATTTTTTGAAAATGCGGGCGCAATATACAGGCGGTATCGGCAGAGCGTCAAGCCAAGATACTGTTCGGAGCGTCGTTCCTTTGGCGAGTCAGCAGGTTCCGGGGATCGGTCGGTTATAGTCAGAGGACGAGGTGAAGCGGCTCCACATGAGCGTCTCCAGCGACGACAGCATCGAAGAACTACGTCGGCAATACGAGCGCCTGCTGCGTGTACTGCCGTTGTTTCGTGAACTCGTGAGCAGCACGGAACTCGAGGTTCTCCACCGCCGGCTTGCGCGGGGCGTGGCCGATGAATTTGCGACCCATGCGGCGTACCTGGGTCGACTACGACCGGTGCGCGACCGCCTGGAAGTGCTCGTGGTCCTGGGCCCAGGAGCGTCTGAGGTCCCCGCCGACCTGTCTCTGAGCCACCCTCTCGTGGCGGCGCTGGTGGACTCCGAGAACTGTGAGTTGCGCGCGAGCCGGCGGGACTCGCAGAGCAATGCTGGTGGCTTCCTCACTGCACGGGGACGCTCTCTGCTGGCGGTGAAGTTCCACCTGGAGGGGGACCAGACGGACCTGCTGGTGCTCGAGTCTGCCGAGGACGATGCATTCAGTGATGGTGATGCCGAGTTCCTGCTCGGCCTGGTGCAGACCCTGGAAACGGTGCTGCTGAATCGTTACTCGCTGAGCCGCAGCGATCGTGAGATTGAGCTTCTTCTCGATGTCACCGCTGAGAAGTCAGCTGTTGCCCGCACACTGGATGAGTCTGAGCGCTCCTCGTTGCTACAGAAGATCCTGGAACTCGCCCTGTCGCGGACACGTTGTCGCCACGGCTCTGTGCTCCTGCTCCAGGAGGACACCGGCGATCTGCGCATCGAGGCCGAGACCTTTTCGTTGGACTACGACCAGAAGGTGCCGACTCTGCTCAAACGCCGTTCGGGTCGACCTTCGGGCGTGGTGTTTCGGGTGGTCGACGAGAACTGTCTGTACCTGGCCAACGATACGGAGGGCGACCCTTACTACACACCTCTGCTGGGCGGCACCCGCGCCTCCCTTGCGGTGCCGATGTCCTTTCAGGGGCGTTGCATCGGCGTGATCCTGGTCGAGAGCCAGGTAGCAGGCTACTTCACCGAGGAACACCAGCAGCTGCTGGTGGCGCTGGCGTCGACCGCCACCAGTTTCGTCCGGCGTGCCCAACTGCATGCCTCGATGCTGGGAGCCAAGGGCCGCGACGATGTGTTTATCAAGGGGCGTGGCCCGGCCTGGGAGGAGGTCGATCGGCGTGTCGAGCGCGCCGCTGCCACCGATGCCACCGTCTGCCTGCGTGGTGAGAGTGGAACCGGCAAGGAGTTGGTGGCGCACGCGATCCACTTCAACAGTCAGCGAGCCAAGTTGCCGCTGGTGACAGTGAACTGCGCTGCAATCCCCGGGGAGTTGCTGGAGAGCGAGCTGTTCGGCCACGTGCGCGGCGCGTTCACTGGTGCAGTAATCGATCGGCTCGGCCGCTTCGAGGTGGCTGACGGAGGCACCCTGTTCCTCGATGAGATTGGTGATCTTCCGCCTGCCCTGCAGGTCAAGCTGCTGCGTGTGTTGCAGTCAGGCGAGATCCGCAAGGTTGGCAGTGACCAGCCCCGCACCGTCGATATCCGGATCGTGGCGGCCACCTCGAGGAACCTCGAGGAGATGGTGGGTCGCAGCCTGTTCCGCGAGGATCTCTACTACCGGCTGATGGTGGTCCCCATCCTGTTGCCGCCGCTGCGCGAGTACCCGGATTCGATTCCGGGAATGGTGAAGCAGTTCGTTCGCGATGCCAATGTCCGTTACGGGCGCTCGGTGGTGGGACTTTCAGAGGAGTCGCTCTCTGCCCTGCACCGGCACTCTTTTCCCGGCAATGTCCGCGAGCTGCGCAACATCGTCGAGCGCGCCGTGCTGATGACGGACGAGTCGTACGTGTTGCCGGGCGACCTGCCGGGCTACCTGCGTGGCGAGGGGCCGCCCCCGCCGATGCCAGGTTCGCTGTGTGAGACGTCCCCTGTCGTGCCGACTCCAGGGCTTGCTGATCATGTCCCTGGTGCCAGTTCGACGACTCTCCGCTCCGTCGATGCCTCGCGCTTCCTGGCTCCTGGCGATGACTTCAAGGACTGGGACTACAAGGGGCTGAAAGCAGACCTGGTGGAGCGTTTCGAGACGCGGTACCTGGACGCCTTGCTGGCGGCAACAGAAGGCAACGTGACTCGCGCCGCTGCCCTGGCGGGCATCCACCGAGTCAACCTGCACCGGATGCTACGGAAGCGGCAGGAGAACTGACACCAATCGCAAGGATATGTAACCACTCAGCTACAAAAAGTTGCACAAGTGTAGCTCAGTTGCTACATACGGCTTGTCACAAAAGTGATGGCATGGTCGCCAAATGGGGCACTGCTCTGCCGTGCCGACTTCACAGAAACTTCACAACCACGTGGCATTAACTTTGCTCTTATTGCGCCGCGAAGGGTCAGCCCAGAGCCAGGCCCCGCAGACACAAGCATCAAGCCCCCACGCGGGGGCTAAAGAAATTTCCAAGAACCCCATGTTCTGAAACCCGCCGAAAGGCACTTTGAGAGGAATCATAATCATGCAAAGGAAGCTTATCCGTCGCCATTGGCGCCAGCTCCCCGCACTCATCTTCGGCTTCGCCATCCTCGGTGGTTGCGCTGCCGATGACTACTCCGACTATTCCCTGCGTCCCGGATGGTTCCAGAACCAGGAGTTCCACCTCGAGACCCGCTACCAGAGCATCGGCATCAAGACCGATCGTGGTGATGCATCCGCTGACCCCGCCTCTGACAACCTGGGTGACACCGTCGACCTCGGCGACCAGTGGGGTGACTCCGTGTATTGGCGCTACCAGGTGATCCGCAGCGGCTTCGTACCCGACGAGAGCGACGACTTCCACGAGTACGCCGTCAAGGGCGGTACGGAGAGTGCCCTGACTGTGATCAAGGCTTCTCTCGATCCGAGCCTGAACATCGACAGCGAGCTGAGTGACGTCGATCCGAAGATCTACCTGGTGATTCGTGAGGATCGCCTGCGTATGGCCGGGCTCGTCTACTTCTACTCGGTCAATGGCGAGCGTCTGTCCCAGGCCGTTACTGTCGACGACGAGGACATGAACCGCTCCTCCAGCCTGCTCAGCCAGAGCAACCTGGCGGTCATCCCCCACTTCATCCCGCCCTTCCCCATTGCTCCCGAGAATCGTGAGATGGTGCTCGAGAATGGTGAACTCGTGTCGTTCACCAACGCGACCGAGACCGGTGTTGATGTCGTCTATGAGAATGCCATTGACTCCACCGTCATCGCCGAGACCTGGGAGGACGGACAACCCTGGGCCTCTCTCAGCATCACCCCGACCGTCGAGTCACGTCTGCTGAGCGAGTCCGAGGTCGACGAGCTCTCCGGTGGGCTGGCCGGCACCTTCGACAACCATGAAGACCCCGAGGACTTCGACTTCATTGACCTGCTCAAGGCAGCCGTCAACCTCGATGAGGCGTTGAACATCAACGAGATGCTCGGAACCACCAGTTCCGAGGTGCGCGAGGGCTATCGTCCCTGGGCCGGCTCCTGGTGGCGCCAGAGCGAAGGCGCGCTGATCTTTGGTTACAAGACCCAGACCTCCGGTGGCACCGGCGCTTTCCCCGAGACCTCAAGTGCCAACGACACCATCTCTGAGCTCACCAGGGAGGCCTTCGAGACTCCCGCCACCTCGCTCCAGAACCTGGGCGAGGAGCTGCGCAACCTGCGCAAGAATGGCAACGGTGACGGTGACGAGTACAACACCAAGCGTGACGAGTACCGCGAGACTCAGGGTGAGTTCGTGACCGTATTGTCGACCTTCTACAACGCCGTTCGCGCCGCGATCGACGGTGGTCGGATCACGATCGAGAACGACCGCATCAGCGCCAACGAGAACTGGAACTCCGACTCGGAGAACCCCTATCCGGCGTTCAACTATGCGCTGAACGACCTGTCGCCCCTGGACAAGTTCGCTCTGCTGCAGCAGCTCAATGGTCGTACTCACGGCACCAACCCCTGGTTCGGTCCCGCCTGGGAGATGCTCAATCACTGGAGCCCTGCCGGCTCGGCCTGGTGGGGACACTGCAACGGCTGGGCCGCCGCAGCCATCCTTACCCACGAGCCCCGCGAGTCCGTGGCTGTCCAGTTTGGTTCCACCAACCAGTACGAGATGGATCTGACGGTGCCGGACCAGAAGGGTCTCCTCTCGGAGAGCTTCTACAGCCAGCTGAGCAGCTTCTACGGTGCCCGGTACAACGGCGACGAGGACGATGACATCAGCGACCTGAGCCCCAAGGCCATCGTGCAGCTGCTCTCTACCTACATCGGTGAGCGTGGTGTACCCCTGGTCTTCGACACCTCCGCCAACGACCAGGTGTGGAACTATCCTGCATGGGGTTATGAGTTGAGCTTGACCGAGACCACCGCCGGCGGTGCAGCTGGCGCGTCCGGGCTGATCAACATCAACACGGCAGGCATCGACGAGCTGAGCACCCTGTGGGGCATCAGCACGGTTCGCGCGCAGCGGGTCATCGAGTACCGCGAGCAGCACGGTGCCTTCCAGACCACCGAGGAAATCATCGACGTGCAGGGAATCGGCCGCGGCATCTACAACCGCATCGCGGAGCAGATCACCGTCAGCCAGAACACCGAGCTGCGGACCTTCAACGGTCGGGTCGACGTGCGCTTCTCTACCGACGGTGTCAGCTACACCCACATCGACGCGGACATCAACGCGCCGAATGGCTTCGTGAAGACCTACAACTTCACCCTCGAAGCCAGCCCCGCAGGCGAGGTGATCAGCAGTGCCTGGCACGACGAGACCTCCCACCCAGACTTCGCGTGGGTGCCCTACACCAACACGGTGCGGTCGGGGAACTCCGAGAACAACTACCTCGAGTGGATCGATCTCCGCGGCTACCTCCCCGGAGTCCTCCGCGACTGACAGGTCTGCCATTTTCTGCCAGAGAGCCTAGAATTGGCTCGATGAGCAGAAAGCTACTGGTTCCGATGACGTCACTGGCCTTTGTGCTGGTGGCGTCGTCGTGCTCCGGAGGCTGGACTGCCGGTGATGACGATGATGTGGGGCCGATTCCGGCCAGCATCATCGGTGTCGGCGTGACCCCTTCGGATCCGACGGTCACGCTGGGTGAAGAGATCCAGTTCGTCGCCACCGGTTACTACAACGACCAGAGCACCCGTGACATCACGGACACCGTGACCTGGCAGTCCAGCGAGCTTTCGGTGCTCTCGGTGTCCTCTGCTTTGGACCAGGAGGGGCTCGGTATCCCGGTCGCAGCGGGCTCGGCGAGGGTGCGGGCATCCTTCTTCGAACTCAACTCCAACGAGGTCTCCGTGACGGTGACCGAGGCGGTCGTGACCGAGCTCGTGGTGCAGCCGAGCGAGGTCAGCCTGCACGTCGGCGAGAGCGTGCAGCTCGTGGCGGAGGCAGAGTTCTCCGACGGTAGCCGCGGCAACGTGTCCGGAACCGTGCGCTGGATCACCTCGTCGGGAAGCATCGCTACCGTTGAAATTGCCGGCATGGTGACGGCTACGGGTCTCGGTTCTGCCGACATCCGGGCTGTCTACGAGCAGGGTGGCGGGGAATTCGAGGCTCAGCCCGCAACGATCGAGGTGCTCGGAGGCGATGTCGTCATTGACGGTCCCGACGTGCGGGTGGTGGGCCTCACCGCGGTCTCTGCAACCGACTCGGTCGACTACACCGTGTCGGTCAAGAATAGTGGCGGCAGCCCGGCGAGAGCCTATTGGGTCGACGTCT
>CAZBDA010000029.1:37945-46701 GCA_964490445.1 uncultured Rickettsiales bacterium | reverse complement strand
GCTGACGGAGGCTACGCGGCGACCCAGAACGATGGTGGCTACGGAGCTGACGGAGGCTACGCGGCGACCCAGAACGATGGTGGCTACGGAGCTGACGGAGGCTACGCGGCGACCCAGAACGATGGTGGCTACGGAGCTGACGGAGGCTACGCGGCGACCCAGAACGATGGTGGCTACGGAGCTGACGGAGACGACGGAAGCTACGCAGCAACCCAACACGACGATCCCGCCGGAGACGATGACTACAAGGACGGAAGCTACGAGGAGACGCAGTACGACGAAAGCGATGACAGCTACGGCGATGACCTCGACGACTACACGCCGAGCTCAAAGAAGCGCCGGCCTCTTCTCATCGGCCTCGCAGCAGCCGTCCTGCTGGGCAGCGGAGCTGGCTGGTACTTCACCATGGGGCCCGGCAGCGACGGACCTGCAGACTCGGACGCAGTAGTCGACGGCACGGTCGCTAGTGAGAGCCCAACGACCGAGGCAGCGAGCGGCGAGACGGAACCGACGGAGGGGGCCACCGAGCAGCAGAAGGCGACGGCAGCGGGAGACGGCCACTCCGAGACCGAAGGCCCTGAAGAGAAACCGGCGTCCGGCGAGCAGGCCGAAGCACCCGCAGGCAAGAAGGAGGCCGTTAAGACTGTCTCGACGCCGCCGAAGAAGGACGCCCCCAAGGCCAAGGAGAAGGCAAAGAAGAAGGCAAAGAAAAAGGAGCCGAAGAAGAAGGAGACCAAAAAGGCCAAGCCGAGAAAGGCCAAGTCGAAAAAGACCACCAAGAAGAAGGCCGCGACGGCATCCACGCCAAATCACATCCGAATTGGCGACAATGCTCGTGAACAGGGGAACTTCGCAAAGGCTGCAGAGGCCTATGAACTTGCCTTGGCCAGCAATCCGAAGAACGTCACGGTCGCCGTCCGACTTGGCTGGTGCTACATCGAGCTCGGCAAAAACAGCAAGGCGATGGAGATCTTCCGCAAGGCACTTCGCCTCCGCTCCGCTAACGCCGAAGCTCACTACGGTCTCGGCCTAGCCTACCAATACAAGGGCAAGCTCCAACAGGCTGAGAAGTCGTTACAGAAGTCCCTCGATCTGGACCCCAAGGGCTTGAACTCCAACGAGGTCAGGGCAGTACTGAAAGAAGTCCGGGCAGGGCTCGCGAAGCTCCAGGAGAGTGAAGCTCAATGAGCCGTGTTGATCCCAAGACAGTTCGGCACATCGCTGGACTCGCCCGCCTTCGCTTCACGGACGAACAAGAGACGACCTATGGCGAGGAGTTGGCCAAGATCCTCGACTACGTTGCCATCCTGGACGAGCTGCCCCAGGCAGCGCAAGACAGCGCGCAAGAGAGGCTATCCACTCCTCAACGGGACGACGTGGTGCGCGGTCCCGACGCGCCAGACAGCAGCCTCGCCAACGCTCCCGACCGCCACGAGTCGTTCTTTCGCGTCCCGGTAGTCATTCACGAAGACTCATGAGCGCTCCTCTCGGCACTCTGCGCGCCTCGTTGCAGGACGGAAGCACCAGTTCCCTGGCCCTGGTCGAGGAGGCTCTGCAGCAGGCCGAACAGCAGGCCCATCTCAATGCCTTCATCTCGATGAATCCCGAGCAGGCTCTGCAGGCTGCAAGAAAGGCCGACAGCGAGCGCTCCGAGGGCAACCTGCGTGGACCACTGCACGGCATCCCGGTGGCCATCAAGGACAACCTCTGCACCCGCGGCCTGCGCACCACCTGCGCCAGTCGATTCCTCGACAACTTCGTCCCCGGCTACGACGCGACCGTGGTCAGTCGGCTGCGCGAAGGCGGTGCGATTATCTTTGGCAAGACCAACTGCGATGAGTTTGCCATGGGCTCGTCCAACGAGAACTCCGCCTACGGACCGGTCCTGAATCCCCTCGACAACAAGCGTGTGCCCGGAGGCAGCAGTGGCGGCTCGGCGGCGGTCGTGGCAGCGGGCATCGTGCCACTGTCCCTGGGGAGTGACACTGGAGGCTCAGTCCGCCAGCCGGCATCCCTTTGTGGCGTGGTCGGGGTGAAACCCACCTACGGCCGAGTCAGCCGGAATGGCCTGGTAGCCTTCGGCAGCAGCCTGGACCAGGTGGGGCCCTTCGCGGCAGACGTCGCCGGCGCGGCGACGCTGCTCGAGGTGATCGCCGGGGCGGACCCGATGGACTCCACCTGCTCCAACCGAGCCAGTGAGCCCTGGTCTGAGCGGCTCGCCGTCAGCAATCAGCCCATTCGGATCGGCCTGCCCCGCGAATACACGACCGACCTGAGTTCCGCGGCTCGAACGGCGCTGATGGGTCCGCTTGAGGCGATGGACGGTGTCGAGCTGGTGGAAGTCTCTCTGCCGCACACGGCCTACGCCATCGCCACCTATTACGTGCTCGCCAGCGCCGAGGCATCCGCAAACCTCGCTCGCTATGACGGGATCCGCTACGGGGTCCGGGTAGAAGAGCCTGGCCTCGGCCTCGAGGAGGTCTACGTGGCATCACGCAGCGCAGGCTTCGGCGACGAAGTAAAGCGGCGCATCATGCTGGGAACCTTCGCCCTCTCTGCGGGCTACTACGACGCCTACTACGGCAAGGCGCAACAGGCGCGTCGAGCGATCGGCGCAGACTTCGCCAAAGCGTTCTCGGAGGTCGACCTGCTGGTCAGCCTGACCTCCCCGAGCACCGCCTTTGAACTGGGCAGCAGGACCGCCGACCCCATCTCGATGTACCTGTCGGATATCTTCACCGTGCCTGCCAGCCTCGCCGGTCTGCCCGCGATGTCACTGCCGGGCCTTCGCGATGACGATGGACTGCCCTGGGGCCTGCAGGTGCTCGCACCTCATTGGCAGGAAGAGGCGATGTTCCGCTTCGCAGGCCGGCTCGAGCAACAGGTCGGCCGAATCGCGGAGGGGCAGCAATGAACAGCCCCGACATCAGCAAACACCCCGAGTGGGAAACCGTCATCGGCCTGGAGGTCCACGCCCAGCTGCGCACACAGAGCAAGCTGTTCTGTGGCTGCTCCACGCGCTTCGGTGCAGAGCCCAACTGCCAGACCTGCCCCATCTGTACGGGCATGCCGGGCGCCCTGCCAGTCCTCAACAAGAAGGCTGTGGAGTTCGGCATTCGCCTGGGACTGGCCATCGGCGCCGACATCCACGACGGCTCAGTCTTCGCCCGCAAGAACTACTTCTATCCCGACCTGCCCAACGGCTACCAGATCAGTCAGTTCGACAAGCCGCTGTGCACCGGAGGCGGCCTGTTCATCGAAACCCCGGAGATCGAGCGCAAGTGGATCCGCATGACGCGCATTCACATGGAGAACGACGCTGGTAAGTCCAGCCACGGCGACGACGGACATTCACTGGTCGACCTGAACCGCTCTGGAGTCGCCTTGTGTGAAATCGTCAGCGAACCGGACCTACGGAGCCCTGCAGAAGCGATCGCCTACATGAAGGCGCTCCGCAGCATCCTGCGCTACACCGATGTGTCCGACGGCAACATGGAAGAGGGCTCGTTCCGCTGCGATGCCAACGTCTCCGTGCGACCGCGTGGCCAGAAAACGCTCGGCACCAGGACGGAACTTAAGAACATCAACAGTTTCCGCTTCGTGGGGCAGGCTCTCAACTACGAGATCCAGAGACACATCGAAGTGCTCGAGGCCGGGGGCAGCGTCAGCCAGGACACCCGGCTCTGGGATACCCGCAAGCAGGTCAGCGTGTTCATGCGCAGCAAAGAAGACGCCCACGATTATCGCTACTTCCCCGAGCCCGACCTGCTGCCGCTCGGCATCGACTCCGAGCAGATCGAAGCAATTCGCAGCACTCTTCCCGAGTTGGCCGATGCTCGGGCGCTGCGCTACCAGCAGGATTTTGGACTACCCGCGTATGACGCTGGAGTACTCACCGCCGACAAGGCGCTGGCCGAGTACTTCGAGGCGGGCGCAAGCGCGATCGGTGGCAGCCCGAACAAGGTCAAGACCCTGTCGAATTGGATCATGGGTGACGTCCTCAGACGCAGCAAAGACGAGGGCCTCGAGATCGCCAGGGTCCCCCTGGAACCCGGACGACTCGTTCAACTCATCGCCCTGGTCGACGACAACGTCATCTCCGGAAAGATCGCCAAGAAGGTCTTCGACGCGATCTGGGAAGAGGACCGCGCACCGATGGAAATCGTCGAAGAGCGCGGCTGGAAGCAGGTATCCGACTCCGGCGCCATCGATGAGGTCATCACCAGGATCCTCACGGCACACCCTGAGGAGGTCGCGGACTATCGCGGCGGGAAGACCAAGCTGAAGGGATTCTTCGTCGGCCAGGTAATGCGCGAGATGCGAGGTCAGGGCAACCCCAAGTTGGTCAACGAGCGTCTCACTGCGCTTCTTGAAGGTTCGGACTGAACTCCAACAACTCATCCACCAACTGAGAAGCCACGATCCGGTAGCCACGCGTGGTTGGGTGGCCGTCGGATACGCGAAGTTGGCTCCACGGAACACCGTTCGCGACGGCCTCCCTGACCTGCTCGGCCGGGTCCACGACAAGCACTCCCAGCTTGGCCCCCGAACGGACGATGGCACGTGCCAGCTCGGGGTGCGCATCGGGCTCCGGGTAGGTCAGCAGTACCAGTTGCGTCCCGGCAGCCGAGGCGAGTTGCTGAGCTGTTTCGATGTCTTGTTCGACCAGTCGGGTGTCGCCCGGGTCAATCCACTCCTGCACCGAGACCGTCACCATCGGACGAACCGTAGGCATGCCATCAGTCACCGACACTGGTGGCAAGTGGCCACCGGGCCCGAGCTCCGCACAGAGCCGCTGCCCCGCCATGGCCTGTGGCTGCTGCGGCTGGTAGCCGAGCGCGTCGAGGAAGGGCTGATGAGCAGCGGCACAGCCCTTGCCGGCAGATCCTGCACGGGCCCAACCTTCGACGCCTCGGGCAACGGCCAGCACGGAACGGTCCTTGCTCGCCAGGTCCAGGTTCTCGAGAGCTCGTACCAGGTTGCCCTCATCGAGTGTGTTGAGGGCGAGACCCAGGTGAGACCAACCCAGGTGATGGGGAACGATGAACATCTCTCTGCCGAGTTCGTTGGCCAACTCAAAAGCAGCAGAAGACTCTTCGCCGCGGCCCATCGCCCGCAGGGTCCAACCCCGTCCATCGTGGGCATATGCGACGACCGCACCACGTAGCATCTGCGCCCGGTCGCCCTCGGTTCCGGACAGCCCTTCGAATGTAAGCAGCGCAGCCTCGAATTCGCCGGCGTCATACTTCTTCCAGCCGCTGAGCAGCGTAGTCATGTCTCGGTGGACCGGCTCGCCGGTCTGCTGGACCTCGAAGGCGCTGGCTTCCTCGGGCCGGACGGCACGAATCGCAAAGCCCAGGGCCAGGGTCAGCGCCGGTGGATTCAGGCCCAGGGCCTGCGCAGCGTACAGATCGTCGATAGCAGCGCTCTGTCTTCCCTGTCGTAGCAGGCTCAGTCCCCTACCCAGGTGTGCCCACGCACTCCGCTCGTTGAAGCTGAGGGCGGACGCGAAGGCCTCCGAAGCCAGCATCGGGCTGCCCTTGTCGAGAAACTCGAAGCCCCTCGCAACGAGTGCGCAACTACGGTCCTGAGCGCGAGCCGGACGAACGCTCAGGACAAAGTGGCGCAGGACCTTGTAACTGCGCAGGGTGTGCAGCCACTCGATCTTCGGCGTACGGATCCCCCTTCCCGACAATTCCTCCATGCAGAACTGACCTGACTGCCCCAACCAGCGAATGTTGTTCACACCCGCCATCATCAGCACGACATCTGGGATCGCCCGAGCCAACAACTGTTCGCGAAAGCTGGCGACAACCTGCGACGAGTTCTGCCCCGGGCGAGCAAGGTTCCGCAGCACCACCGGCCGGCCAGTGCGTGTTTCCAGCAAGCGCGCAGTGACCGCCGGATAAGAGTCCGTGGACGGTGTCTCCGAGCCGATACCGAAGGTGTACGAATCTCCGAGGGCCCACAGCTCGAGAGAATCGCCCCGGGTCTCCGACGGCTGCCGCGCCACGTTGCTCTCGAGATACACACAACCAGCGAGCCGGAGGCCAAGTTCGACACCGCCAAACACCAACAACAGTGTCAGCAGCACGAACACCAGCAGCCGAGTCAGAGACAGTGGAGGACGGTCGGTCACCCGGCCATCCTAGCCCGCCTCGCGGAGGAGGAGGCAGGCCAGCCCCGCTCGACACCGTCGGCGCCGCATGGGTACCCTTGAGCGTGCCGCGACACTACTCTGCCCAGCTGCTACTGCTCGTACTTCTGGTCGGCTGCAAGGCTCCAGGGCTTCGTGCCGAAGCCGAGGCCGAGGCGGGCAACCTGCCAGAAGCCGCCAAGCTGTTCTGGCTCGCTGCAGTTGACGCCAGTTGCCCGGACCGAGGGCGCTTCCTGCTGCGGCGCGCCGAAATCCAGGAGCAGGCTGACTACAAGGACCTCAGCATCGAGACCGTCGACCAGGCAATCGATGCCTGCCCCGAATTACTGGACGGCTACTGGCTCCGAGCGCAGCGCTACCACGCTGAAGGAAAGAACGACCTGGCCCTGGAGGATGCCCGTCGAGTGCGCGACGACTCTCCTGAGGCGAAGGCGTTTCACAGCGACCTGGCCATGGAGATAGAAACCGAGCGGTCCATTCGCGAACACGCCCAGTCACTGATTCTCGAACTCAAGGAGGCCCTGGACATCGAAAAGGGTTCCCGGCCCGCGCCCGATCGGAACCGGGACAGCGCACTGCTCGCACGGCAGGTGCCCATCCCATTGACTCTTCGCTACGAGGTCACACACCGAGTCACCAGCCCGCAGGACTTCGAGTTGCGTTGGCAGGAGTTCGTCTCGTACCGGGGCAGCCCCACCGACGACGAGTACACACTCATCCGGTCTTTGACCCTGCCACCGATGGAACCCACCCTGCCCCTGTATTACCGGCTGAAGATGGCCAACCAGAGACTGTCGATGCGGTTCCGTATCAACTCGGACGGCAAAGTAAGTGAAGCCAGTTGGGCCGAGAACGGGCCCATGCGCGGCATGCGCCCGGAGATGCTCCGGCCCGAGGTGGACGCAGCCCTGAAGCGACGGCGCGTCTTCGACCCCGGCGAAGCCGGCAGCCGCACACCGGGAGAGAGTTGGTCGGGTCACGACGTGCGCATCGTCGACGGCGCGCCGCTGGAATTGACCTACCAGAGTCGAGCTACACGCTGGGTCGAGGTCTCTGGAGTACGCAGTCTCGAAATCGTCAGCGAGATCTCGGGCGAAGGGTACTCGGCCCAGGAAACCGTGTGGCTCCACCCGCAAACGGCAGTTACGGTGAAGTTGCGCCGTTCTGCCAGTTACCTGGTCAAGACTCGTAGCCGCCTGGTGCGTTGGCAGGACCAGGTCGTATCGCATCTTCTTGCAGTGAGTGGACGCAAGTAACCAGGGCAGGGCGGGCCACGCGTCTACATCGGGCACAAACGACACGCTTGACAAGCGTCTCCGCCGCTGGGATTGTTCGCGCCGCAGAACTGGATCTGCACTGCCGTCACCGAAACGGCCAGGAGGACATCGTGCTCAAGCGAAGCTTTCTTTTCTATCTCCTAGTCATGATGCTCGGCAGTGTCCTCGTGCTGACCGTAAGCTGCGCTCCATCCGTACCCGAAGCCGACGACGACGACGACAGCCTGCCCCCAGGTGACGACGACGACGACGACGACGACGACGACGACGACGACGACACGAGCACTGGCGACGACGACGACAGCGTGCCCCTGGACCTGCCCACCTGCGATGGCCCGACGGTGACCTTCGCGGAAGTCGAGCCCAATGAGGGTAAGGACGACACGGACGTAAACGTCATCGTCGGCGAAGACGGTGACCTCGTGATCACCGGAACCGCAGGTGCCTGCGCCAATGACGGCCAGACCTGGACGGGTGACAAGGACGTCTTCTCCATCGAGTACGGCTGCATGGGCGACGCCACCTTCACCCTGGAGTGGACCGGCACGAACAACGACCTGGACTACAACGTCCTGGCCCCCGCGTGGAGCGAAGAGAAGTACGCCGCGATCGGCTACGAGTACAGCACCGCTTCGCCAGAGCAGACGACCAGCACGGGCGTCGGCGGACCGATGTTCATCCAGATCATGTGCTGGGAAGGCGATGTTCCGCAGGACTGGACCTTCACCATCGACTGGACCACAGCTCCCGCAGGTGACGACGACGACGACAGCGCCGGCGACGACGACGACGACGACAGCGCCGGCGACGACGACGACGACAGCGCAGCCGGCGACGACGACAGCGCGAGCTCGTAGTTAGAGACCGCCGCCGGAAGACGAGCCGGCAGCACCTGGCCCTAGTGGCCTCTTGCCGATGACCTAGGTGATCGGCAAGAGGCCGATGAGAAACCAGAGCAGGGCGGGGTAGGCAACCGCCGCCTCCGCCCCCCCCCCCCGCGGGGGCGGGCGGCCCCCCCCCCCCCCCCCCCCCCCCGCCCCGGTTCTGCCCCCCCGCCTCCCCCCTGGCAGGACACCCCGATTGATTTCGCCGTGATGATTTCTTCTTGGGCTCACTTGCGAGAGAATCCTCACCAGTGAGCAGTCGGATTCTCATTGTCGAGGACGATCGGAACTTCGCATCCCAGCTGAAGGAGATCGTCGACAAGCGCGGCCACACAGCAGTGGTGGCGGGCACCGGTCCAGAAGGCCTCGAGATGTTCGAGCGTCACGAGCCGGACGTGCTGCTGGTCGACGTCATGCTGCCGGGCATCACCGGCATCC
>CAZBDA010000029.1:37646-37915 GCA_964490445.1 uncultured Rickettsiales bacterium | reverse complement strand
TTGATCGAACAGGTACGCGACCTCGAGAACGGCAGGGATGTCCCCATCCTGCTGATGAGTGCAATGTACCGAAGCGCCGACTTCTTCCGAGCCGACATGGAACGCCTCCACCTGCTGGACTTCCTAGCCAAACCGTTCTCGCTTATCGACTTCGGGCGACGAATTGACAGGCTCGTCGAGGAACCCGACAAAGGTCGAGCCAGGATCCGTGAGATGCTCGGCGAACAGCCAGCCCCGCACAGGGCGCCCGCCCCCCCCCCCCGGCCGGG
>CAZBDA010000029.1:19100-37636 GCA_964490445.1 uncultured Rickettsiales bacterium | reverse complement strand
CCGACAGCACCCCAGAGACGGAAGCCAGCGCCCCCCCTGCAACCGCAGCATCCAAGACCACCCGAGCCAGCCACCCCCGCAGCAGCAACCAACCCACAATCAGCCGGAATGACGGAAAACCGTTCGAGACCGACGCGCTCACCCCAGACCGCTACGTCCAGATGATCTCCACTCTGTTCCATTCCCATAGCAGCGGCAGCTTCGACCTGTTGGGCATCGGCACTCGGCACACTATTCACTTCCTCAACGGCTATGCAGTCTGGGTCGATGTCCCCGACATCGTCGATGGCCTGCCCAGGCATCTCCTCGAGGAGAGCCTGATTTCCCTGAGCCAGATGGGCAAGCTGGCCGAACTCGCTGTCGCCAGGAAGGGCGACCTGCGCGGCGCGCTCGATGAGATGAAAGTGATCCCATCGGAAGAGATCGGGCCAGTCCTCGAGACTTGGATCGCCCACGAACTGCAGCAGGGACTCAACCACCGCGGCAAGGCCCGCTTCGAACGAAGCGAGGGCTTTTCACAGTCGATTCAGATCGAGGAAGTCAACCCGATCCAGGCGCTGTGGAATGGTGTGTACCGCATCCCCGACGACGAGTGGTTCGAAGAGGCGCTAGGCGAACTGGGCGGTCGAGCAGTCGGCAAGACCCGCTCCTTCGCTCGGCTGTTCGGCTATCTCGGTCGCGACTCCCGACTGCGGGCCGTCGCCGAGGCGATCCGAGAGCCCAAGACTGCGGAAGAGTTCCTCGCTCGAATGGCGGACGAACGTGGGCTGGGAAGCCGCTCGCTGTGGTTCCTCGTGTACAGCGGCCTGGTGTCGTTCGCAGAGCCTCACCCCGCTACGAGCGGCGTCAAGAAGAGTGGGGCCGCATCGAAGCGCGCCGCCGCGACAAAGAGCAAGGGCAAGGCGAAGGTGGCGGCGAAGCCCAAGGCGGATGCCGCTGCCAAGGCGAAGGCCGCTGCCAAGGCGGAGGCCGCTGCCAAGGCGAAGGCCGCTGCCGAGGCGGATGCCGCTGCCGAGGCGGATGCCGCTGCCGAGGCGGAGGCCGAACTCGAGGTCAAGTCCGCCCGGCAACCAGCAGAGCAGCACGTCCACTTCGAGCCGAGTCCCAAGCGGATCGTGAAGCAGCCGGCACCGGTCGATGACCGAAGCCCCACCGAAATCGTCAGAGTCGATTACTTCGAGAAGATGAATCTCAACCACTACGGCTTTCTCGAGATCGATCAGAGCGCGAGCAAGGCAGAGGTGGAGGACGCTTACAATCGTCTCGCCCCAGGCTACCGACCGCGCAACCTCGGCGCCGACGCACCCGAGGATGCCAAGAAGGCCGCCAGGGAATTGCTGGCCCGCCTGGTCTCATCCTACGAAGAACTCAGCGACGCCAAGCGACGTGCCCGCTACGACCTCTCCGAGGCCTCTCGCAAACCCAGCCGCCGTGGAGAAGGCGCCGACAGCAGCTACGACGACGAGCACGCACGCCACGCCACCACAGCCGCAGGGTCCAAGCCCGACGACGGCCCCTGGTATCCCGGGCAGCACGACCCAGGCGAAATCGATGTCCGAGCCGAGGGTCTGGAACCGGAAGATGCAGACACACTGCGAGCAGCCCACGCAGCAATCAAGCGCGGCGAGTACAAGAAGGCGTTCGCGGCACTCGACGAACTGCGTGCGCTTGATCCATCGAACTCATTCGTGCTTGCCGACCTCGGCTGGTGCCGCTTCTCTGAAAAGCCGGACAATGAGCGTGAACTGGAGAAGGCGCTGGAGTGGGTAGACCTGGCCCTCGCCTTTGATCCCAGCCACCGCAACGCCCTCGAAGTGAAGGCGCGAATTCTGACCCGGCTCGGTGATCCCGACAAGGGCACCGACATTGTGCTTCGCAACCTGCTCAAAGTGGTTCCGAACCACCCCTGGGCGACCCAGGAACTGAAGATCCAGGAAGGCCTGAAGGCCTCCGCCGAGAACGAAGAGAAACGCGGAGGCCTGCGCGGAATCCTGGGTCGCAAGAAGTAGCACACCCTGTCCAGTTGACCTCTGGCCTCATCCCTCTGACAATCGGGACCGACAAGCTCCGCGCTTCGCCCCGAACTCCCACCCTGGATTGCCCATTCATGTCCGCAACTGACTTCAAGGCTCCCCTTCGCGACCTCCAGTTCGCACTCTTCGAACACATCCGCGTGCAGGATCTACCCAACGCGGAATACGCCGACTTCGACCAGGAGATGTACTCCATGGTGATCTCCGAGGCGGCGAAGTTCGCAGAGGAGACGCTGGCACCACTCAACGCCGCCGGCGACCGGCACGGCTGCAAATGGGAAGATGGCAAAGTCTCCACACCGCCCGGCTACAAGGAGGCTTATGACCTCTATGCGCAGGGCGGTTGGCAGGGACTGAGCCTCGAAGCCGCGGCGGGAGGAGGCGGACTCCCCAAGAGCATCGCCCTGGCCGTCGTCGAGATGTTCACCGGAGCCTGCTCGTCCTTTGTCATGTACCCCGGACTCACCGTAGCGGTGGCCAACCTGGTCAAGCGAATGGGCAACGAGTGGATGCGCTCCAAGGTGCTGCCGAAGCTGATCAGCGCCGAGTGGTCGGGCACGATGTGCCTGACCGAGCCACAAGCCGGAACCGCAGTGGGAGATGTGCGCACGATCGCGCGACGCAGCGGCGACCATTACCTGCTCGAAGGCAACAAGATCTTCATTACCAGCGGCGAGCACGACCTCGCGGACAACATCATCCACATCATGCTCGCCCGTCTGCCCGATGCCCCGGCAGGGATCAAGGGCCTGAGCCTGTTCCTGGTACCCAAGATCTGGATCCACGAGGATGGCTCGCTGGGCGAGCCCAATGATGTCTATTGCTCAGGAATCGAGCACAAGATGGGCCTCAACGGCTCGGCCACCTGCAGCCTGTCCGTCGGCGACGGTAGTGGTGCTAAAGCCTACATCCTGGGCGAAGAGGGCGAGGGCATCATGCGCATGTTCTCGCTCATGAACGAGGCCCGAATCGGCGTCGGCGTGCAGAGCTACGCGGTCGCTTCTGCCGCCTACGCCGCCGCCCTGGGCTATGCCCGGGAACGCGTCCAGGGCACGCGCCTGGCAGAGTTCAAGGACGCCCACGCCGAGCGGATTCCGATTGTCGAGCACCCCGACGTGAAACGCATGTTGCTGCACTGTCGTTGCCAGGTGTCGGGCATGCGAGCCCTGGGCCTTACTCTGGGCAAGTTCGCCGACCTGCACCTGGCCCACCAGGGAACTCCCGAGGGCGAGCGCTTCATGGACTACCTCGAGGTGTTGACGCCGATCTGCAAGTCCTGGAGTTCAGACCAGTGCTTCGACGTCACGCGCTGGGCCCTGCAGGTGTTCGGCGGCTACGGCTACATCGGCGAGTACCCCGCTGAACAGTACGTACGCGATTCAAAAGTGTTCTCCATCTACGAGGGTACCAACGGCATCCAGGCTCTCGACCTCATCGGTCGCAAGATGGGCCAGCACGGCGGACGCAGCTTCATGGCGACCCTCACCCTGTTCAACGAAGTCATCGAGAATCTCGCCGAGCTCGAGGACTACAGCGCCGAACACAAGGCCATCGCCGATGCCCGCGACCGCCTCAGCGGAGCGACGATGAAGATGATGGGGCTCGGCATGGGCGGCAAGATGGAGGCCGCAGCAGCCCACGCCTGCGATCTTCTCAACATGCTCGGCGACGTAGTGATCGCCTCCTGCCTCGGTGCCCAGGCCCGCATCGCCCACGAACCGCTCACCAAAATGGCCGCCGATGACGGCATCGACCTGAGCGACAAGGCTGCCCGCGCTGCATGGCTCGAGAACAACGAGGAAGCTCGCTTCTACGCCAGCAAGGGCGACGACCTGCGCTACTTCTGCCACCAGTTCCTGCCGCGGACGGCGGCGTTTGAGTTGATGATTGGCAGCGACGACAGCAGCGTGCTGGACTGCGTGTTCTAGCGAGCAGTCAGCCGCTCGAGCAGCGCCAGCATCTCTGCGTACTCGGCATTGTCCGGAGCACAGGCGCACGCCTTGCGGGCAGCCACCAGGGCGTCGGCACGGCCACCCACCAGGCGCAGGGCGTAACTGCGGTTGGCCCAGGCGAGACAGAGCCCCGGATCCAGTCGCAAGCTGGTCTTCCAGGCTTCCAGCGCGTCCTCGATGTCGTAGGAGTAAAAGCGACCGTTCCCTGCCCAGAGCCAATCCTGTGCCGTCGCCGTATCGCTGGCGACACGCTCCTCCTGCTGGGCACGCACCGCCTGGAATCCTCCGGGAATGCCCGACAGGTAGACCGGCGTATCCCCTGCGTACGAGCGACCGTCCCACTGCCACAGACGTGGATCAGCCACTTCGCGGCTGCGCAGTCGAGCTCGCTCCGTCGCCAACCAGCCATTCAAATCCAGAGACTCTGCAGCGGCAAGAGGAGCAAAGCCAGCGGCAAGGAGTTGCTCGACGATCCTGGCCGCGACCAGCAGGTGCCCCTCGACGCTGGGGTGGCAGTGGTCATAGACGAGCTCGTAGCCAATCACGCCATCGTCTGTCGCATCGCGGAAGTGCGCCTCCATGTCCATCGCCGCCAGCACTCCCGGGTACTCCGCCAGGGCGAGGATGGCATCGTGCACGGCCGGCACGATGCGGCTTGGGTACTCGGTGTAGCTGCGCGCCTGGTCGTACCAGTGCCGAGCCTGCTCATGGTCTCCCCGGTGATGCAGAGCCAGGGCTAACAGGTACATGGCACGCGCGTCGCTGCTGTCCGCCACGATCTCGCGGGCCAGCTGCTCCATTGCCGGAAGATCACTCTCGTCCATGTGCCTGCGAGCCTGGACGAGCCGCGCCTCCAGTGCCTCTCCGGCAGCCCCTGGCGGAGGAAAGGAAATCGGATCCTGCAAGTCGTTGGGGGCCGGGCTCACCAGCAGAACAGGAGTCTCCTGTGCCCGGGCAAGGTCGATGATCTTGCGCACGTTGTGGCTGTAGGTGCGGGCAGCATAGTTCCACTCGAATTCGCCCATCCTGGCCCGCGCTGCCACGGGCAGGGCCTGCATTTCGCTGAGCCTGTGGGCAGGCCCCCCGGCGGGCACAGGATCAATCCCCGGCACCAGCTGTGACTGTGGCTCACCAGGCCCTGAGTCCGTGCTGCCTGAAGGGTGCTCGCTGGCTCCCCTGCCAGCGGACTCGGCCGCCGAGCGCCTGGCCAGGAACTTGCGAGACCACTGGAACAGGCGCAGAGGCTCGAGCCGCTGGTTCCAGAGCAGCGCCCGGCTGAAGCGGCGATGAGCCGCAGGCTCCAGGTAGGTCTTCCAGGAGGCAAGCTCCAGCAGCTCGTTGTGGCCGGAGTAGATGATCAGGAGGTCCCATTCGCCCAGGTCCCACAGCTGCCGGGCAGCCCACAGAAGCTGCTGTGACGACCAGGCAATCGTGCCGAAGTTGAGCACCTGGACTTCACGCTCGGGAAGAGCCCCCTGCAGGAGTTGCTCGAGGCGGTGTGGGAAGGCTGCAGGCTCGAGCACACCGTAGCCATGGCTGGCGGAGCCCCCGAGCACCGCAACCCGGAGCGAACGGTCGGCACGCTGCGCAGCAAAGGGGTGAAACTGGCTTGCCTGTCCTGGTTTGAGGTAGTGCAGTTGCGGACGAAAGACCCGCTGGTGGTGGACCAGGGGCGGATGCAGGATCTGGTCCGCAAACCAGGTCGACGTGCGGTCCACCACCGGCGGAGTGGTCAGTACCTGCAGGCTCAGCTCTGCAACCGCGAGCAGGCTGACGAGCGCCAGGCCGGCGAACAGCAGCTTCTTCCCAAGGGGCAGCGAGCGGGTCGCCACGAGCTGGCCTCAGTGCCCGGTGGCCCTGGGCTGGAACACAGCCAGTACCGCCGGCAGAACCACCAGGTTGGCCACCAGGGCGAGGCCGATCGCCAGCCCACAGAGGAAGCCAAACTGGATGTTCGGGACGAACGAAGCCAGGCACAACAACCAGAAGCCGGCCACCAGCACCACCGAGGTCATGCAGATGGCTCGCCCCGTCTCGCGCAGGGTGTGATGTGTCGCCTGCGCCAGGGTATCCCCTTGCTCCATGCGCACCCGAAAGTGATGCAGAAAGTGGACGGTGTCGTCGACCACCAGGCCCAGCGCCACCGCACCGGTCATCGCAGTGCCCGGGTCCAGCGTGATGCCCAGCCAGCCCATCATTCCCAGCGTGATGCCAATCGCCAGGACGTTGGGCACCATCGAGAACAGGCCGAGACGCACGCTTCCCAGCGCCAAGGCCATGCACACCAACACCGTGACGAAGGCCAGGCACAGCGAGCGGATCTGAGATCGCAGCAGGTAGCTCTCCATGTTCGAGATCAGCTTGCTCATTCCGGTAGCAGAGGCCTTCATGGGAGGTGGGAACTCCCTGGCAAGCAGAGCCTCGACCCCGGCCACCTCTTGCACCAGGGCCTCGGTTTCGGACATCCGCATCGGGGCATGGATGCGTCCCCTGGAAAACTCGAAGTTGGCCCAGGGTTCCAACTGACTCGGGTCGTCGAGCATGACCAGCAACTGGCCCACCTCGCTGCGAGTATCGGGAATGCGTCGCTCCTCTTCTGCACCGCCTCGGAACGCAGCGCGCAGATCTGCAATGTAGTCGGCCAGGGAGAGGGTCGAGCCAACGCCATCGAGGCCTTCCAGGTACTCCTGTACCCGCACCATCGAGTTCAAGACCTTCGGCTCTTTGAGTCCATCCGAGGCACCGGTGTCCAGCAAGACCTCGACAGCGATGGTGCCAGACAATTTTTCCTCGACGAACGCAAGATTGGTGCGCACGGGGTCCTGGTCGCGAAAGTAGTTCATGGGGTTGGAACCGACCTTCAATTGGGTAAAGCCGAGCAGGGCGAGCACCAGCAACACCGCCGCCGTCACGGAAACGGTGCCAGGCCACCTCTGCACCAGGGCACCGACTGACTGGAGACGTCGATCCCAGGCAAGCCACATTCGGTCGATGGATCGGGAAGAGCCCTCGCCTGCTGGCCGCGGGGCGGGAAGCATCGGCAACAGCCATGGACCCAGAGCGAAGGTCAGCAGGAAGGAAATCGCTACCCCGGACGCTCCGAGCCAGCCCAGTTCACGCACCGGAGCGAGGCTCGCAGTAAGCAGGCTGAGCAGGCCCGCCACCGTGGTCGCCATCGTGAAGAAACAGGGAGCAAGCAGTTGCTGCAGCGCCTCGCGCGCCGCCTCAGAAGGCCCTCTCCCCTGCCGCCGAAACGACATGGCGCGTGTGATGACATGCACCGAGCTGGCGATGCCCACCCCCAGGAGCATCGGATACACCGTCGTGTGGACGATGGTCAGCTGCAGCCCAAACACAGCCATCAGCCCGGTGACCAGGAGGCAGGTCAACGCAACCACGATCATCGGCAGGGCCAGGGCTCGCGCCGATCGGAACAGCAGCAGGATTGCCACAAGGATGACCAAGCCCATCGCCGGGATCACAGTTCTCATGTCCCGCAGGGTGTAGCGGTAGAACGCATCATCGAGCATCGTCGGGCCCGCCAGCGCGATGGTCAGGCCCCGCTTCTCGCCCATGCTCGCGGCGAGGTCCTTGAGTGCAGTCGCCAGGGGGATCTTGAGGGTCGCATGGTCGATGAGAGGGTCGACCTCCAGGATCACCGAGACGACCGTCGCGTCCGCGGAGATCAGGGCACCGACAAGCCGCTCGTCCGAGCTGACCCGGTCCCGCACTTCGGCGGCAGGAGTCGGCTCATCCGCATCGTAAATCGGACGAACGCTCAGCATCCCCGGCTGCGCTACCACCTCTGTCAGGTTGGTGATCGAACGAGCCCGCTGCACCCCAAAGGTCGCCGAGTCCGGCATGTCTGCAGCCTCTGGATAGGCCAGGCGCAGTTCCTCGGCCGCCGTGGTCACCTCGTGTAGAAAGGCAAGCCCCTCAGCAGTCCAAAGCTGGGGATCCTGCCAGGCCATGACCACGATTTGATCGGAATCGAAGGTCGTCAAAAAGTCGCGGTAAGAGACCAGGTCGGGGTCGTCATCGAGGAACCAGACCTCCATGGAGGTATCCAGCCGCAAGGTGCTTGCGAGCCACCCGGAAGCGACACAGAGGACGACAATCAGGGCGATCGACCCCCTTGATCCGACCGTCTTGAGAAAGCTCTCAGCCCTCGAACTCATCAGTGCCGAGCCTCAGTCTGCAACCGCTTCGAGCTCCTCGAGGTGGCCGCGTACCACGTCGCAGCCCCCCTGCCAGAAATCCGGATCGGCGAGATCCAGTCCCAGCTCCGCCAGCAACTCCGTCGGTGCGAGCGAGCCCCCGGCACGCAGCAGCGCGAGGTACTCGGCAACGAAAGCTGAGCCTCTCTCCCGCCACAAGCCGTGCAGACCGAGAGTCAGGAACTTCCCGAACGCGTAGGAATAGCAATAGAAGCGGGCAAACACGAAATGAGGGATCTGCATCCAGCGGTCGCGTTCAAAGTCCTCGAGCGCGACATCGGGCCCCCACAATCGCAGCTGTTCCTCGGCCCACAGGGCGCCGAGTTGCTCCCGGGACACGACGCCCTTGGCCCGAGCCAGGTGTGCCCGACGCTCCCAGTTCACATAGGCGACCTGGTGGAAGCCGGTCATCACTGCGCTCTGCACCTGGTGGTCGAGAAGCTGGCAGCGCAGCCTGCGCTCGGTGCAGGAACCCACCAGGTGCTCGTGCAGCCACAGCTCTGCAAACACCGAAGCCGTCTCGGCGAGAGGAATTCCTGTCCAGTAGTTCAGCGGGCTCTGCTCGAGGCTGAGGTAGAAGTGCAGTGCGTGCCCGAACTCGTGGGCCAGGGTGATCACGTCATACAACTTGCCAGCGAAGTTGAGCATCACCCAGGGGTGCTCGGGGGGGTATCCCGGCGAGCAGAATGCGCCGCTACGCTTGCCCCGGGCCGGAAACACGTGCACCCAGTCCTCGTCCAGGAAGCGACGAGCGATGGCACCCGCCTGCGGATCAAACGCAGTGAAGGCCTGGACCACCAGTTCCTGGGCCTCCTCCCAGGTAAAGGACGGCTCCTCGCCGAACATCGGAGCGCGCAGATCGTGGCTGCCATAGTCATCGAGTGCCAACAGGCGCTTGCGCAGAGCCTGGTAGCGATGCACAAGGTCCATGTTCTCGGTGCACGTATCCAAGAGCGCGTTCACCACTGGCGCGGCCAGGTCGTCGCTGAGGACCGTGTAGGACATCGCGTCCTCGTAACCACGCTCCGCCATCTCGGCCCGGTGATCCTCGAACAGGGTGTTGAAGACAAAGGGCAGGACCTCGTGGTGTGGCTCGTAGCCTGCGAAGATCGAAGCGCGGGCCTGCGCACGAAGTGACCGATCCGGATCGCTTGCATAGACCAGCAACTCGCCGCGGGTCAGCATCTTCTCCTCGTCGTCAATCACCATCTTGAACAAGAGTCCCGAGGTGAGCTGCGTGTACAGGTTGACCCAGGCGGACTTGCCGGTGACGTCCTTGCGCAGGATCGTGCGCTCCTCGGACTCGCTGAGGGTGTGCGGCGCGAAGATGCGCTGGAAGGCAAGATAGTGGCGATAGTTGCTCAGTTCCGGCCCCGACATGAGCTGAGCGAATCGCTCCTCGCCCAGACCCTTGAGTTCCACGCTAAAAAAGGCCAGTTGCTGCTGAACCTGAGCTGAGAAGGACTGGGCCGCCGCGTGGGCCCGCCGGGTCTCCACCTGGTCGGTCGCCACTGAAAAGCACAGTGACGCGTAGTGCTCGGGCCGGCTGGTGACCCTCGTGAGCTCTTCGAGTTCCTGCAACGCCGTGAGCAGCTCCGCGGCGGACAAGCCGCCGACCTTGCCCCGGTAGCGGCTGACAAAAGCCTCGGCGAGCTCGGTCGCACGAACGCGGTCCTGCTCGAGAGCAGGGTCTTCGAGACTGCTGTAGAGCTCCCCCAGGGCCCATTGGCCCGCCTCGGCGCCGCTCGAAACCTTGCTCATCGTGGTCGTCCCCACCCCCGACGGCGCCTGAGAGCCAGCAGCGGTACCAGGGGCAACAGGGCCACCGACGCCGCCGGACGCGCGACACAGCCCTCCCGCTCGGGCGCACCGGTCGCCGCGTCTCGTCCGTCGCAGTCGTTGTCGACACCGTCACCCGGAAGATCCTCGGCATCGGGCCGGGTCGACGCCGTGAAGTCGTCGCAGTCCGGCCCGCCATCGGTCTCACTGACATAGCCGTCTCCGTCCATGTCATAAAGACGTCGAGAGTCGCTGCGAGTCGCGGTGTAGACGAACTTGTGTGACTCGGCAGCACCGTAGGCAAGCCACAGGTAGCCATCGATTCCCCAGCCGTCGCCCCAGGAATTGCGGGCCAGCCAGGCCCCTCGCTCGTCGCTGTAGCCCACCAACAGCAGGGCATGGAAGGCGAGAGCCGTCTCGGGGTCGGGATCGATGGGCTCGTAGACGCCGCTCAGGTAGGAGTGAAAATCCTCCCAGACGGTCATGCGCACCAGCAGCGGGCTGCGCAGCAGAGCCTCCTTCATCACGGCAACCTGTTCCTCAACAGGTTCGTCTTCGAAGAACAGTCTCTCCACCTCGCGCAGGTAGACACGCCCACGGTCCACGCCGTCGCAGCCGTCCTCGCAGGCCGTAAGCTCGACACCACCGAGAAGGCCAGTCGCCTCGGTGTAGGGTGCGCAACTCTCGGTCGGCAGCCCAACGGTCATCAAGGTGCCGATGCCCTGCGAGAGCGTGATGCCATTGTCACAGTCGCCGCCACTACAGGTCAGGCAGTGGGAATCACTGAGATCGATGTCGAGGTTGGGCTCGTCGAGATCCTGCTTGATACGGAACTCGAGCAGCGCGGTGATTCCAAAGGCAGCACAGGAGCCACAGCGACTCTGGTTCCGGACCGGCATGAGCCAATCGACGCCCTCGACATCGGTCCAGGAGAACGCGGGCGGGCAGTCTTCGGTGCCGGCCTTGTCCGCAGAGGATTCGAACCGGCCGATCTCGTCATCGATGCCGCCGGCAACGTTCCAGGGCTCGTCGGGAATGTTCGACAGCGCGATGCGATCGGCCAGCGACAGGCGAGTGACCCAGTTCTCCGCCCTCTCGAAGCGGGGCTCGCCAGCTGGTAAGGGGCCAGGGGCCAGGGCGCAGACCAGGCCAGCCAGCAGCCCGGCGAGGAACCTGTATGCCTGCGCTTTGCTCAGCATCACCCCGGCAAGGCCGCCACCGCTTCGATTTCGAACAGGGCTCCCTTGGGCAGCCCGGACGCTTCCACAGTCGAGCGGGCCGGATAGGGAGAAACGAAACGACTGTTGTACACGCCGTTGACAGCGGCGAAGTCGCGCATATCGGCGAGGAACAGGGTGGTCTTGACGACGTCGGCCAAGGTACAGCCGCCAGCAGCAAGTACTGCTTCGAGGTTGGTGATCGCCTGTAGCGTCTCGGCGACGACTCCTCCCTCGACCATCTCACCGCTGACGGGATCGAGGCCGATCTGACCCGCAGTGAAGACGAAATGACCAGCAACAACCCCCTGGGAGTAGGGGCCGATGGCGGCAGGCGCAAGATCTGTCTGGATGGTCGTGTGGCTCACTCTTCCTCCGGCGGATGATAGATGCCGACATAGGGCAGGTTGCGAAAGTATCCCCCGAGGTCGAGGCCGTAGCCGACTACAAAGTGTCCCGGGATCGAAAATCCCACGTAGTCCACCGAGAGGTCGATACCACCGATGCGACCACTCGGCTTGTCCAACAAAGAGGCGATCGACACGCTGGCAGGCCCCCGGGTCGCGAACAACTCGTTGAGGTGCCGCAGGGTCAGTCCGGTGTCGACGATGTCCTCGACGATCAACACGTCCTTGCCGTGGATTGGGTGGCTGAGGTCCTTAACCAACCGGACCGCGCCGGTGCTCTGCATGCCGCCCTTGTACGAGGACAACTCCAAAAAATCGATCTGCACGGGAATCGTCAGTGCGCGCATCAGGTCGCTGAGGAACGGCACCGAGCCCTTGAGGATGCCGACCATCGTCAGGTCGCTGTCGCGATAACGCTCGGAGATCTCCGCAGCGAGTTCTCGAATGCGAGCCTGGATCTGCTCTTTGGAGATCAACTCTTCGACCCGGTCAATTTCGGGAATCATCGCTGCTCCTGTGCGTGGCAACAGGCCCGTCCGAGGTCGAACGAATCCTGGAAAGACGGGATTGTAGCAAAATGGACGCAGACCCTTTGCCCAGCAGGTAAGCAGGGCAGAATGGCCGACCATCGAGGAGAGCGGCTGCAGTTGCGCTGTTGGCCCTTCGCCTGCAAGCCGCTGCGGTACAGTGCTCCTGGAGTTGCTCTCCCTTGCGGGTCTGTGGCTGCGTCGTAGGAAAGCACCTCGGTCGAACCGCCAGCCCCTAGCGAGCCTGTAGCCGGGTCCTCAGGTCCTCGATATTGCTCATCGCAGCGGCCAGTCCGGGATCCTGCTCGAAGGCCTGGCGGTACAGGCGAGCCGCCTGTGCTGCCGCATCGGGGAGCTCCTCGTGGTGGCTGCGCATTCCGAAGCGAGGGCTGCAGTGGCACTCGCACTGGCCGAAGCAGCGATAGCGACCGGTGGCAAACTCGTTGCCCTGGAACACCTTTGCAAGGGCGCTGCCGGCCTCGCCGGTACGGACAAAGTGGCTGTTCTCGCCGTGCCGGTCGCTGGTGAGATAGGTGACATCGAAGTTCGCGCCAACCCACTCATCCAGTTCCGGCAGGTCAGTGATCCGGCCCGCACGGCGCGTGTCGTAGCGCTGTAGGGCACTCTCGGGAGTCTCGAGCTCTCCGGCCAGTCCCAGCACCGCGGCGATACGCGCCGCCAGCAGGTGACCTACCAGCAGGTTGCCGCGCGGATTGTAGTGACAGTAGTCCAGGAACAACTCGTAGCCAGGAAGCTGCCCGGGACTGCGCCCGGCAACATCAGCGGCCAGGTCGTAGCGCTCGGCTCCAAGGCGCTCGGCGAGCTGCAACAACTGCCCGTTGATGGCCGGCCCGGCTCGGTAGTAATACGCGTCCAGCAGGCAGTCCTGGTACTCGGACCGAGCTGCATCGACATCTCCCGCGTAGTACAGCAGGTTGGACACTGGGCAGGTGTCGGTACCCATGTTGCGATGGCGCTCCTCGCGCCAGGATCGGATCCACGGCGCCACCAACTCCACGGCAGCTTCTGTCCCATGCAGCTCCCGCACGGCCCAGGCGTACATGAGCTGGGTCTCGGAACTCCACTCGATGCCCGAACCCTGCTGACTCTGGTTGGCACTGGCATCGAGGGCATCGATGACCTGTTGGAGGTGACCGGTCGCCTCCTCGAGTTGACCGGAGACCTTGAGAAAGTGGCCCAGTAGCAGGCGGGCTGAGAGCTCGTCGGGAACCTCCGCGAGTCGCTCACGCATGGCCGCTGCCCCCGCCTTCGGCGCATCGTAGTAGTAAGCCCAGTGCGCGGTGCGGTAGGGCTCGGAGCGGAACTGCTCGGGACCAAAGAAAAACCACTCGTGCTCGCTGCTGTTGTAGCGAACATTCACCGGCACCGTATTCACCAGCAACTGCGCACCTAGGGCTTGGCTGGTCGCAGCAAGGGAGCCGAGTGTCTGTTCCAGGCGGGCGAGGGCGAAATGGTCGATCTTCTCGGGGTACTTGAGCTTGTCGCGCAGCGGCATGACGACGTCGACCTCGCCGCCCCCATCCCCTGCAGGCAAGACCACCGCAGCCAGCGGTTCCACTTTGCCGCGCAGAAGCCGCGCGAGAGCCAGGTGCTCGAACAGCTTCTGCAGCCAGGGAGCTTCCAGGCTGGTGCCCGTCGCAGCACTATCGCGGTCCGACGCTCCGAACCCCGTCAGCCGTTCCACCTCTGCGGGGTCATCCTGGCGCGCATAGACGGACGCGGCGACATCGAGGCGCTCGTTGTTGCCCATGACCGTGACGACCAGGTCGGGCTGCAGCGCCGGTCCTACCTGCTCGAGCACCCAGGCGAGCTGCGCGCTGCCGAAGCCGGTTCGCGCGAGGTTCAGTACCCGGACCCGCTGGTCCGGAGAGGCCCGGTCAAGCAGTCGCTCGACGATGCCGACCGCAGTAGCCCCGATTGGGAGGCCCCAGCCGCCCACGGCGCTGCCACCGAGAAACACGATCCGGATCTCGTCTTCAGGCTTGTCGCGGAGCACGCTTTGTCCGCCGAGGTCGAGCCACTCGTGGGTGAGCACCACTCGGCCCGTCCACGGGTTGGGGAGGACTCCCAGGTCCGGCGCGGCAGCCACCGGCTCGAGACCGTGGAAGCGAGCCAACTCCTCGGCATCCTCGAGCATCGGCCGACCACTGAACTGCTGAAAGTACAACGGACTCCTGGGCGGCATGGATTGAGGGGCAGGCTCCTCTACCTGCGCCGGCGCCGGTGGCTCGAGGGCCCGGGCTGAAAACTCCAGGCAGACCAGCAACGTCCCGGCGATAAGAGCCGAGAACAGCAGCCGGCGGCTAAGGCTGAGTCGGCGCATCGGCATCCTCGAGATCGCCATTTTCATTCCAACGCTGCCACTGCCCAGAGGGGCGACCATCCTCGTATCGTCCCTCCGCGGCCTTCACGCCGGTGGGATACCAGCGAGTCCAGGGGCCCTGGCGCTTGCCTGCGACGTAGCTTCTCTCTTCGTGCTTCGAGCCGTCGAGGTACCAACGAAGCTGTACACCGTGACGCTGACCATCCCGCCAGTGCGTCTCCTCCTTCTTGGTGCCATTGCGGTGCCAACGGGTCTCGACGCCATGCTTGCGGCCCACCTCGAAGGCATCCATACGGTACTGCTCCTCGCCACTGGCGTACCAATTGATCTCGACACCATGTTTCTCGCCATCCTTGAAGGAGTACTCAGCGCTCTTGCTGCCGTTGTCGTGCCAGGCAAAAGCCGGGCCGGTCAGCCTGCCCTCCTGCCAGGTGGCCTGGTAGGACTTCCTGTCGTTCTCGTACCAGGAGGTCCAGCGGCCGTGCTTGCGGCCTTCACGCCACTCCTCCTCGCTCTTGATGAGTTCCTTGGCCGCCGACCACCAGCGCCTGTGAAAACCGTCGCGAACCATCGTCCCACCTGGGCCCTCTTTCTCGCACCATGTCTCGTGGTCCCAGGGAGGACCCAGGCCTCGCATCGTCGTGCCGGGGGAACAGAACTTCTCTGCGTAGCCCTCGGGAATCTTCGTCTCGAACTCCACCTTGAGTGGGCCAATGCGCTCGAAAGGGTCCTGGACGGTGAACTCGAAGGTCCAGCGCTCGCCGGGACGCGTCTCCTTGCCGACCAGGACCGGTTTGTGGACTTCTCGGCCGCTCTCATGGCGCCATACGTGGAAGGTGACGATGTCGTCTTCGTCAGGGTCGGACACCTGAACTGCAAAGCGGATGTCCATGGCCGCCTCGGGCTCAGCCGGATCGACCAGCAGCCCTGTCACTACCGGAGCCGCGTTGACCCGAACGGTGTTGTTGGTCTCGCAGGGCTTGTCGTTGCTCTCGTTAATCACCCGGGCGACCAGGGTCTGAATACCCGGCTCCAGGCTCCCGGAGAAGCGGCCCGCAGCAACGCAGGCCTCGCGACATGCCGGTGCCGTCTCCCCCAACAAGGGCAGGACAGCAAGCTTCTCACCCTCACCTGGACCGACCTGCTCACCTCGATGGGCAAACACCTCGACCCGCGTGAGGACAGCACCAGTAGACGGGCCCACAACCGCAATCTTGATGTCGAAACCCGAGGGCCCGGGAACTCGCTCGACACCCAACTCCGGCGACATCCAGTAACACCCTGGATCCGTAGGAAGCGGGATGGCAGGAGGATTCTCGTCGGCAGCGATGTTGATCGCCTCGGCACTGGGCTCTGCCGGCGCTGATGCCGGGGCGACTGCAACTGCCGTCGGTTCGCCGGCAGGCTCAGCTACCGGCAGCACTGTCTCCGGCTCGCCGGCACAAGCACCCAGAACGACAGCCGCCAGCACCGCAAAGAGTCTCGCCGCCGTCATCGCTTCAGTTTCTCCAGGTCCAGGTTGCCGCCGCTGAGTACCACGGCCACCCGGCGCAGACCGTCCAACCCGCGGAACGCCTCCGAGGCAACTGCCGCCAGCGGCACAGCGGCGCTGGGCTCGACCAGGACTTTCATACGTGTCCAGATGCGCTCCATGGCCTCTCGAGTGGCCGAGTCCTCGACCACCAGCACCTGCTCGACGAGGTCGCGAACCACCGGCCAGGTGTGCTGACCCATGCTGGTCAGCAGGCCATCGGCGATGGTGTCCGGATGGTCCTGCAGAATGAGCCTCCCAGCAGCCTTGGAGCGGGCTGCGTCGTCAGCGCCCGCCGGTTCGGCAGCGAACACGCGCACCGAAGGAGCCAACTCGCGTAGAGCGAGGGCAATCCCTGAGATCAGTCCGCCTCCGCCGATAGGCACGACCACGGCATCAAGAGCAGGCGCCTGCTCGATCAACTCCAGGGCCAGCGTACCCTGCCCGGCGATTACATCGGGATGGTCATAGGGATGCAGCAAGGTGCCACCGCTTTCGGCGGCAAGGCGAGCGGCGGCCTCTTCCCGCGCGGCGAGAGTCGGCTCGCATAGTTCGATCCTGCCGCCGTAACCGGCAACCGCCTGCTGCTTCACCTGCGGCGAATTGCTGGGCATGACAATGCTGGCCGGAATCCCCCGCAAGCGCGCCGCAAGGGCCAGGGCCTGCGCGAAGTTACCGCTGCTGTGGGTGATGACCCCAGCTGCGCTCTGCTCATCAGAGAGACACAGGACCGCATTGAGGGCGCCCCTGATCTTGAATGAACCCGCCCGCTGGAAGGGCTCGCACTTGAACAACATCTCGCGGCCGAGCCATTGGTTCATGGACTGGGAGGTCAAAACAGGAGTGCGGTGGATGTGGCCCCGAATCCGCTCATGGGCGGCTCGTATGGCACTCAAATCGGCTGCGTAGGTCACGCCGGGGAGTATAAGTCAGGTGACCGGGATCACCTTGACGCGGCTGCGGCCATTCTCCTCGACGATGTCGAAGCGCACGTCCTTGCAGCCATATTTCTTCTTCACTTCTTCGGCGCGACTCTTGAGTCGTGCCTCCATTGCCTTGCGATCACCACGGCCTGGCTGTCCCAGGGTCTTGCGCACCTCCTGGTACTGATCAAACAGCTCATCGCTACCCACTTCGTGGCCGCGGTTGGCGTTACCTCGCGTTGCCGGCCGCACCTCGGGCACGTCTTCGCCACGCACCAGCGCCTTGATCTCCTCGCGTAGAGTCTTCGCCGAGGGCCCCTGCCTTTTCTGGGCACGCTGTTTCTCCTTGAGATCAGCGATGAAGCGCTGACGCGGATAGGTGCCCTCCTCAATCTGCTTGCAGGTCCGCAGCCACTTCATCTTCAAAGTGTTGTAGCGAGCGATAAGAGTGCGTGCCTTGAATGCCAACGAGGTGTTGGTGATGTTCATTTCAAAGACATCGAAGAAGACCCGCTTCAACTGGCGAGCTTTGTCGTGCGGCGGCTTCTTCACGACTCCGAGAAAGTACATCTCGTATTCCGTGTTGGTCACGTTGAGGAAGGTCTCGATGCCTTCGAGCGTGTTCTTGAGCTTCCTGCCGTCCTTGTTCAGTCTCGCCAAAGTCAAGGTCCCCCGGGTTCGGGTGATGGGCTCTGCAGAGACTTGATCGTAGGCAATGGAGGATTGGGCGGCAAGAAGGATACGGGTGCACCCGCCTCGAGCCAGTCCCGCAACAAGCGGTACGGCACCTCCTGGTCGCTGTGCCTTTCGAGCCGGGCCATGGCCACCTCGGCCGCGTCGATACGGCCCAGAGCAACCAGTGTCACGGCCTGGTTGAACAGCGCTTCCGGCAACAACAAGGAGTCCGCGCGCTCAGTCAGTTGCAGGAAGTAGCTGAGTGCATGCTCGAAGGAAAAACCGCGATCCTGCTGCGAGCCCAGCCGACACGAAGTACGCAGAGCAATGACACCCAGGCCGAGCAGGGCGTGCTGACGCTGCTCAGAGTCGCCGCTCGAGAGCACCGACTCCCAGGCCATCCGAGCTCCACGCTCGTCGCCCAGGAGCAAGCGTACGGTAGCGACCGCCGCCTGCACATCTACGACCTGGGGCGAGCGTCTTGCCACCGCCTCGAGGCGTTCCAGCAAGGCCTGCAGCATGCTCTGCTCGGACCCATCGAGGGGGGGCTGAACAGGGGCCAGGGGCCCCGCGCCCGGACCAGCCATCTTCGGAAGAGCCACCAGAGGCAGTTGCAGCCGAGCCATCACCGGCTCGACCACCATCCAGGCGGCGTCAGCTGCCGCCGCGGCGAGCGCACGCGGCGCAACCACGGCAATCCGGTAGCCGAGGAGCACCACGATGGCGAGCAGCAGCAGGGCAGCGGGAAGGATGTAGCGCCGTCGGCCCAGACGGCGCGGACCCGCGGCGTCATCGCGGCGACCCTCCTGCTCCCGATGCTCGCGGCGCTCCGATTCTCGGCGCTCGCCTTCCCGTCGATCATCCATCGCGCCATGCTACCGCCCCACGGGCGGCGCGGCGTTCAGATATTGTGATGAGCCATGGGCGCGCA
>CAZBDA010000029.1:18879-19090 GCA_964490445.1 uncultured Rickettsiales bacterium | reverse complement strand
TACCGAATCGACTGGAAGATCTGCTCAGCGACCTGCGCGCCGCGCTCGGCGAGGACGCCGTCGACACCTCGGAGGCCGCTGGCTTCTCTTATGGCCGCGACCTGTGGCCCGCCCTGACTCTGGAAGTGCGGGACCGTCGAGCCCCACGAGCACGACCGGACGCAGTGCTCAGACCTCGCAGCGAAGCCGAGGTGCTGAACGCCGTGCGGGT
>CAZBDA010000029.1:0-18869 GCA_964490445.1 uncultured Rickettsiales bacterium | reverse complement strand
CGATCATCCCGTTTGGCAGCGGCAGCGGGGTCTGCGGGGGAGCCGCGCCGACCGAAGGCGGCATCGTCATCGATCTGAAGGCCCTCAACGAGCTCAGCGAACCGGACGCAGCGGCCCTACAGGTCACCTGCGGCCCCGGGATCATCACCCAGGACCTGGAGCAACGACTCAACGACCGCGGCTACACCCTGGGGCACTTCCCGTCCTCCATCTTCTGCGCGTCCATCGGCGGCTGCGTAGCCGCCCGCGGCGCTGGCCAACTGTCGAGCCGCTACGGCAAGATCGAGGACATGGTCACCGGGCTTCGGGTGGTCACACCGAGCTTCGGAGTCCTGTCCACCGGCTCCCTGGATGCCAGCGGCGAGGGCCCCGACTGGACGCCGATGTTCGTCGGCTCGGAAGGCACTCTCGGTCTGATCACCGCGATACGCCTGCGCATCCGACCGCTACCGGCCGCAATTGCCCTGCGTGGCGTACGCTTCCCCAACCTCGAGACAGGGATCCAGTGTTTCCGGACCATCCTGCAATCAGGTCTGCGGCCGAGTGTCATGCGGCTTTACGACCCGCTGGACACCTGGATGGCGATGCAGAAGGCCAATGACCCGGGAGGGATCGAGCCAAAACCTGGGGGGGGCTCCCCGATGGACGGACACTCGGCAAGCAGAAAGCCCACAGCGAGTGACCTCGAGCACCCCGAACAGGTCTCCAGTTGGCTGAATGCCCTGGGGCCCCTGACGACCCTCCGACAAGCCCGCGGTGCTCGCGGCCTGCGGGAGCGCATAGGCAAGCTGCTGAGGCCCGAAAACCTGCCCATTCATCGACTGCTGGGCAATCCCGGCCGCATCAACCGAGCCATCGGCCTGCTCCCGCAGAAGTGCCTCGGGATCCTCGGCTGCGAGGGAGAGCCGGCACTGGCTGACGAGCACCTGCAGGCAGCGCTGGAAATTGCCCTCAATATGGGCGCAGAAGACCTGGGACCGGGCCCCGGAGAGCGCTGGTTCCGAGCCCGTCACCACGTCAGCTTCAAGCTGCCGAAGCTGCTCGCTCAAGGCAGCTTTGCCGACACAATGGAAGTGGCCGCGCCGTGGACGCAGGTGCCCGCTCTGTATGAGGCGGTACGAAAGGCGGTCTCCCCACATGTGCTGGTCATGGCGCACCTCAGCCACGCCTACCACGAAGGATGCTCCATCTATTTCACGATGGTGGGCCACGGCAGCAACCCCGCCGAGGCTCAGAACATCTACCGCAGGGCCTGGGACGCTGCCCTGGAGGCCACCGTTGCCAACGGGGCTACCATCACCCACCACCACGGGGTGGGCATTCTGAAAAAGGAGTTCATGAACCGCGAGCATCGCGCGGCGCGCCAGCTCTACGAGGCAACCCGGATGGCAGTGGACCCGCACCGGCACCTCAACTTCGGCAAGCTCTTTCCCAGCGGGTTGCCGCCTCGGGACTCCTCCGAAGAGAGCCCGCCCGGGAAGCTGCTCCTGGTCGAGCCCGAGGAGAACGGCACTGCCGTGGTCGGCGTCGACTGGAACGGCGCTGACCTCGCCGCCGAACTCTTGCAGCGCGGCTACTTCCTACCGCCGCTGGGCCGCTACTTCCTGGAGCAGACGGTCGGAGAGTGGCTGAGTGGCTCCTCTGTACCGGCACACCACTGCATCCACGGAGCCTGGGAGCACCCGCTGGTGGCGGTTTCCGGCGAGCTACCTGATGCGCAAGGCTGGCGTAGCGGCAGCCTGCCCCGCTCAGCCGCTGGACCGTCCTACCTACCCTTTGGAGTCGCTGATTCCTGCCTGCCGACGGTGGCCCGAACCGCGACCTTCCGGGTTCTCACCGGGATTCGATTCTGCCACCTCGGCTATCGCTTTCCTGATCTGAACCGTGCCGAGAAGGGGCTGGCCGAAGCCCTTCGTGGCTCAGTCCAACCCCTGGCCGGGATCGTGTTCCCCGGCTCCGAGGTGAGCGCCTGGGGCAAGCTCCGACCAAGCCCCGGACGCAAGCAATCCGAAGCCTTCGTGTTCCTCACTCTGCCCAGCCTCGAGGGTCATCCGGCAGCGACACAGAGACTGAACGACCGGCTCCACGAGGCTGGAGCAGAGGCCGTCTCAGAGGACCACGTGCTCGGCTGGTGGCAGGACGAGTGGGGGCGACTCTGCCGCGAAGGCAGCAAGGTGCTGGCGACCACCGGTGCCAGGGTAGAAGGACAGGTTATCGGCCAATGCGCGGCTGTCGTGCCCTGGGGAAAGGCCGGACTGTTGCTTCGCGCGATCGAGACACTCACCGGTGGGCCACACCGCGCCACAGGTTGGCTCGAGGCACCCCTGGAGAGTGGCTGCACGCTGCGAATCGTCTTCACCACGAGCCGCAAGGACGCGGGCGGCAGCCCACTGGTGATCCACCAATTAAAGGCCACTCTACGGAGCTACGGGGCGCGACTCGCCCACCTGCAGTTCGACCATTCGGAGACGGCACCGGACTACCTCGTCGGCGGGCGCGGTACTCCCGACATCGAGGGGAGTGATGCGCTGCGCCTGGCACAGGCCGTCGGCGACAACCTTCACCAACAACTGGGTACCGAGGCTCCTTGATGGCGGAATCGGCCCAACATCCAGGCGGTGATCCCGAGCTTTGCGCGCTGTGTCCAAAGCTGTGCCGCTTCGCCTGCCCGGTCGCGACAGCCACCGCAGACGAGGGTGCCACCCCCACTGCGATGTTGCAGGGAGTCCGCATGGCCGAGGCGGGCCTGCTGTCCTGGCAGGCAGCCGCTGAGAACCTCGTCCGATGCACGGGTTGCGGCGCCTGCAAGGCACCCTGCGAATTCGACCAGGACGTGCCCACGATGCTGTACCAAGCGCGCGCAGCGGCCTGGCAGCAGGGCGCCATCGATGCCGGATCACGCAGCATCCACGAGCGCTTCCTGGAGCACGGCAACCCTTTCCGTGCGGGACTGGCCGAGAAGCTTCGCGAATTCAGCCCGCCCGAAGACTTCCAACGCAAGGGGCGGGTGTTGTTCTGGCCGGGCTGTCGCAGCCTCGCCGAGCAACCCGAGCAGGCAGGACGAACAGTGCAATTGCTGCGGCAACTCGGAGCTGACCACGTCAGCCTTCCTGCGCGGGATGACGTGCCCACCTGCTGTGGGGCGCCCCTGCGAGTCATCGGCGACTGCACTGGTCTGCAGTCGGTAGCCAGCGGTCTGCAGCAGTACTTCAACCGGCAACGCACCTGGGTCACGTCGTCCAGTAGTTGCCTGGCAACGGTCATGGACGGCTATCAACAAGCAGGCCTGGCCGTCAACGCCGAGCTGCTCCACCTCGGCGAGTACCTGCTGTTCTTTTGCGAGAAGCTCTCGGAGCTCGCGGTGGAAAGCAACCGGACCCGCAGCGACCAGGACCGGCCTCAGGTGGTCGTGCACGACGCCTGCGCCCTGCAGAGACGACTGCATCGTGCGGCCGCGGTACACCAGGTCGTCGGGACAGTGACTGGTACAGAGAGCCGATCCCTGGCAACAAGCGCCAACCGCACTCAGTGCTGCGGTGCCGGCGACTTTCACGACCTACGACGACCGCAGGCCGCTGCCCAGACCGGCTGCTGGGCCGCCGAAGTGCAGCCTGCGCCACCGGGGGCGTGGATCGTCACCGGCGATAGCGACTGCGTCGAATCACTGCGGCGAGATTATCCACGCAATCGCGTACTGAGCCTGCCGGACTTCGTCACGACCTGGCTGGAGCCGGTCCTGGAACCCCGTTGAGGGTCGCAACCCGAAGGCTCAGAACACGCCGGCCAGGACAAAGCCGGCACCAGGCGCAGAACCCTTGCTCCCGCCAGGCAGAATCACCGGCAGCGCCAGCAAAGGCACTGGTCCACGACGGCGACTGAAGTAGCCGCCCTCGGAATCGAGATCCCGGTCCTGCCAGCGCTTAGAGGACTGGTCGTCGACCACCAGCCGGAAGATGTCGATGCCAAGGACCAGGGCCCCATCCAATACCAAGGGCAGGCCGAGGTCGGTCGCCTCGACCACCATCAGTGCGATGCCGATCCCGAGGAAGGTGCCATCGGCGATCAAGCCGATGGCGCGACTGGCCGCCATCTGTCGAAGCCTCTTGATTTGAGCCTCGCGCAATAGCCGGCGCTGCACTTCCGATGCACCGGCAAATCGTTTGCGGGTGCTGCGCCAATTGACCACGCTGCGCTGGATCCCGGTCAGAGACGACACCACCGTGCCAACGCCCATCGAGGTCAACGTCAAACCGAGAATGAAACGTGACTGTGCGGCCCGGGCAGTCTCCTCCTCGCCGGCCAGCACCAGAGACTGGATCCCGACAGCAAGAGCGCCCACTGAAAATCCCGCGGCGCCGATACTCCCACCGAGGTGCAGGCCAAAGTGCTCATCGAGGAGCTTGACGTCGGGATCGTCGCTTGGCACCGGCGCTTCGGCGCGCGCAGCGGCGGGTAGCACCACCGACAGCAACAACACTGTGAGCCCGAGAAGGCGAAGAACGTGCATCCCTGAAAGCCTGGGACCTCTCCTCCGCCGGGTCAAGGGCAGCCAGGTGCGCGAGCCCAAGACCCACGATGTGCAGTCGTGTAGACTTCGGGCGCAGCCGCAGCGGAGAAGCCATGGCCATCGAAGACAAGCTCAGCGATCCCGCACAACGTTCAGCCATCGTTCGCGACGCAGAGCAGGTGCTGCGAGCCGAGGTAGCGGACAAAGGCGGCCTGACCGGTGTTGCCGTCAAGGCCAGCTTCAAGATGATCGGTGGACTCAAGCCCGGCCTGATTCCGTTGACCATTGACGCCCTGCTCGAGGACTTCGCACGTCAACTCGATCCGTTCTACCGGGAGTGGGTCCAGGAGCCGGCTGGCCGCAGTTGCCGGGATCACTTCGTGTCCCGTGGCGCGGCGGTCGCCGACGCCCTGCTGTCAATCACCGACGAGCGGGCCCGGCTAAGCAAGCACCGCGCGATGGTGAAGGCCTACAACAAGCTGCGCCCCAAGGGTCATCAGCACGTCGTGGCGGCGATGCCGCGTGTCGGCAGCCTGGTCGAACGACACGCCGACAGCGACGACGGCTAGTTCATACTATCGAGCTTGAACTCGACCCGGCGGTTGGTGATCCGCCCCGCCTCAGTGTCGTTGTCAGCCACCGGCTTCGTCTCACCGTAGCCCATCGCCGCCAGGCGCTCGGGAGCAATCCCCTGGTCGATGAGGTAATCGCGCACGGTCTGTGTACGGTCCTGACTCAGGAGCATATTGGACTCCGCCGAACCTTCGCTGCTGGCGTGGCCGGCAATCTCAACGTGCAGGTCGGGGTAGCGGCGAAGGGCCTTAGCCGCCTTCTTGAGGATGGGTAGAGCCGAACGCTTGAGCTGGGCACTGCCGACCAGGAACTGGATGGCCGGAATCGTGCCGGCGAACTCCACCAGGTCACCGGGGATCTCGTCAGGGCAGCCGTCCGAGTCCAGGTAGGAGTTGAACACCTCGGTGACCGTCGGACAGCGATCATCCGCGTCGAGGAAGCCATCGCCGTCGTTGTCCAACTCGGGACAGCCATCGCGGTCTTCGAAGCCGTCCTTGTCCTCGGCATCGAGGGGACACTCGTCGTCCTTGTCGAAGAAGCCGTCACCGTCGTTGTCGATGTCGGGACAGCCGTCGTCGTCCTGCCAGGTGTCCTTGTCCTCGGGCTCGAGCGGGCAGCGGTCGCTGTCGTCCGCGATACCGTCCTTGTCGTTGTCGTGGTCGGGACAACCATCCTCGTCTTCGAACTCGTCCCGGTCCTCCGGCTCGTCGGGACAGGCGTCCTTTCGATTCGGAATGAGATCCTTGTCTCGATCCGGGCCGATGCCGCCGCCGAACAGGAAGAACACGCCCCCGCCCAGTTCGAGGTGATTGAAGACACCGCGATATTCATCGGCGATGGGGGTACCGTCAGGCTCGAAGGTCCCGGCCGCACGAATGGGGACTCCGTCTTCTGCAGTGTTCGGGCCGATGGATAGCTTCCAGCGGATGTCCAGGCGAGCGCCCACCGCAAAGCCTGCGCTGGGCTCGACCTTCTCGTAGATGATGAACTTGGCTCCACCACCCGCGTCCAGCAAGAAGTCGCCGTCCGCAGACCGGTAAGTCAGGTACTGGTTCTGGGCCTGGGGAATGGCCTGGTCAACATGAGGATCGCGGTAGAAGACACCCGAACTGAAGTCGGCCGGACCGTTGCCGCGGGCGTACTCCGGGCGGATGTTGTAGTACTGGAAACCAGCACCGACCACGAAGTAAGGCACCACGTAGGGGAAGGGCAGGTGAAAGATCGCGTCGACGTGCAGGTTCATGTACCAGGCCCGCCGCAAGGTGTCGTCGCTGGCGGTACGCATGATTCCGATGGTGGTCTCGAAGCCGATCCACTCGAGGAAGTTGACTCCGAAGCGACCGCCAACAAGGGCGCCGTCCTGAAGGTTCTCCAGCTTAACCGTGTCGTCCTGGTCGAATCCCCCCCGAGCGATGAAGCTGTAGAAGGAACCATAAGCGTCGATCTCGACCGTACGCGGGATGATCTGCGCCTGGGCCGGACTCGCAGCGAAGGCTACTGCGGCCAGCAGGATCGTTGCAGAGAGGACAGCAGCAAGACCACGCATTTCCATTAGCTTGCCTGAGAATACCGCGGCGTGCCCCCAACTCGGGGCGTCATTCCTTGAACTGGCTGAAGTCGAAGTCGTCGAGCGAAGTCGCCTCCTTGGTGGCAACGGGGGCTTTCTTCTTCTCTTTTTTGAAGCGACTGAAGAAGCCTGCCAGCCCTCCCTTGCTCTTGCTCTCCTCGTCGCCACCGCCTTTGGCTGCACCACCGCCACTCTTCAGCATCCCTTCGGCCCGCCGATAGTCGCGCACCGCCTCGGGGTTGTCAGGCTGCAGCTTGAGCGACTTGCGCAACCATTTCTTGGCCTCCGCTCCGTCGCCGGCGACCAGGTACACCTTGCCGAGCAGGTGATAGGGCTTGGGCGACATTTCCTTCAGTTGAATCGACTTCTCGATCAGGGCGATGCCCTCCTGGGAGCGCTCCAGGTCCGAGTTCTGCGTGGCACGGAACAGCGTGTAGCCGTAGTAGGCAACGTACTCAGCTTCGTCCGGGTAGCCGTCGACAGCCTTCTTGAAATGCTGCAGGGCCTCGGTGATCTTGCCGTTGTTGAGGACCGTCATGCCAGCCTTGAATGCTGCTTCGGCAGCCAGCACCTGCTGGACCTTCTCCATTGCCAGCTCGTCCTCGTCCTTGATGCCGTGAATATGACGGTTGATGTACTTCTCTCGCTCTTCGTCGTCGGAAAGGATGTCGTACGCCTCGGAGATCTTGGCGAACAGCGAAGTAGCAACGCGGGAATAAGATTCGGGTTCATCGGCGAGGGCGTCGGGGTGATAGCGCCGCGCCAGCTTGAAGTAGGCCTTCTTGATGGCTCCGGGCGGGCTCTCATAAGTGACATCGAACCACTCGAAGCAGGTGTCCGAAGCCTCCATCCGCTGCATTTCGGTGGCCAGACCGTCAATTCGCTCCTTGTCGTTGGTAGTCAGACGCCCCCAATCTTCCTCGCTGATTTCCTCCCAGGGGCCCACCGGCGGCCCGCCAGGCTCGAGACGAACCGACACCGAATCTTCAGCTTCCAGGACAGCCTCGGGGGCCGGGCTCTCATCATCGAGACTCCAATTGCCCTCGGATGCGCCAGCCCGAGGCGCCGAAATCCGTCGCTTCTGAGAGCCCTCGGTTGCCCCCTGCTGGCTTTCGCGCAACGTCGCGAGAATGGCATCGGCCTCCGCGCCGGTACCGTCCTCACCGGTCGGGCCGTCCACGGGCTGCGCCGAGCCCCGGGCGCTGCCACCTGCCACCTCGGCTCCCGAATCGGAGACGTCATCGACAGCGAGTACCTCGCGAGTACCACCGAGGCTCGAGTGAGAGGTGGTGGAACGGGGGCGCTCCTCCGCCGACCCGCCCCGAAAGCGAATACTGGACAGATCGACCCCCGAGCCGGAAGACGGCGCGTCCTCGACAGCCTCGGCGCCGGCCGAGGCCTCCGAGGGCGCGTCCTCAACGCCAGAGTTCGTACCCTGCTCCTGGTCGTCGGTCTCGTTCAACGATTACTCCCTGCGCGGTCCTGCCTGCGGAGACTACCGCTCATCAGGCACCGCTCGCTACTCGGTCCATGATGGCATCTCCAAGCGAAGAGATCGCGGCGAGATGCTGATCCAGCGTCTTCCGTAATTGATCCGGAGACGAGAATCCCAACGAACGTCCCAGCCGTGCAGCCTGTTCACTGGAGAAATCAAGGCGCTCTACACCGCGACCCGACCGCAGACGCAGGTGGTTTTCTACGGCGCGAAGAAAGGAGTAGCCGCCAGTCAGCCCTTCGCACTCTCCTGCGGTGACCGGCCCGTCGATAGTCAGGGCCTCCAGCGCGCGGAGGGGATCGGAACAAAGCAGCGCTGGGTGCCCCTCGGCACGGGTCGCCTGGGCACAGGAAGCAGCAAACTCGACGTCCGACAGGCCACCTCGGCCCAGCTTCAAGTGATAGCGGTCAGCCCCTGCAACCAGCAGTTCCTCACACTGCCGACGGCGCATCTCACGAGCCTCGGCAACCAACTCCCCGGGACTTCCGGCGGCTGCCCGCCGCGCGGCAACCAGGGCGTCTTCGATGCGTCGGAAATGGCCCGAATCACTGGCAGCAACCGTCGCGGCGCGGCACAAGGCGATGCATTCCCAGGGACGCGCCTTGTGCAGGTAGTAGTCTGCGAAGCCCTGCAGCGGCACCACCACACGTCCCGCCTGGCCGTGCGGCCGGAGGCGCATGTCGACGGAGTAGCATGCTCCCTCCCGGGTCGGTACCGTCAGGGCGCTGATCAACCGCTGGCTCCAGCGAGTTGTCCAGCGCCGGGAATCGAGCGGCCGCTCTCCAACCGATGGCAGCAACGACACGTCGTCGCCGTAGATGAAGACCATGTCCAGGTCGCTTCCATAGGTCATCCAGCCCGAACCCAGGGACCCCATGCCGACGACCCCCATCGGACAGGAAGCACCCGTTTCGTCGAGCAGAGGACCGTGGCGCTGCTCCATCATCCGGCTGGCCAGGTGCTGGGCACCGCGGATACAAGCCACAGCCAGCGACGTGAGCCAGGGATTGGCAACATCCCCATCGGGTAGCGAGCCAGCAAGGTCGGACAATCCGATGCGCAGTAGTTCGACTGTGTGGAAAGTCCGCAAGATCGAGAGCGCGTCGTCACCCTGCTCGAGGAGCCGCAACTCGACGAGCAGTTGCTCGCTCAGCGCCTCGGCACCTCGCGGCGGCAGCTCCCCTCCCTGGCCGCGCAGGACCAGGGCATCCAGTAGCTCGGGATGACTCAGGAAGCGCTCGGACAGAAAGGCCGAGTCCGCGAACAAGCGGATCAGGGTCTGCATCACCAAAGGATTCTCGTGCAGCAGCTTGTAGGTTGTGCGTCGCGCTCCAGCTCGGGATACAAACCCCTCGAGGTGTTGCAGCGCGCGGTCTGGGTCGCTACTGCCGGCCGTCAGTGCCAGCAACTCCGGGGCAACTTTCGCGAAGACCCGCCAACCACTCTGTGAGAGGCGTCGAGCGCCGCCGAGGCTCGCCAGGTGTGCAAGACGGCGGCTCGCCTCTGCAGGCTCCGCAAACCCCAGGGACTGAAGCACCTCCAGCTGCTCCTCGGCTGTCGCAAAGGGATCCACGAGGTCACTGCGAGCGGTCTCCTCGGAGGAACCGCCTACCAAGCCGCTCCATGCTTCTTCCACCTCGGCTCGCACCTCGCGAAGCTGTAACTGCAACTGCTCGCGGCGATCCTCGCCACTCATTCCCATCGCATGAGCCAGGGCTTCCCAGGCTTGCTCGTTGTCGTCGTCGGGCAGGCGCTGAGTCTGTGCCTCCTGTGGCCACTGCAGTCGGTGCTCCACGGCACGTAGCACGCGATAGCAGCGAGCCAGCCGATCCGCAGTGACCCCCTCGGGCAGAGCGCCGTGCTCTTGCAACAGGTACAGCGCCTCCAGCGTGCCCCGGACCCTGAGCACCGGCCGTCGGCCAGCCCACACCAACTGGCCCGCCTGAACCAGGAACTCCAACTCGCGGATCCCGCCAGGCCCCCGCTTGAGGTCGGCCTGCAGCGAACCTGTCCGAGCCGCGGCGGAGATCCGATCGCGCATAGCGCTGATGTCCTCGATGGTGGCAAAGTCGAGGTGGCGGCGATAGCGGAACGGCTCAATTCGCTTCAGCAACTCCTCGCCGAGTGCGATGTCACCCGAGCATGGCCGCGCCTTGAGCCAGGCCGCGCGCTCCCACGTGCGCCCCCAGGTCAGGTAGTACTGTTCTGCTGCGGCCAGGGAGACCACAAGAGGGCCGGAATTCCCATCGGGACGCAAGCCGAGATCAACCCGAAAGCAGAAACCATCTTCCGTTCGATCCGCCAGGACCGCTGCCATGCCCCGGCCCAACCGCTCTGCGTACTGCCCCGCAGAGATAGGCTTGGCGCCCGAGGTCTGGCCGTCCTGGTGCTCACAGACGAAGACAAGATCGATATCTGACGAGTAGTTCAGTTCTCGGCCGCCGTGTTTGCCCATCGCAAGCACTGCAAGTCCAAGCCCTCGCCAATCGGGTCGTCCGTGGCCAGCGGCCAAGCGCAGATCGACAAAATGTACAGCCGCCTCACAGAGCGCGTCGGCAAGATCTGAGATGCTGGCAGTGACCGAGTCCACCGCATCGGGGCCAACCCGCAGGTCCTCGAGAATCAATCCCCCCACGACCCGGTACTTGATACGACGCAAGGCTCGGCGGATGGCCTGCTCCCCACCTTCATCCAGGTCGGCGGCCTGCTCAGCCTCGCGGCGCGCCTCGGCAAACAACTCGTCCCGGCTGGGTCGATCACCAGCAGCAATCTGTTCGAGAAGCTCAGGATGCCGGCACACGTAGCGTGGCACAGCCTCAGAGACGCTCTCTAGCAGCCGAAGGACGTCGTCTACAGTATCTTTCGCTGGGGGCATGCGCGCGGACCCGGAGAGACGGCCTGCTAGTGCAGAGCGCCAGCGAGTTCCTCCACCTGCTCCAGGGCCATGCGGGCGGGCTCAAATCCCGGATCGAAGCGAACAGCCTGCTGGAACGCCTCCAGGGCAGCAGAGAACTCCTTCTGGTCGCGGTGGATAAGGCCGACAAAGTAGTGCGCCATCGGCTGATGTGTGTCGGCCTCGAGCGCTTCCGAGAGCAGGCGACGGGCCTCCTGGACCGCCGAGACCGAGCCGCCATCACGGCGATAGCCTGCCCAGGCTCGATAGGCCAGGTACTCGGGGGTGGCGGGGTCGGCATCAACCGCCCGGCCGAAGGACTTCTCAGCCTCGACATAGTTGTGCAGGCGCACGAAGCCCTTGCCATTCTCGAAGAACATCGCCGCCTCAGTAGAGTCAGGCGCCGACACCGTCCGGTAGGTCCCGGTGGACCCCAGTTCCAGGCGGGTCCGGTAGGCCTCGCGACCATCCGACGAACTCAAGGTACTGCGCCCCTCCTCGATCCAGGCCATCAACGCCTTCGCCTTGGCCCGAATGTCGCCCGGCAGGGCCTCGTCCAGTTCGTCGATCTGCCAACTCACCGGTGAAGTCGACAGAGCCCGCTGGATCTCTTCCTCGTCGTCTTTCATCGAGACTCCGAACAGCGAGAAGAAATCTGCCTGCCAGAGTCGCAGGTAGTCATAGAGGATCAGCTCACCCTCGGCGGACAGGTCGCTGGGAATCGTGTCGCTGCGCAATGTTGGCAGGGTCTGCGCACCGCCGGCAGAGGACGACAACCTCGCAGACTGAGCGGGACGTGCGGCAAAGCCAACCATGCCCGCCTCGAACATCAACCACAGCGCGCAGGTGAACTCCTCGTCCGCAAGGACCTCGAGCTCGCGAAGCTGTCGTACCGTGCGCATACCGTTGAGGAAAGAGCCCAGGGAAGCAAAGGCCTCTTCGCCTTTGAGCACCGTCCAGTCGGCATGGTAGCGAGCAGTCGGGATGACGTAGTCCGCGTCGTGACTGTTCACCGACTCGTGCATCGCTGCGAGGTCACCATGCGCTCGAATGCCTCGCCAGACCGCGCGGAGTGGCTGCACTTCGAAGCAACTCGCCTGCTTCGGGAAGACGGAACTGAGCGTCCAACTGCCCACCGCCCAGGCATGACCGGAGACCACCCTTCTCTCGACAAGCCGCCGAAGTTGCCGGTACAGCTCGGTGGCCGACAGGATCCCATTGTCGGTAAGGGCGGAACCAAAGTCGGTCCCTTCGTCGCGCATGCACTGCACGGCAACCGCGTACTGCTCCTGGCTGATCGTCCCCTCTTCGAGCAGCATGGTTCCCATTCGGTTGTGAGTGCCGCCACCGTCAGCCCACATCGGGTAGCCGTTGAGAAAGACGATGTCCTTCCAGCGGGTGCCGTCGCCCATCCTGAGAACACCCGTGTGACTCGCGCTACGCAACCGGAGGAGCAACCTGGCCAGGAAGCCGGGACGAATCTCACCATCGCGAGGCACCTCGACTTCGCCCCCCCAACCAGCCACCAGGGTCAGGGTATCCCCCGGCTTGCCACGCCCTTCACCCAGCGGAGAGGGCCGCTCGATGGGCAGAAATGCGGCAAGCTTGCGGTGCAGCTGCTCCATGGTGAATGGCTTGATGAGGTAGTCATCCGCACCACACTGGCGAAGATTGGAGCGGATCTCGTCCTCGCCCTGGTAGACAGCAGACATGAGCAGGACCACCGGCGCCGCGTCCCCGCCGGCCTCTTTGATTCGTGCGGCTAGTTCAAGACCGTTGATGCGTGGCAGAAGCACGTCTGATAGGACCAGGTCCACCGCCTCGCGGGCCGACAGCTCAAGGGCCGCATTTCCGTCGACCGCCTCGAGCACTTCAAAGCCTGCGTGCACCAGGTAGTCGCGGAGGATTCCCAAGAAGTAGTGGTCGTCTTCGACCAGTAGAATCCGCATGCTCATGAGACGCCGGGGGCTGTTTGAGCGATGATAGCAGCCGAGGCTCGAGGACAGTCGCCCACCAGACGATCCCCCGCCATCCGGAGAGAACTGTGAGCTCAGCGTTCCACCCCCGGCGCCTTTTCGGCCTCCTCGCGCTGGCCAGCATGGCGTGTTCAGGAACTATCGTCGCGGCACCAAAAGACAATGCCGAGGAGACCCCGAGCGCTGAGGCACGCAAGCTGGTCGAGAGTCTCGAAGCGGTGTTCGTGGAAGTCGCTGTACGCATCCGTCCCAGCGTCGTCATGGTGGAAGTCGAGAACGAACTGAGCAAGTCGGAACGCGGGGCCCTCCAGGAATTGCTCCCCGATTTACCACCCTTCCTGGAGCCACCGTCGGGCACCGGCAGCGGCTTCCTGGTCGACACCAACGGCACCGTATTCACCAACAACCATGTCGTGCAGAAGGCCAGAAAAATCACCGTACTGCTCTCGGACGGGCGACGCTACGAAGCCGAACTTGTCGGCACCGACATCGAGAGTGACGTCGCGGTGATCCGCCTCACCAATCCACCACAAGGACTGACGCCCGCCGAGCTTGGTGACTCCGACGCCGTCCGAGTCGGACAGTTCGCCGTCGCTGTCGGCTCGCCCATGGGCTTCCAGAATTCCTTCACAGTGGGCCACGTCTCTGCCAAGGGTCGAAACAACGTCGGTATTGCGGCACCAGGCCTTGCCGCGCCGGGCTTCGAAAACCTCGCGTACCAGGACTTCCTACAGGTTGACACCCCAATCAACCCCGGCAACTCCGGTGGCCCACTGGTCGACATCCATGGCCGTGTCATTGGCATCAACACCGCCATCATTGCCGGCGGCGGCGGCGGCATAGGCTTCTCCATTCCCATCAACATGGCCCGCACCATCGCCGACCAACTCATCGCCGAGGGCCGCGTTCGTCGTGGCTGGCTCGGGGTGCAGCCCAGAGACCTCAGCCCGGATCAGCAGAAGGCTGGAATCGACTCAGGAGCCTACGTGGTGGCCGTGCTGCCGGATACTCCCGCAGCAACCAGCGGCATGCGCGACGGCGACGTGATCACAGCACTCAACTCGCAGGCCATCAGGAGCAGCAAGGAACTGCTCAAGATCGTCGCCGCAGCACCCATCGGCAAGAAGCTTGTCTGCGTGGTGTCACGGCAGGGGAAAGACAGTGGCTGGAAGACCGTAATGCTGGCCGTAGTACTGCAGGAGCGTCCGACCCCCAACGAGCGGCGCGCAATCGACTCGAGACAGCGGCGGAGCAGACCCGGAAAAGGCGGCCTCAGTGACAACTGGCTGGAGCACGAACTGGGCTTCGCGCTGGTACCGGCGGACAAGCAACACAACCGGAGACTGAAGCGCAATGCCCGAGCCGGAGGGGTAATCGTCGAGAAGGTCGTACCGGGCTCGTTGGCCGAGGATGCCGGTCTTGCGGTCAACGACGTGCTGATGGAGGTCAATCGCAGCGCCGTAAACACCACCGAGGAGGTGATGAAGGCCATCCGCACCGCCGGGCGGACCTTTGTACCACTGGCCGTCGAGCGGGCGGGCACCAGGAAGTTTCTGTCGATCGAGAAGCCGTAGCCTGCTTTCCCGGGGGCTAGCCCTCGCCCGTGCGCGCGTTGAGCACCTCCTGGATGGCCGCATCATCGTCGGGGGAGATGGGCTCGGGGAGCACGTACTCACCGTTCAGCCACTTGCCCAGGTCGACCAGCTTGCAGCGCTCATTGCAGAACGGGAACGTGGCCGGTCGCAATTTCTGCTCGGTCGGTACCACCGACCGACAAGCGGGACAGATGCTGACGGAAGCCACGGATCAGTCCTCCTCGTCTGCGGCGGGTGGCACGGTACTGGCGAGGAACAGCTCGTCGAGTTGCCCAGGATCTACCTTGCTCGGCGCCACCGTCATCAAGCACGACGCCTTCTGCGTCTTGGGGAAGGCGATCACGTCACGAATCGCCTCGGTGCCAGCAAGCAGCATGACCAGGCGATCGAGACCGAAGGCGATACCACCATGGGGCGGAGTGCCATACGACAGCGCGTCGAGCAGGAAGCCGAACTTCAAGCGCGCCTCCTCCTCGCCAATCCCGAGGGTCCGAAACACCTGAGACTGCACATCGGGATCGTGGATTCGGATGCTTCCGCCACCGATCTCGTAGCCGTTGCACACCATGTCGTAGGCGTCCGACATGACCGCACCCGGGTCGCTAGCGAGCAGGGGAATATCCTCAGCCACGGGCGAGGTGAAAGGGTGATGCATGGCGGTCCAGCGCTCGTCCGTCTCGCTCCACTCAAAGGCCGGAAAGTCGGTGACCCAGGTAAAGGCAAACCCCGAAGCCGGGACCATGTCGAGGCCCCGGGCAATTGCCATCCGAAGACGGCCCATTGCATCGTTGACCACGCTCTGGCGCCCGGCGCACAGCATCAAGATCCCCTGGGAGCCGGCATCGAAACCGTTCCGCTCGGCCAGGCGAGCAATAATGGCGGTGCGCTGCTCTTCGCTGAGAAACTTACCGGCCGCGCCGCTGGCTCCGTCCGCAGTCACCTTGCCCCACAGCAATCCTCCGAGGCCGAATTCCCGCACCAAGGTTGTGTGGCCGTCGAGGTCCTTGCGGCTCATGCAGCTCGGGTCTCCTGCCACGAACAAGGCCTTTACCGTGCCATCTTCGAGGTCGAGTGCATTGCGCAGGGGGGCAGCCTCGGTGCCATCGAGCAGGTCAGAAACTGTCGCTAGCTGCAGCCCGAAGCGCAGATCGGGCCGGTCGATACCGTAGCTCTCCATGGCCTCCTGGTAGCTCATCCGCGAGATGGGCAGGGAAATCTCCACGCCCAGGTGCTTCTTCCACAGCAGGGCGATCCACTTCTCGAGAATTGGGAACAGCAACTCCTTGGTGCAGAACGACATCTCGAGGTCGACCTGGGTGAACTCAGGCTGGCGATCGGCGCGCAGGTCTTCGTCGCGGAAGCAGCGCACAATCTGCAGGTACCGGTCGTAGCCGGACACCATCAGGATCTGCTTGAACAACTGCGGACTCTGGGGCAACGCGAAGAAGCTCCCTGGATGTACCCGCGAGGGCACGAGGTAGTCGCGCGCTCCCTCAGGCGTCGACTTGGTCAGCACCGGCGTCTCGACCTCGATGAAGTCGTTGTCGCTGAAGTAGTTGCGCGTATCCATGCAGACATCGTGGCGAAGGCGCAGGTTGCGCTGGAGCGTGCCGCGACGCAGGTCAAGGTAGCGGTATTTCAAACGCAGTTCCTCGCCGGCCTCAGCCTTGCCGTCAAGCACAATGGGTAGGGGCTTGCTGCGAGTCAGCAGCTGCAGCCCTTCCGCGACCACCTCGACCTCACCGGTAGGCAGCCGCTCGTTGCGCTGACGCTCGTCGCGAACCCGCAGCGTGCCCTTCACCGCCACCACGAACTCCGAGCGCAGGCTCCGGGCAGTCTCGAAAGTCTCGTCGGCAACCAGATCGGGATCGAACAGAACCTGGGTGATCCCGTAGCGGTCGCGCACATCGATGAAGATCAGGCCACCCAGATCGCGACGAGTGTTCACCCATCCGTTGAGCACCACTACGTTGCCGCCGTCAGCAGCACGCAGCTCACCCGCAGTGTGGGTTCGGGGCCAGAAGGTCTCGGTAGATTCAGTCACGATTCATCTCCATCCAAGCAGCAGCAGCGACGCGCATTCTGCCGCAGCCGGACCGATGAAGATAGCAAACTCAGGGTATGGGCTGACCGCCGCCGCCGCGGATCCGCCGATGCTCGGCGCCGTAGTGCTGCTCGGCACTGGCACTTCGGGCCGCCACTCCACGTAACAGCCGAGCCAAGGTCAACATCGAGTAGTTGACCACCAACTTGTCCGGAATTCGCCCACCGACGGTAACTCGCACCATGTAGCCGAGCAGGGTGCGGCCCTCGCCCAGCGACATCAGAAGCCAGGCGCCCTCGTTGAACGGAACGTAGACAGCCTTCGCCGCCAGCGCCTCGTCGACGCCTGGAATGCGTCCTGCCGCGACTACTTCTGCGGCCTTGTTCGGCCCGTCATCGTACAGGGTCCAGTAGTGCTCCCACAGGCGATCGCTGCTGCCCTCGGCCAGGGCGATGTTGTCGTCGACCGCGATGACCCAGTGTCGGTCTGCGAACGGACCCGGCATATGAAAGAACTGGTACCAGAGTGTCGGCCACTGACCGTCCGGAGAAATGCGAACCTCGGTGAGTTCCTTGACCGCGGTGAGGTGTGGATCGCGCAAAGCGACCCACAGATCATCGCGCTTCGCATCGCAGACCAACAGGCCGGTGATTCGCTGCGGCCCGCCATCAGCGCTGACCTGGTCGCGAATCCGCACCACCTTGCCACGACTCAGCCGTCGCATCTGCCCCGGATCAAGCCCCGGTAGCGGGAAGCGAGCGGCAGCGTTGTATTCCTGCAGCGAACGAACCAATTCTGGGATAGAAGCCTCGGCCCCGTGGGCCGACGAGCCAGACAGGAATACGGCGAGCAGTAATCCCGCGAGCGCTATTCGGAAGCAGTGAAGGCGTTCAAACACTGCGGGTCCTGGCTGTCCGTCTGGCCATCTGCATCGTTGTCGATGCCATCCGCGCAGAAACCGCTACCGAAGCCGCCCTCGGTGTCGTGCTCGGCATCACCTATGCAGCCGGGATCGTCCAGGTCGAGCCAGCCGTCCAGATCGTTGTCCGCCGTGTCCGCGCAAGCCGAGATCTCCGCCGTGTCTGTAGCATTACTGCACTGCGCGTCGAGGCTGTCGGCAAATCCATCGCCGTCGTTGTCGACGCCGTCATTGCACTCGAGTGCGAGCAGAAATCCGACCTCGTCAAACGGCGTTTGACGACAGTCAGGATCGTCGCCATCGACCCAGCCATCGAGATCGTTGTCTGCACCATCAGCGCAGTCGTCAGGCGCAGCGCTCTGCTCCGAGTCATCCGTCGCCGAGGAGCACTCGGGATCGATGCCATCAGGCGCGCCGTCGAAGTCGTTGTCGACATTGTCGTTGCACTCGGTGGTGCCATAGCCGCTCTCGGTGCTGCCGACCAGGCAGTCCGGATCGGCAATGTCCATCCAGCCGTCAGCGTCGTTGTCGATACTGTCGGAGCAGTTGTCGGTCGCCTCGCTGTCATCGAAGCCATCGGCGCAATCGGGATCGGCGTCATCAATGAAGAAGTCGCCGTCGTTGTTGACGTCGTCGTTGCACTCGGCGCTTCCGTAGCCGACTTCATCGAAGGGCGAGACGAAGCAGTCGGGATCATCGCTGTCGACCCAACCGTCGCCGTCGTTGTCAGCGCCGTCGCTGCAGTCGTCAGCACCCGCCGAGGACTCCGAGTCGTCGTAGGCATCGGCACACTCGGGATCGTCGCTGTCCGAGGCAGCGTCGGCGTCGTTGTCGAGCCCGTCGTTGCACTCCACCTGCAGGTCAAAGCCACGTTCCCGCAACAATGCCAGGCAGTCGGGGTCATCGCCGTCGACCCAGCCGTCACCGTCGTTGTCGGCGCCATCGGAACAGGAGTCCACGGCCTCGTTCAGGGAGTCTGCCGTGCCGCACTGGGGATCCGCCGCATCGGTCAGGCCGTCGGCATCGTTGTCCGCGCCATCGTTGCACTGAGTCGTGCCCAGGCCCTGCTCCGCGACCCCGGCGCCACAGTCGGGATCTGCTACATCCACCCAACCGTCGCCGTCATTGTCGCTGCCGTCGCTGCAATTGGGGGGTACGCAGTTGGTTGCGGACGCACAGTCGGGATCGTCGCAATCAAACAAGCCGTCACAGTCGTTGTCGGCCGTGTCATCACATATTACCTCGGCTCCCAACGTGTTGACCGAAGCATCTGCGTCGTCGCAGTCGCCTTGGCACTCCC